>CAZXOJ010000153.1:0-10092 GCA_964642325.1 uncultured Bacteroides sp. | reverse complement strand
GTTAAAATCGTCTGATTAAAAAAGAAATTTTTATGAGAAAGAATATTATTTATAAACTGGGATTATTCAGCCTGTTGGCGGCGATTATGCTTGGAGGATGTAAAAAGGATGATAGCCAGGAACAAATCGAGCAAGAAATGAGGTTGCTTGAACAATACCTCGCCGATAATAATATCACGCAGGAACCAACTGAATCGGGATTATACCATATTACCATCATCGAGGGAACCGGTGTGACCCCGACTCATGATACATGGATTGATATTGAGTATACCGGCATGCTGATTGATGGAACAGTATTCGCCACAAGCGATGAGAGTACTGCTGAAACGAATAGTATTGTTATAGAAGATTTTCTCTACGGTCCATTTAGGGCACAACTGGGTCATATTCCCATGAAAGGGCTGAATGAAGGGATCAAGTTGATGAAAGTTGGCGAAATTGCGAAGTTCATAATACCTTCCAGCCTGGGTCTTGGAGGAAGTGCATCTGGTAACGTGCCCGCATATTCAACATTGATCTATATCATTGAGTTGTTGGAAGCCTTTGATGATCCGGCAAAACATGAACAGGAAAAGATTTGGGAGTACTTGAAAGAGAGTGAATTTGAGAATTTGGATTCCACTGCATCCGGACTTTATTACATACAGGAACAGGAAGGAACCGGACCATTGTTCGAAGATGGTGATCAGGTGAGTGTAATATACACAGGCCAGTTTCTGGATGGGAGGGAATTTGATAGTAATGTAGGAGAAGAAGCCCTAACATTTATGGTGCCTGGTGAATATCTAATCCCCGGTTGGAACGAAGGCATTAAACTGATGCGGGATGAGGAAGATGGGATATTGATCATACCATACCAGCTTGGCTATGGTCAAGAAGGTCTCCTTAATGAATTTGGCTGGATGATAGTCCCGCCCTATATGACCCTTGTTTACTATATGAATACAAAAGAGGCGTCTTAGGGACGATATTAATAATTCTTAACGCAACCCTGAAGGGCTTGTGATCATCTGATATTAAAAGCAATATATTGTATGAGAAAGATAATAGTATATAAACTTGGAATTCTTGGCCTCCTTGTGGCCATCATGTTGACTGCTTGTAAGAAAGATGGGACCGAGGAATTGCAAGCACAGGAAATGAGGTTGCTGGAACAATACCTTGTCGATAATAATATCACAGTGCAACCAACTGCCTCAGGTATGTATTATATTCCTATTATAGAGGGAACAGGTATATCTCCTGATAAAGGGACATATATAGAGATCCATTATGTAGGTGAATTGATTGACGGTACTGTATTTACAAGCAGTTATGAGGAAACGGCCGAAACGGCTGGTATTATAGATGGAGGATTTCTCTACGGACCTGCCCGCTTGCAACTGGGCTATATTGCCCTGGAAGGGTTAAATGAGGGTATACAGCTTATGAAAGTTGGCGGAAAAGCGAAGATTATCATGCCCTCCGATCTGGCCATGGGAGGATATGCATCAGGCTCAGTGCCTGCCTATTCAACGCTCATTTATACCGTTGAACTACTGGAAGCATTTGATGATCCTGAAGAATATGAACAAGCAAAGATTTGGGCCTACCTGAAAGAGGGTGCATTCGAAAATATTGATTCAACTGAATCCGGCATGTATTATATCAGGGAAAGCGCAGGTGCCGGGGAACCATTCATTGATGGTGATGGAGTGAAAATCTTTTATACCGGTAAATTCCTTGATGGCAGGGTCTTTGACAGCAATGTAGATGGAGAGGTATTTTCTCTCACGCTGCCAGGATCTTATATTATTGAGGGATGGATGGAAGGTCTTAAATTAATGCGGAACGGGGAAAAGGGAACCTTTATTATTCCCTATAAACTGGGATACGGTGAGGAGGGACGTTATGATCAATATGGCCGTGTAGTGATTCCGCCCTTCATGACCCTTGTTTTCGAGATGGAGACTGAATTGGTGGCGGAGTAAATTCCAGAAGGCTGATCCCTCCCTAGACGGAGAGCAAAAATACTGCAGGCCGTTTGTGGATATCAGGAAGCTGGCCCTTCCATTCACGAACGGTCTTTGTTTTAATAGACTCGGTGGCCAGGCTGATATCTGCTGCAATGCACAGTAATGTGTTATCTCTGCAGGTCCCTACAATATCCTCCAGCAGGTTCATATTACGGTAGGGGGTTTCCATAAATATCTGGGTCTCTCCTGTATCCAGGGCTGTTTTTTCAATTCTTCTTAAACTGTTCAGGCGCTGTGGTTTTTTTACCGGCAGATATCCATGAAAACGGAATGACTGGCCATTCATTCCAGCTGCCATCAATGCCATCAGGATGGAAGAGGGGCCGGCTAGTGGGACTACCCTGATATTGTGTCGGTGTGCCAATGCCACGAGTCCCGAACCTGGATCTGCGACAGCAGGAACGCCTGCTTCAGAAAGCATTCCTGCATCATTTCCCGTGGTCAGTACAAGGAGTAATTCTTCCATGTCTTGATCTTCTGTATGCTCGTTCAGCAGATAGAATGAAAGATCATCTATGGCCTTTTCCACGCCGGCTTTTTTAAGGTATCGCCTGGCACTGCGTAGATCCTCCACAATGAAATGATCCAGCCGGTCAAGCAGTTCCAGTACATAAGCCGGTATAACATGATGAACCGGTGAATCACCCAGGGTGACGGGTATTAGGTATAGTGTTCCAGCCATGATCAGATCAACTAAATTTCTGTAAAATTACATTTTTATTAATATCCAGGGCAGGAAATCTAATCAGGCATTTCTGCTGATATCATCATATTATTATTAATTTCGATCTCGTGAAGATCACCTTTCTTGGCACCGGCACATCACAGGGCGTTCCAGTCATCGCCTGTAAATGTGCTACCTGCAAGTCGGATGATCCAAAAGATAAAAGGCTGAGGGCTTCGGTCCTTGTTGAACACCAGGATAGGGTGGTCATCATTGATACGGGACCGGATTTCAGGCAGCAGATGTTATCCGCCAGTGTGGCCAGGCTGGATGCAGTAATATTTACCCATGAACACAGGGATCATATTGCCGGACTCGATGATATACGTGCCTATAATTTCCTTCAGGACCAACCCATGGATGTGTATGGTGAGGCCAGGGTTCTACGTGCCCTTCAACATACATTTCCCTATATTTTTGCAGAGAGAAAATACCCTGGTATCCCGCAGGTGAATTTTCACCAAATTGGGATTGAACCTTTCACTGTCGAGGGAATTGAAATCATCCCAGTGCGTGCCTATCATTACCGATTGCCCGTTTTAGGTTACAGGATAGGTGATTTTACTTACATTACTGATGCGAATTTTATCGCCCCCGAAGAACTGGAGAAGATAAAGGGAACCAGGTATTTTACCATATGTGCCCTGCGAAAGCGTAAGCATATTTCCCATTACAGTCTTTCAGAAGCCCTTGAAGTGATCAGACTGGTGAGCCCTGAACATGCTTACCTTACGCATGTGTCACACTTGATGGGCTCCCATGCTGAGACAACTTCTGAATTGCCCGACAATGTATCATTTGCCTGGGATGGCTTAAGCTTTGATGTCTGATCTGTGTTTATTGAAAAGAAAGGCAAGCAGCAGTCCTGATACCAGGAAAACCATTCCCCCAAAAGTCAGGGCTGTCTGAAGACTGGTTTGGTCTGTCAGGTATCCCATGGCCGGTCCTACCACAACAAAACAGATCCGGATGATGAAATTCCTCACAGAAAGCACGGTAGCACGTACTTCCGATGTGGTAAGCCTGTGGATATAATCTTTCAGCACAGGTGTGGCAACCCCTCTGACTATATAAAATAAGAATAGGATACTGATGGCCCAGATGGAGCTGAAATGTCCTAATGCCAGATAACCTGCGGGAATCATGATAGCGAGGAGAAGAACAGTTAAATTGGCTCCAAGTTTTCGTTCAACCCTGTAGGCAAGCATGGCTGCAAATCCCACGGTGAGATTCAACAATGTCCACATGATTCCAAATAAGGAGAGCTGAAGTTCCACAAATTCAAAATATGGCTGGGCAAACCAGGCCATGGTCAATGTGGCAGATCCAATGATGGCCGATAAAAAAATATTGGTTCGGAGTTCCTTGTTTATAAACAGCGAATCCGCAACAACATCCAGGATCGTCCGGAAGTTAAAAACCCCCAGGCGTTTATGTTTGCCAGGCTCCATCAACATTATGGCAGCCGGCACCGCTAACAGGGCCACACCTGTCTGAACATAATAATTGGTACGCAGGCTGATTAATGCCAGTAAACCACCAGCAATACCAGCTGCGGCTTCTGCAATATTGCCGACAGATACCATGCGACCCTCATATTTGATATAATCCTTATCCTTATTATTATCAAGCAGAGAATCGTAGAGAAGGGCCGAATCAGCACCTGAAATGAAACTTTGTCCGAATCCAAGGACTAATTCAGCGATGAGGAAACCCATAAAACCATATGAGATACTGTAAAGGCCCATTCCTATTGCTCCCATGATCACCCCGAGGATGAGTGTCCTGCGTCGCCCAATTACATCAGCAAAATATCCCGAAGGTATTTCCAGCGCTATGATGGATACAGAATAAATGGCCTGTAACACCATGATCTGATGCATTTCCAGTCCATTGGAATGGTAGAAAGGGACAACATAAGGCATGAAAAGCATGAACCACTTTGAGATCTTGATAAGATAGAGTTTCCATATATTGGAACTGGAGGTTCTTTTCATGCCCGTTTGAAGAGTTACAAAAATACTGTTATTTAACATAATGTATTCCAATTATTTGGAAAATTTCTAACCTGGGAAACCAGTAATTTTGCTGTATACAAGAAAAAATCATTTATGGGCCTGACCATTATTGAAAAGATCCTTGCCAATCACAGCATGTCAGTTTCGGTAAAACCCGGGGATATCCTTGATGTGGAGATTGATGCCAGGGTGGCACGAGACTTCGGGGGTGCCAATGTGGTAAAAAATATTAGGGACAATGCACTGGGGATAGATGATCCGGACAGGACATTCTTTACATTTGACTGTAATCCAACGGGATCAGATCAAAAGTATACTGCCAACCAGCAGGCCTGCAGGGTGTTTGCCCGGGAATACGGGATCAAGGTTTATGATATTAATCGTGGGATTGGGACACACCTCTTGATAGAGGAGGGATTGGTTTATCCTGGTGCAACTGCCGTTTCTACAGATTCCCATGCAAACATACTTGGGGCTGTTGGTGCCTTCGGTCAGGGGATGGGGGACAAAGACATTGCGGCTGCCTGGAGTACAGGAAAGATATGGTTCAAGGTACCTGAATCTGTCAGGCTGACCATCAGCGGGAAGATTCCGGAAAAAGTCAGTGCCAAGGATGTAGTGCTTTGTTTGTTAGCCCGGTTTGGAGCGAATACATTTTTGGGAAAATCTATAGAACTATACGGGGAAGAGATTGAAAAACTATCCTTAGATAAAAGAATCACCATTGCCTCTATGGCAACAGAGATGGGTGCTGTTACCATACTGATCACACCCAACCAGGAAGTGATCAGGTACTGTGAGTCAAGGACCTGCCGGAAAATAGACCCTGTACCTGCAGATCCCGATGCTATATATGCTGACAGAATCGAGGTGCTGGCAACGGAATTCACCCCCATGGTGTCACGACCTGGGAAACCACATGATGCCATTCCTCTGGATGAGGTGAGGGGCACACCGATAGATTCCGTTTTCATTGGCAGCTGTACCAACAGCAGGATGGAGGATATGCGAACTGTAGCAGAAGTACTGCAAGGTCAAAAAGTGGCAGATGCCGTGGTACTGAAAATTGTTCCAGGCACGGACAATGTCTGGAACATGTGCCTGGAAGAAGGGCTTATTGAAATATTCAAAGATGCCCGTGCCCTGGTTTCCAATCCAGGTTGTGCCGGATGTGCAGCGGGACAAGTAGGTCAGAATGGGCCGGGGGAGGTATCGGTCAGCTCTGGAAACCGAAATTTTCCAGGAAAGCAAGGCATGGGGGAGGTTTACCTGGCATCACCTGAAGTTGCGGCAGCCAGTGCTGTTTCAGGTTTCATCACTTCTCCTGATCAGATCTCTGTACCTTCTGTTAAAAGGAAATCCTCACCATCAAACACAGCCAGGAAATCCAGACCAGGCAAATCTTTGAAGGAAGAGAGTCCGGTGGAATTTACAGGCCGTGTCTGGCTCATCAACCAGGATGATATTGATACGGACATGATCTACCATAACCGTCATCTGGCTATTACCGAAATCACGGAAATGGGAAAACATGCCTTCGGAAACCTGATGGGATTTGAATCATTTGCCATTGAGGCCAAAGATGGGGATATCATATTTGCAGGTAAGAATTTTGGGGCTGGAAGCTCACGGCAACAAGCTGTAGATTGTTTCAAATCTCTTGGTGTGGCTTGTATTGTTGCAGCGTCCTTTGGATCTATTTATGAACGGAATGCTATCAACGCTGCTTTTCCTATACTAAGCTCAGGGAAGTTAGATGAATTGGAATTGAAGACGGGGAACCAGGTATCAGTTGATGTGAGTACCGGAAAAATCATTAATTTAAGCAGGCAAAAAAGTATTCAGGCCAGGCCATTTTCAGATGTCCAGATGGAGATATATCAAAACGGAGGATTATTTTAATTATGGGAAAGACCTTTGTTGAAAAGATCTTTGATGCCCCCCGGGGGGAAATTGTATTCAGGAGACCGGATATAGTCCTGTCACATGATAATACGGCTAGCATTCGGCAGACCTTTGAAAAAATGAATGGTGAAGAATTAGCTGATCCTGACCAGTTGCTGATCGTCCTTGATCACAATGCCCCGCCAACCAATGCCAGGCTTGCCACAGATTACCAGGAGATCCGGGATTTTGCCAGGACAAGAGGCATCAAAAATTTTTATGATGCAGGCATGGGTATCTGCCACCAGCTCATGTCCAATCATGCCATGCCCGGAATGATCATTGTCGGTAGTGATAGCCATACCTGTACAGCCGGTGCCTTTAATGCCATGGCTGCCGGCATTGACCGGACAGAAACGGCCGGGATATGGAAGAGGAGAGAAACCTGGTTCAAGGTCCCGGATTCCATGAAAATCAATTTATCCGGCCGGCTGCGTGAAGGCGTCTATGCCAAGGACCTGTCTTTATGGATCATCGGGCTAATTGGTTCTGCCGGTGCCAATTACAGGTCCATTGAATTTCATGGAGAGGGTGTAAGAAGCTTTGGGATGGCTGAGCGTATGACCCTGGCAAACCTGGCTTCCGAAATGGGTGCCAAAAATGCTGTCTTTCCGCCAGACAAGGTTCTGGAGACATTTTTTGGAAGCGTTGAGATTAATGCTATATGGGCTGATCATGATGCCCTGTATGTGGAGGAGATAAACATTGACCTGTCCGAGGTGTTGCCGCTTGTGGCTGCCCCCCATCATGTAGATCAAGTCAAAACAGTGCAGGAGGTGGAAGGGACGAGGGTGCAACAGGGACTGATAGGCACCTGTACAAATGGGAGGATAGAAGACCTGCGCGAAGCTGCAGCCATCCTGAGGGGCAGACAGGTAGCGGAAGGATTTCAACTACTGGTAGTTCCTGCATCAAGAGATATATACCTGCAGGCCATTGAAGAAGGATTAATTACTACTTTCCTGGGAGCAGGAGCCAATGTACTCAGTGCTTCCTGTGGACCCTGCCTTGGAACGGGACAGGGAATACCGGCTGATGGCTTCAGGGTCATATCCACAGCCAACCGTAATTTCAAAGGGCGAATGGGGAACAACGAAGCTGAGATATACCTGGCTTCCCCGGCAACAGTAGCATCTACTGCCATCAATGGGAAGATAACCTCACACGTGGTTTATAAACAGAAGCCAGGAAAGTTCAGGCCTGACCAAAAATCAGGCATTACCGGAATTGCTGCTTCAGACCCAAGGAGGATCAACGCTGTTTGGGATTACACAGACGTTGATAACCTGAATACGGACCAGATGTTTGCCGGCAACCTGACCTATACCGTTTCCAGTGCCGATCCGGCATCAATCCTTCCGCATTTGTTTGCAGGATTTGATCCTGATTTTGCAAAAAAGATGGGGAAGGGAGATGTCATCCTGGCGGGAGAGAATTTCGGTTGTGGCAGTTCCCGTGAACATCCTGCGGTGGGACTGGCGCATGCAGGCGTAAAAGCCGTGATCGTAAAATCGGTTAACAGAATCTTTTTCAGGTCGAGTGTGAACCAGGGACTGATACTCATCGTACAACCGGAGTTGGTTGAGAGCTACAGGTCGGGCGACAAATTATTGCTTAGCCTGGATACAGGGACGATTGAACTGAATGACAGGATTTTCCATTATCCACCCCTTCCTGGAAAATTACTGGACATAATCAGTAAGAAGGGCCTGGTTAACTGGGTTAAGGAATCATAGGAGATATATCATGAAAGAATCCAGGAGAATACTTGTGGTTGGAGCTGGTGCCGTCGGCGGAATTACTGCTGCCATCCTGGCCAGGGAACAATATGACATCTGGCTGGTTGCCAAATATCGTGATCTGGCTGAAAAGATCAGTACTGAAGGGATTGATGTCAGTGGTCATTGTGGGGATTTTTGCATGATCATTCCTACGGTTGTCCAGGCAGCTGAACTTACCGGCAAATTTGACTATGTATTTTTGGCCACAAAGGCTGATGCAATGGTAAAATCGGCCAGGGAAATATTGCCTTTTATACATGAACAGTCAAGGGTGGTTTCCATGCAGAACGGGATCTGCGAAGAAGCCCTTGCCTCCGTCGTAGGCAGAATTCGTACGATTGGATGCGTTGTTGGATGGGGAGGGACCATGATTGCTCCGGGAGTGGTTGAAATGACTTCAGATGGAGAGTATGTGATTGGGAACTGGGATAGGGAACAAGATGAGAAACTGGAAGAAGTTGCAGAGATGCTGAGGCAAATCCTGCCATGCAAAACAAGCCCTGAGATCATCTCTCATCTTTACTCCAAACTAATCATAAATTCATGTATTTCCACGCTGGGGGCCATCAGTGGTTTATACCTGGGAGATATGCTGGCCAGGCGCTATATACGTAAAATTTTCATCGAGATCATCAGGGAAGCAATAACGGTGGCGGATGCAATGGAACTCAGGGTAAAGCCATATGCCGGCAAGCTGGATTATTATCAATTCCTGGGGTCAGGATTGCTGGCTTCATTCAAACGGCACCTGACCATAAGGGTAATAGGTTATAAGTATCGGAAGCTTAAATCTTCAAGCCTTCAAAGCCTTGAGCGGGGAAAAAAGACCGAAATTGATTTCTTCAATGGTTATATCTCATCAAAGGGAAAAGAATATGGTGTGAATACACCGGTGAACGTCAAGCTGACCCGGATGGTGCAGGAGATAGAGAACGGGAGGAGATCGATTTCAGTTAATTCCCTTGAGGAGATTTAATATTCATGTATTTTTGTATTTTTGCCAGCGCTAATGCTCCCGTAGCTCAGCTGGATAGAGCAACGGCCTTCTAAGCCGTAGGTCATGGGTTCGAATCCCGTCGGGAGTACGAATATTTAACCTTTAATATATTGTATGTCAGCATAATACTTGCCCCTTGACCCGGCTCGAAACTAAACACCTCGACAATTAGTCGGGTTTCTTTTCTTATTTTCATGTAAAACGCTGATAATGAAGATAGAAGAATTTATTAAAAATCATCCTGCCGTTATCTTATCATATCAATATAACTGATTAAATTCACTCATTTTTTTATTAGATAGTGGTTTTCTTTAACTTAGGTGCTTATAAAGTTATTCTCAATGGGTATACATTACAACAAAAGCTGATTGTTACTGCCCAGATTTATGTAATGTATTACTTCAAACTGGCAATCATTCTTACATATCAATTTATATGTCTCGAAAATAATAACTAATACGAATAAGGATGAAAGATTTACTTCTATGTAAACTTTTATTGAAATGAACTATTAATTTTAAATCTAATCCTATGAAAAAGAAATTGTCTGTATTATTTGTGTTATTAATCGCTGTTGTAACTTTTACTCATGCGCAAAGCAAAAAAGAAG
>CAZXOJ010000152.1:0-10101 GCA_964642325.1 uncultured Bacteroides sp. | reverse complement strand
TGTCATTTATTTCAGCCTGTACGGCAGTTACTTTATCAGGATCGAAAAATGCATCAATGGTTAAGTGGCTCATAAATCCAAAAATCCTGTCATCTGTCAGGTCAGGCTGAATCATATCTATGATAAGCTCTTCAGATAACATGGCATCATCAGCGCAAATGAAGCTATTGTAAAGAAGGCCTTCTTTCAATTCTTCCATCAACTCTTCATGGATCACCCCCTGATAAGTTTCGAAAACGACTATTTTCCTGGATTTTGGAATTGAACTTATTTCACGGTTTAGCCGGTGATAAATAGATGCCCAACCTTTTTCTACACTGAAAGGAATATTTTTAAATTCAACAGTAGGTTGATTATTATATTTTGATTTATTTCTGAAATCTTCCACTGTCTATTTCTTCAAAAGTTGTTTATAGAAAGAATCGTCGCACAGGAAAGCACTCCCCGCAATGGCAGCATCTTCCGGCATTGACGAAATGAAAACAGGAAGCTGCAATCCTGCATGTGAGAATTCATCCTGCAGCTCTTTGCCGAACAGTGGAAACGCGGATGAAATATTTCCGCCGATCACCAGGCATCCGGAATCAAATCTTTTCAACCAGGGTGCAAGAAATTTGCCCAGTTCCGAGCCGAATGTGTGGAATATCATTGCTGCAGAATTATCATTTATCGCCATGTCTGCTAACTGTTTAACGCCTGATATTTCCTTTCCTGTCAATGCTTTATATTCTTTCAAGAACCAGCGTGTAGAGAAATACTCATCTGCGACAGAATCTCTGAAAGGTACCCTGTAAAGAAACCCATCCTCAGGTATTCCGTACTTACCTGCCACGGGTTTGTGATTCTCTATAAATGTAGTGCCAAACCCTGTCCCCAGTGTTACAGCAAGTAGTCTTGAATATTTGGCAGCTTCACCCTGTAGTGATTCACCAATGGCAAAACATGCCGCATCATTTAAAAACCTTACAGGGTATTCTTCTTGTAATTGAAATTTTTTTAAAATCTCCAATCTTATGTTTACCCCGTACAGATGATTGAATTTCTCTACATCCTTAAACCAGGCAATCCCATTCTGGTAATCAAATGGACCCGGCATGGCGAATCCTATCCCCGCGAGTTCACTAAAACGGTAGTTGCCAGCAGCTTCGCGAATGGCATTTGCCCAACTGTCGATAATTACAGGAGCAGATGAATTACTATCTACAGTTTTTCTAATCCGGGAATTACCAATGAATTGATGGTTCTCGAGATTAAAAAGCTGGCAGGTGATGTGGCTTCCACCAATATCTGCACCAATGGCAATTTTCATTTTCGTTACTAATTGGTTAAAAATACTATTTCTTACCGATCTCCAATTATTTATGCTGTTCTTGTCCCGGTTTGGACATAAATTAAAATAGCATGGAGATAGGAATTGATAGTTTTGCTGCTTTTGGGAATGTCAGTAGTGGAAATGCTTTGGATAGTTCGAAAGCACTGGCTGAACTTCTCGAAAGAATAGAACATGCAGACAGGGAAGGCCTTGATGTATTTGGGATAGGAGAACATTATCGCAAGGAATTTCTGGATTCAGCACCGGCTGTTATTCTGGCTGCTGCAGCAGCACGCACAAAAAACATTCGGCTGACAAGTGCGGTAACGGTATTGAGCGCAGCTGACCCGGTTCGGGCTTTTCAAAGCTTTTCAACGATTGATTTGATCTCTCAGGGCCGAGCTGAAATGGTGGTTGGACGGGGATCATTTACTGAATCTTTCCCGCTATTTGGTTTGGATCTCCAGGATTATGATGAGCTATTTGCTGAGAAGTTGGATCTTCTGCTACAAATCCGGGACAACGAAGTAGTCAACTGGTCAGGTAAATTTCGTGCTGCTCTCAGTAACCAGGCCATTTACCCAAGGCCTTTGCAAGATCCTCTGCCTGTGTGGATTGGCGTAGGGGGAACCCCCGCTTCTTTTGTACGTGCCGGAAAGCTTGGTCTGCCCCTTATGGTAGCGGTAATTGGAGGCGAGACACAACGCTTTCGTCGCTTGGTAGACCTTTACAGGCAGACAGGTGAAGAGGCAGGTCATTCACCGGAAAAAATGAAAGTTGGCTTGCACTCACTTGGCTATGTGGCGAACCATAATGAGGAAGCAGTTGAAGATTATTTTCCAGGTTATGCAGAAACCTTTACTCGAATTGGAAAAGAGCGTGGATGGCCGCCGGTTAGCCGTGCGCATTTTGATGCCCAGGTCGGACCGACGGGTGCCCTGGTGATTGGAAGTCCGGAAGAGGTGGCCGAGAAAATACTTCGGCATAGTGAATCGCTGGGTGGTATCTCGAGGTTTACATTTCAGATGGATAACGCAGGACTCACCCACCACCAACTCATGCAATCTATTGAATTAATTGGCAGACAGGTATCACCAATTGTTAATTCGTGAAATATGCTAATTTAAAACTTCAAATAGTGAGAACCATATTGATTCTGATTTTACCTCTGTTGTTCATCTCCTGTACTCAGAAAAAGATCATGATCATTGCTGACGAATGGCCTCAAATGGATGCAATGGCAGCCATATTTGATGAATCTTTTGATTATGACATTCAAAAGTCTGAACAGGATCAGATTAACAACGATTTATCAGCATTTGATTTTGTCTTCATGTATATCCATAAACCGATTGTCCGGGATGCTGAAAAAGCATTCATCGATTTTACAAATGCTGGCGGATCTTTAATTGTATTACATCATGGTATCGCCTCTTCAAAAATGCAGAATCCGGCATGGTTGGATTTCCTGGGCATTGAATTGTTCCCAAGGGACCACAATAAATATCCCTGGGGCGTAATTGGGCAAACCACACATACCATGGTTAATTTGTATCCCGGGCATTTCATTACAAGCAATGGTATCAAGTATGATAAGACCATTCCGTTCCATTCGGAATATGATACCATTTTCCATGGTGAATACCCGGCATTTGATTTACCTGATACTGAGATATTCTTAAACCAACGTTTAAAAAGCGATCAGATAAAGGTCTTGTTTGGATTCAAAAGTGCAGACGGATCAAGGATGCAGCCCACCTCCGGTTGGTATAAACAATCTGGAAAGGGCAGCATTTTTTACTACCAGGCAGGTCATTCAGTAGCTGATTTTGAGAACCCAAATTTCATCAGGGTAATATTGAACACCTTGGAATGGAAACCGGATCAGGGTATTAATCCTTGAATTTTACCAACCTGGCTATCCAGCCGCCTCCAGGGGCAAGTTTGATATTTATAGAATCACCTTTCTTGATTGTTTTTGATTTTTTCAGGTAGTCTATGGCACGAGTGTCGGCGTTTATGCCATCTTCAATAAACTCCATCTGGTATTCACCATCTTCCAGAAAATCAAATGTGATATCAAACTCCTTTGGATCCCAGTTGGTTATTGCACCGATATACCAATCGTCCCCGTTCTTCCTTGCCAATACTGTATGTTCCCCGAATGTTGCATCGAGTACTTTCAGGTCGTCCCATTCGACAGGGATCTTGGAAATAAACTCAGTACATTCCCTTTCCCTGTAATAATCGGATGGAGAGTCAGGTAACATCTGCATCGGGCTTGCCATGATGACAAATAGGGCCATGGAATGAGCCCTGGTTCCCATTCCCATTGGAATGTCTCCCACAGGCCTGAAATTCTGCTTCTGAGCATTATGAGTGGTGTACGGAATATAATCTCCCGGACCAGCCACCATACGTATATATGGCAGCAGGTTATGATGTTTTGGGGTATCATGTTCAGTCCACCCGTTATATTCAAATTCGATCAGGGCTTCCCTGGTTAACACATTCGGGTACATCCGCCTTAGTCCGGCGGGCTTATATGCTCCATGGAAATCGATGACCATTTTCCGTCTCGCAGCTTCCTCCGCAACCTGGTGGTAAAACTGCACCATTTGCTGATCATCCCGGTTCATAAAATCAAATTTTATCCCGCTTATGCCCCACTTTTCAAATTGATCCCAGGCCTTTTGTTCCTGTTCTAAAAATGTATTCCAGATGACCCAGAGCATTATTTTTACATCTTTCTTCTTTGCGTAAGCCATAACCTCCTCCATGTCCAGGCCGGGATTAATGGCAAAGAGGTCATCCGATTTTGACCACCCATCATCAAACAGGAAGTATTTGAATCCAAATTCTGCACAGAAATCAATAAAATACCTGGCTGTTTCCGTATTTATTCCGGATTTAAAGGCCGTGCCGTATATACCACGCCTTCCCCACCAGTCGAAGGTTACAACGCCCGGTTCTATCCAGGACATATCTTCAATCTGAGAGGGTTTTGCCAACTGGTATACCAGGTTGTTGGAAATCAGTCCTGCATCACTTTCTGAGATTGCAAAGATCCGCCAGGGAAAGTTTCTGGTTCCGTAAGTTCTGGCGATGTAGTCTTCATGGGTTTTTACCTGTCCATGCCCATATGCCCTCCCTTCATATTTCAGTGCTGCGGGATAACCCGCATGTGCAGATTTCAGGGAAGATCTTTCAGCGCTTTTGAGCCATAGTCCAGGGTAATCTACAAGATTTGACTCCATAATCAAAACATTCATCCCGTTCGGTTTTCTTACCAGGGCTGGAAGGCAGCAATAACCCTCGGGGGTTATATCCTTAATTGCCTTGAACTGGTAAGGAGTTTCATAGCTCGAATTAAAGGTGGTTGATTTCTGATAACAGAGGGAATCCTTTTCCTCAAATCGTAGCGTTAGGTTTTCACGGTTAACTATCAGGCTGTCGAGGAAAAATGTCTGGAACCGGTAAACAATTCCTTCATTATATATCCTTAGAATAAATATATAATCACCTCTGAACCTGATGATTAATTCATTGAATTCATCATTTATCTCACTGAACTTTTCCTTGATTGGAGGATATATCTTCCGGTTAATGGAATTAGTTTCTGCTTTCCTGATCCTATTAATCCCGGTGGAAAAATCCTTTCCTTCAATTTCAAGTGAGATATCTTCCAGTTTAAAAAGTTCACTTGATTGGTAATTAGCAATTATTCCGATTTTCGAATCCAACGTTAACACTACCTCAATATTCTTATCAGGAGATAAGAGAATAAACTCTTTCCCAAAAGAGATGCTGGTCAGAAAGATGCAAATGATTGATACTAAAAGAGGTTTTACGGTAGTCATGTTTTCACTTGTCTTTATAGAATAAAGGAGATCTAAAATAACGAAATTCCCCCAACAATCCAGACGTCAGATTTGCACAGTAAAGAAGTACAATCGAAATGATTATTTTATAATCTCAAAATCATCAAAGTAGGTTACTGCATCCGCCTTTGTCCAGAGTCCAATTTTTCCTGCCTGGGGGAAAGTACTGTCCTGCACCTTAAAGAGCTCCTTATCATCCAGATAAATGGTGAATAAATCACCATTAACGTTTAGTTTTAAGGTGTGCCAGGTTTCACCCATACTTGGAACGTCCACCCCGTAAGTTCTGCCTTTGTCGATTAATGGAAGGTCAGTCCGCTTACCTTTTTCTACTTTGTACAATACCACATTGTCTTCCAATGGGTTCGCCCTGACAACATAGTAATTGTCTTTATCGGTAAACCTCCAGATTAATCCGCCACCCTGGTCGTGTTTTCCTTTAATCCCTTTGAGCCGGACGGAAAGAGTCATATCCTTCATACTCAAAGATTCATTAACGATGATATTAAAATGCCCATTTGGATTGTCATAATACAATTGAGCCAAAACCTTATTGCCATTATCATCCACAACTTTCCAGTCGGTGCCACCGGGACCGGTATAATACTGCGACCAGCCTTCGGGGAGTTGATCGGGAACATAATTTTCAAAATCAAACCCGGTATCTGATATCTGTTTCACGGGATCAGCCATTTCTGCCAGGGGAGTTGCCTCTTCCACCTCCCCTTGGGGAAGCTTTGATTTTGAATTACCACAGGCAACAGTAATTAAGACTGTTGCTGCAAACAGCGTAAGAAATCTAAGTGTTGTTTTCATGATTTTCTCTTTAAATATTAATAAATGATCTGACGAAATGATTGGAAGAGTTACTTATTTGTTCTTTTGTTCCGAAAACCTCGATCAGACCTTCATTCATTACCATAATTTTGTCTCCTGTCTGCAAAGCTTCCCGGTGATCATGCGTCACATAAAGCATAGTAAATCCATACTGTTGCTGGAGGTATTTGATATGTACCAGGATGTCTTCCTTCACCTTTACATCAATGTTTGCCAGGGGTTCATCCATAAGAAAGATCTCAGGCTGATGTATCAGTGATCGTGCAATGGCTACCATCTGTTTCTGGCCGCCTGAAAGCTGGTGCGGATATTTCTTTACCTTGTCAGCTATTCCGAACAGATCCAGTAATTGACCTACCTGATCGGATATCTGTGCTTCTTTCCGGTCTTTCAACCCGAATGCAATATTTTTAAAAACTGTAAAATGTGGCCACAGTGCCAGATCCTGAAAAACAAAACCAATGTTTCTTTTGTGGGGAGGGATATAAATCTTCTCATTTTCAGTAGCCCGAATCTCATTGATTTTAATGATTCCCTTTTCCGGAGCTTCCAGTCCCGCGATCAACCGCAGGATAGTCGTTTTTCCACATCCGGAAGGACCTAGGATACAGGTGTTCTTTGTTTCCTCAAAGGAGCATGAAAAATCATCCAGCACCTTTTTGTCCCCATAATGATGGACAATATGTTCCAGCGAAATCTTATTCATTCCTAAACTTATTAAATATCACTCTCCCTATAAGGAAGAATACCAGGATGAAAAACATAGTCACTCCAAAACTGATCAGGGTCATGCTGCTGGTGAGGGCCAGCGGGGCATTGGCAGCAATCGTAAATATTTTTACGGGCATGAGTTCAGTGCCCGGAGGATATATCATGATGGTCGTTCCCAGCTCACCAAGGCATAGTACAAAGGAAAGCACAAAAGCAGTAAACAGTGAAGGAAGAAGCAGGGGGATGCTGATACTCAAAAATCTTTTTCCTGGCGGTATGCCAATAATTCTGGCAACTTCATCTAGTGAAACAGGGATTTGCTTTATGCCGTTGCCAATAATTCTTGCGGTGATAAACCCAAACCTGCCAACATATGTTATCAGCAGAATTAATGAGCTTGCGTAAATAAAATTACTGGCCGGGCGATTGTAAAAATTAATAAGGGCCACACCAAAAACTGTAGAAGGGACGATAAAGGTCAGTAAAAATATTGTATTTGGATGAGAGAAACGGAATCGTTCTTTCGCATAGGCTACCCATAAACCAATGGTGGAAAGCAGCAATGCTCCGATAAATGCGAGCTTTACGGACTGAAAAATGGTCGGACCCAGGAGCTCCCAGGCCTGGGAAAAGAACAGTTCCCTGCCGGAGAAGGCTTGATGAAATAGCATGACCAGCGGTAATACCAGCACAGCAACCAACAACATCCACAATAATATATGGATAGATACCTTTCCCTGGCGAACCGTATAATGCCTGGTCTGGCTCCCTTTGAGATGAACCGAGAAAAACGGAGCGTCTGACAAATACCGGTTTTCAGACAACAGGAGCACGAGGAGCAAAAGCAGCAACAGAATGGATTGACTGATGGCAAGTTGGTGATTATAAAATGCAGAAAACTGGGTGAATATTTCTGTTGTGAAGGTGCGTACCCCGAAAAATGCAGGAACGGAGAAATCGCTCAAGCTGAAAATCAAAATCAAAAGAAATGAAATTGTCAAGGCAGGCCGGATGAGTGGCAGTACAATTTTCATCAGCATCCTGCGAAATGGAACCCTTAGCAACCCGGCCTCTTCGTATCCTGAGTGAATCTGAGATAAAGCAGATCCGGTAATAAGCATGGCCAATGGAAAAAACACCAGGGTATGCACAATGATCATTCCTGCTTCTGAGTTCATTATCGAGGCATTGCCAAACAACCATTGGAACCCGTCTTTCCAGGCTACCGCAAAAATGTATGGCGGGACAAGAAGGGGAAGCAACAACAGTAATTTATAATATCCCCTGAAAGGGAATTTGAGTCTGTAAAGCAGGAATCCACAAAGGGTACCGATAATGCTTGCCACTATTGCTACCAGGCCGGACAATAGTAAACTTTTACCAATCAGTAATAGTGTGCCGGTACTGATGAATGCCAATAATGATATTTCATCTGCATTCGTTAGCCAATGGATAAGCAATACCCCTAATGGCCCCAGCAACAATACGGCCAGAACCGATGCAGGAACATACCATGCTGCAGGACGTGTTACTCCTCTACCCATTGTTTTAGCCAGGATTGTATTTGTTCTAATTTTTGTGAGGTTTGACCGTAATCAATTTTCATTGGAATAATATTATCCAGCGATGGCACCCCTTCCGGAACCTTCGTTCCTATAATTAATGGCATTTGGGCACAGGACATGGCCAGTTTTGCCTCAGTTTGCCGGCTTAAAAGATAATCCATAAACTTTTTACCGTTCTCAGCATTGGGTGAATCCTTAATCATACTAAGGGCATTCGGCATGATCAGGGTTCCAATGCCCTCCTCTTGCTGATCTAAAAAAATGTAATCCACATCATTGCTTTCTTTCATGGCTTCAAAAACGTCATCCGTGTCGGTCAGGCCAAAGACCAACTCTCCGTTCATTACTCTTTTTTTAATATCGCCATTGCTTGTTGCTATGGTTACCTGGTTTATTTTCAGATCATTCATCCATTTATTAGCAGTGGAATCGCCCAAAACCGTGAAAAGTGCAGCCATGTGGAAGGTGGTCGTTCCAAATAAGGGATTGGCAATTCCGAATTGTCCTTTATATTGGGCTTGTGTGAGATCAAGGATGGATTGTGGCAATGCGTCGGGTGAAATGCTGTTCTTATTGTACATCAATACCCTTGCCCTGGCTGAAAAACCGATCCAGTGGTGGCCGGATTCCCGAAAGTGGACAGGGATCAATGCTGTCTGCATGGATTGATATGGAAAGGTGATGCCTCTCGACTGCAGCAGGCCGTTTCGCAGGGGATCCCCGCTCCATAACACATCACACTGAGAATTTTCTTTCTCGGCGATCAGCCGGTTCATCACACCGGTGGATTTGGTTTCTTCTGTATCAAATACAGCCCTGACCTTAATGCCTGTTTCTTGTTCAAAATCCTGAAGAATGGGTTCAGAAAATATCTGGTCTACCGTGCAGTAAACCACCACTTCATCAGTATTATTTTTGCATCCGACAAGGATGCTAAACAGGACAAGCGTTAAGCTAAAAATGTATTTATTCATAGTTTGTAATTTTAGATTGCGAATCGCCAGATTAGTTTTCCAAGAATTGTTGTCCGTTCCAATTTAAAACCTGTATTTGTATTGTATGCCTGATTGATCACAAAATAAAAAAAACTGCCAATTTTAGGAATCCAGTTTATCCTGTAATTAATCAAAACAGTCTCGTCCTCATTGTTCCACTGAGCAAATATGCTGGTATTTAATTTCGGATTAAAGGCATAGTCAATTCGGCCTCCCAACTCGTCGGTAATAAAAGATTGTTCCGGAAGTTGAATAAAATTTCTTTCCCAGTCCACACCCATGTTTAGATGCCTGTTGATATTGAATTGCATAGATGCCTCAATTCCCTGCCTGTTTCCAGTGTAAAATTCACCAACGCTGGCTTCGAACCCAGCTGAAATCCTTCTTCCCCGAAAAGATTCAAATTGTATTTCAATCCTGTTGTCCCAATACTCTCCGGCAGGAATGAAAATACTGTCAATCAGTTCAAAATCTGTCGTTGGATTGTCATATCTGTGCTGAACATTAAATTCAGCGACTTCACCACTTTTTGTTACAAAACCAAAAGGGCGCCATTCATAATCAATGGTTTCTGTTTCTTTGGTTTCATTATTAATATAATATTGTATATCAATGGGTTTAAATATTAGGTTCCTGAAAAAAGGCAAACTCTTGAACCGGGGATTAAACTGTAATTCTGTCATAAACATCTGGAAATTACTCCGATTACTAAAACCCATTTCCGGATTAAATCCCTTTCCAACGGTAGTAAAACCTAAATTATATTCAACTATATCATTCATATAATCCAAAGACAAATT
>CAZXOJ010000151.1:0-10200 GCA_964642325.1 uncultured Bacteroides sp. | reverse complement strand
AACTTTTCTTGGTGCCCGTCCTTTCTGCTAATTGTTCCTGGGTTATGTCGGCCTCTTTTCTTGCTTCCCTGAGCATCACTCCTAATCCGAAAGCCAGGGACTCTGTATCATACTTATCTCTTTTGGGTGTCCCTTTCTCTCCGTATTTATCCAGCAATAAGTCTTCAAAATCAGTTATATGTTTCATTTCTTATGCCTTTCATACTTACTAGTCAAATATTCCCTTTTTAAGCTCTCAGCTAGTTTAATTTCCTTCTTTGGTGTTCTTTGAGTCTTTTTCAAAAAACAATTTGTTAAAACAACTAAATCCAATTTATCGAAAAAACATAAAATTCGAATGCCCTTGAATGTTGTAATCACCCGTATTTCATAAATTCCATCAGTCTCATGCAAATATTTAAAGAACTTCCCGGGTACTTGCCGTTCGAATCGAACGAGGTCCAATACATATCCAATCTTCTCCTGGGCTTTGTTATCCTGTGATTTATAGAAATTTACAAAGTTTTCTTTGTACGCTATTATTCTTCTAGTTGCCATGCAAAGTTAACTAATTAGTTTACTATTCCCATACTATTGGTGAGAAATCAATTATTTTTCTCTTAATGATTTAACCTTAACAAAATCATTCACCCTTTAATAAATTATAGGAGAGTAATCACATCCATATGGACTTAATCCAAAGGATTTAAGGAAGCTTAAGTAGGGAATTATAATTACTGGTATTCCTGTTTGAATATCCCTGCCGGGCTTAGCTGGTTACAGCCTTATATACAGCCGAAGCGATACTGATGTCCTGGACCGCAACTCCTGTGAGGTCTGCAATGGTAGTTTGCTGGTCTGAACTCCTTCCTTCAGCAGCGCCGGAGATCACATTACCCAGCTCGATTAATTTTTCTTTTTTCAGGTCACCGGCATCAATGGCTTTGTAGATCTCTCCCCTGGCCAGACATTGTTCAATGCTGTCTGCAACGACAATGTCCGCATCCCTGAGAATACGCGAATCCACCTCCTGTTTTCCCGGGGTATCGGATCCAACAGCAGTAATATGGCTTCCCTTCCTGACATCCTGAACCCTCAATATAGGGCTTTTAGCGGGTGTTGTGGTAACGACAAGGTTGCATTGCTTCAGGATCTCCGAGGTCTCAAGGGTAGTTTCAATATGGTATCCCTCTTTTTCCATATCAGATTTATAGGAATCCACTTCTTCCTGGTTCATTCCCCAGACAAAGACCTCCCTGCAATCCACTACATTTTTCAGGTATGACAGTTGCAGCCTGCCCTGGGTTCCTGCACCCACAATCCCGATCTTATTAACTTTTGAAGGAGCCATGTATTTTGCCACAATGGCACCTGCAACGGCTGTTCGGATGTTGGTCAGGTGGCCCTCATCGAACAAGATGGATACCAGTTCCCCGGTCTCCTGCCTGTACAAGAGCATCAGTCCATTGCTGGAGGGTAGTCCGATTCCCGGATTGTCATAAAACCCGGAAGCTACTTTTATAACGTAAAACTCATTCTCCTTTACAAACCCGTATTTAATATGTACTTCCCCTTTGTCGAGGATCATTTCCCCGATGGGGGGTACAATCACCCTGCCTTCAGAATACGCCTGGAAACCCTTCTCTATCTGTGGAATGATATCAATTGAGGGCAGGATCTGCTTTATCTGATCCAGCGTAATGATCTCCATGATATTAAAGTTTTGACAATACTTTAGAGATAGCACTGAGCCCCCCTAGCAGATAATCCTTTGGAAGGCCATAGCTGACCCGGAGAAATCCGTCTAAACCGAAATGGTCTCCTGGGACTATCATCACCGATTGCTCCTTGATCAGCTTTAATACCAGGTCAGTAGAATTTATGTCCAGGTCGTATTTGATAAAGGCAATGGCTGCAGCTTCCGGCTGGACGCACCGCAGGTTCCCGTTTTGCTTACCCATCCATTCTTCAAGTATAGGGAATCCCTTTCGTACATAGTCACGTGCTCTTTGCCTTACTATGGGGCGGACCTCTTCGGACAATGCCAGGGCGGCCAGTTTATTCGATAGCATGGTCGCACTGAGGGTATTGTATTCATGCCTTGCCCAAATCTGGTCAATCACATCCTGGGGTCCCACCACCCAGCCTGTCCGGAGGCCTGGAAGGCCGTATGCTTTACTCATACTGCCCACGGCAAGCACCTTGTCATAACGCCCGTAGAAGGAAGGGGTCTGCTCATCGGTTTTTTGCTCAACACCTGCGTAAACCTCATCTGCCAGGATCCAGGCTCCTGACTTTTTTGCTATCCGGACAATGGCGTCCATTTCATCCTCCCTGAAAATGCGTCCCGTCGGGTTATTCGGGTTGCATATGGCAATTAGCTTGGTTTTGTTAGTTACCATGTTTTCCAGGGTATCAAGGTCTGGTGCCCAGTCTTTATCCTCAAGCAGGGAAAAAGTTTTAATCAGATAATCATGGTTTTTGGCAACACCCCAGACCTGCATGTAATTCGGAAGCTGGATTACCACCTCATCACCCTTATTCAGAATTGTACGGAGGGAATTGTAGTTTGCTTCTATGGCACCTACGGTCACCAGCACATTGTCAGCTGTTGCTCCCTGATACATTCTGGCAATGTTTTCCCTGAGTTCAGGCCTGCCATTAGCATGGGCGTAATTAATGTCGGTTGCCAGCAGTTCATCCAGTGATCCGTTTTTCAGTTCAAGCAACTCACTGAGCAGCATGGGGTGAACACCGCTTTCGGATAAATTGTATTGAACATCCTGCTCATAGGCAGACATGTATCGTTCCATGTTAAAGGGCTGAAAAGTTGACATAGGACTGAATTTTATTATCAATAATTGAAGCTATCTAAAATACTATTTTACTCCGAGATATATTCCTTGAGACATGTGGGACAAAGACAGTCGCTGTACGTTTGGGTGATCCTGAGGAAATCCTTCTGCAGGATCTGGTAGCTTTCGCACCAGCAATCCTCATCACCCAAACATTGAAAGGAGTTCCCGCATTTGGGGCATTTCTTATTTGTGCCTGCTATTTTCATTTTAACGGGAAAGGGTAATACTGACCTTTTCAATGCGGCCTCCACCCATGGGTGGATTCATTTTGGAAACTTTGACAGTTACTTTCCTGACCCCATCAAAATTATCGTAGATTGTATCCAGGATCCGCTTGGCGATATTTTCCAGTAGTTTGGATTTCTTCTCCATCTCTTCCTTAACCAGTTTGTATGCAAGCTGGTAATTAATGGCATCTTTCAGGTTGTCTGAAGCGGCTGGGGCAGCCATATCAGAATCTATGCTAAGGTCAACGAGGAACTTATTCCCTACGATCTGCTCTTCCCTGAAATGGCCATGGAAGGCATAGAATTCCATATTTTCAATCTGTATCAATCCCATTTGGACAGGAAAATTACAAATTCCCCCGGACAATCCTTAAATATTTTAATTTTGTACTGCCTAAACAAATACTTATGAGTGAGGACAAGCAAGCTGAAAATATAAAAGAGACAAAAAATTTTATCGAGGTATTTATCGATGAGGATCTTGCAGAAGGAAAGAACGATGGCAGGGTGCATACTCGTTTTCCCCCGGAACCAAACGGCTACCTGCACATCGGGCACGCCAAGTCCATCTGCCTGAATTTCGGGATGGCGAAAAAATACGGAGGGAAATGCAACCTGCGATTCGATGATACCAACCCTGTAAAGGAGGATGTTGAATACGTAAAGTCCATACAGGAGGATGTTAAATGGCTGGGCTTTGACTGGGAGGACAGGTTGTACTATGCCTCGGATTATTTTGGCAAGCTGTATGAATTTGCTGTCAGACTTATTCAGGATGGAAAAGCATACGTGGATGACCAGTCTGTTGATGCGATCAGTGAGCAGCGGGGGACACCGGCTAAACCGGGACTTGAAAGTCCATGCCGGACCCGCAAGGTCGAAGAGAACCTCGAACTCTTTGAAAAAATGAAAAACGGTGACCTCGATGAAGGTTCGAATGTACTGCGTGCAAAGATCGATATGAGCTCTCCCAATATGCATATGCGTGACCCGGTGCTTTACAGGATCAAGCATGCTGAGCATCATCGGACAGGGGACCAATGGTGCATTTATCCCATGTATGATTTTGCCCATGGACAGTCAGACTTTTTCGAAGGTGTTACCCATTCCATTTGTACCCTTGAATTCGAAAACCACCGCCCCCTCTATGACTGGCTTCTTGACCAGCTGGTGGAAAATGATTACCGTCCTCGTCAGATCGAATTTGCCCGCCTCAACCTGACCTATACCGTGATGAGCAAGCGAAAATTGTTGCAGCTGGTTGAAGAGGGACTGGTAAACGGGTGGGATGATCCGCGGATGCCTACTGTATCTGGGTTGCGACGCCGGGGTTATACAGCCGAATCCATCCGGAATTTTGCCGATACCATAGGGGTAACAAAGTTTGACGGGATCATCGATGTGGGACTCCTGGAATTCAGCCTGCGGGAGGATCTGAATAAGAAAGCCCCCAGGGTAATGGGGGTGCTGAATCCCCTGAAAATTGTGATTACAAATTACCCTGAAGACCAGGAAGAATGGATGGAAACCATCAACAACCCTGAAGATGAGAGCATGGGAAGCCGGGAGATCCCCTTCAGCCGGGAGGTATATATAGAGCAGGGTGATTTTATGGAAGATCCCCCGAAAAAATTCTTCCGCCTGGCACCAGGCAGAGAAGTCAGGCTTAAGAGTGCCTATATCATCCAATGTGAAGAGGCCATCAAGGATGGCGAAGGCAATATCACAGAATTACGTTGCACCTATGATCCTGAAACCAGGAGTGGCAGTCCTCAGAGCATCCGAAAGGTAAAGGGAACCCTGCACTGGGTGTCAGCCAGACATGCCCTCCCTGCAGACGTAAGGCTTTATGACCGGCTGTTCAAAACAGAGATCCCGGATGAAGCTCCTGAAGGAGAAGATTTCCGCTCAAACCTCAACCCTGATTCACTGGAGACAGTGAAGGCATATGTTGAACCCGGGTTAAAAGATTCCAGTCCCGGTGATAAATTCCAGTTCCAGCGCCTGGGGTATTTTTGTCTGGATAAGGATAGCACGCCTGATAATTTGTTGATTAACCGGACGGTTCCGTTGCGGGACAGCTGGGCAAAACGGCAGGATCAAAAATAGCTGCATAATTTCCCTGTAAGGGAGACGGTTATCCGCTTACCACCAGTAAGTATAATTGATCCCGAGCCAGCCATGCCAGGTTGATTCACTGAAGCGGGGACTTATTATATGCTGGTGGAGGCCAAGCTGGTGGCCACGGATCTCAAACACAAGGGACATATTAATATCAGCGACCATCCGGTTGACTGATGATGCAGGTATTATATATGGACTGGTTTTATTGAAGAGCCCTCCCTGCAAAGTGGCATCATAGATCACAAACCTGCCTGTTCCTTCCATCTGAAAATAGAGATTAAACTTATTGTCCGTGCGCGGACCGAGCCGTTCGAAGTAATCTTGCCCCATGTCAAGCCGGTACCAGATCCCACCTGAAAAATCAGTATGCAAGGTTCCCATCCTGGCAATTCCCTTCAGTCCCATGATAGAAACACCATCCCGGAGTATCTCTTTATCAACCATGAAATCATAATTTACGATTACATCATTTTTTACCTGGTAATCCCATCCCTTGGGTGGATTTGATGGGGTGATCCGGTGAATGATATCTTGGGCATGAAACCCCAGTGCTGCCGGTCCCAGGATACCCACCCTAAAACCTGTAGTAAACCTGGTACCGCTTTCCGGGCGATTCACCACCCTGCGCTGGGTCAGGGTGAGGGTGGCTGCATAGGGATGGTCTCCTGCCCTTATGGTATCATCTTCCAGGTCCCTCGGGGTATAAAGCTCCTGCCTGAGTGCAAGTCCATACCAGGCCCTGTCCTTTTCCTTGAGTTTAATAGGCAGCAGAACCCGGTCGAAAGGGGATTTCTGAAGACTTTCATGGTAGAGCAGAAACTGCAGGCCATTAGTATAATACCAGTCCATTTTATTGAACATATCATTTTCAAAGGAAACACTGAATGCATTCTGATATGTTTCCTGCTGGGCCGATATGGATACCTGGAGCCCGAGGAGCAATGAAAGTGTTATTAAATAGCGTTGGTTCAAAACAATAATCCCTGCGAATACACTAGGTAAACGCAGGGACCGTGTCTTGAGTATATCTGGATGGATTAATATGTGTTGATCGACATGTGATAGCTGCCATCAGCTACCTTTGTGGTGATCCTGTATTTCCAGGTACCAAAATATTTTGTTACATCTTCTTTGATATTAAGGGATTCTGACCATTGGATATCAGCTGAGTCATCCATGGTGAGGGATTTGTAAATTTTCCCGTCAGGCAATAAGAGGGATACCTTGATAGAGCCTGAATTCACATGACCTTCGACGGAAAGTTTCAGTTTTGTAATCTTGTCTTCAACCTCGAAAGTACCCTGTTTATCAATAGATTGACCATTGTAATTTTTTGATAACGTCAACTTTGAATTGTGCTCACCGGAGCCATAGCCGCTAACATAAATATAATCTTCACGAGCCCTGGAAAATGAACGGGTCCTGCTCATTTCCCGGGATTGTGCCTCCTGCTCGGCATGTTGGGCTCTACGAACAGAGATCTCTTCATCCTCTTTGGCTGTACCGGTGGACTGGGCCAATATGGAAGTATCGATAAAAATAAAGACCCCGAGTACAGCAAGCATAATGATAAAGTTTCTTTGTTTCATGATATCAGTATTATTGGTTTTAAATTTCATCCTGGTTCAAAAATACGGCAGAATGCCAATCCTTCTGGTTAATGCTTTGTTAATGGTTGGTTAACGATGGAAATCCGTATATTATAAAAGGAAATTCATGCTGATATTTGGATCATGAAACCAAAGCTTTCGATCATACTGAGTGCCATTGCCCTGATTGTCCTTTTAATCGTCCAGTATTACAATATCTCGGTTACTTTCCAGACCAAGAAGGAGCAATTTGACAACCACTACGGAGCCATCATCAAGCAGGGACTCTATGAGTATGAGTCCGGGGCTACTGGCTATTTGTCAGATTCTGTATTTATTCTTTTCGATAACATTTCAGAAGAACTAGTTTTCCAGTCTGGCCAGGTACCCGGGGGACTTGCATCCGATAGCCTGCAACAGCAGATCCGGGCCTCATATAACAAGATACTTCGGGACCATACCAGTCCCGATGCTTACCTGCAGGACTACCTTGTCAAGGCCGGTGCAGATCCCGACTTCAGGTCAGGGTTTTATATCCGTGAATTGTCGCTGTTGGACTTTGACCGCATTGTTCCTGTCTATAATGATACCACAGGGCAACAGCCTGCCAGCCTC
Source organism: uncultured Bacteroides sp. (assembly GCA_964642325.1). Classification (GTDB taxonomy): domain Bacteria; phylum Bacteroidota; class Bacteroidia; order Bacteroidales; family SM23-62; genus SM23-62. The sequence continues at coordinate 2,808 of CAZXOJ010000151.1, read as the reverse complement.
AGGAATGCCCTGCAAGCTAATACCTACGCTTTCGAGGGTAATTATTTCATGATCAGGTACGATTATTACATAGACTTCACCCATAAAACCCAAATCATTTACAGGGATATGGTCGTCACCTTTATCCTGGCTGCTGTGACCATACTCGTTGTGCTTCTAATATTTTCATTGACTATCCGTAATATGCTGATCCAGAAAAGACTATCAGACATGAAAACGGATTTCATAAACAATATGACCCATGAACTGAAAACCCCGTTGTCGACCATTGCCGTAGCCTCATCAACATTAGGAGATGAAAACCTGCTAAAGGACAAAAAGAAAGTCCTGCAGATCTCGGAAATGATCAAGAAACAGAACAAGCACCTGACAGAGTTGATAGACCGCATCCTGGAGATAAGTATATGGGAAAAGGACCAGGTAAAACTGAAGAAGAAATCAATTCATGTATATGAGTTCATCGAGGACCGTATCAATCTTTTCCGGATAGAAAATACGGGGAAAGACTTGCACATCAAATCAGATTACAAACTCGAGAAGGATTTCATTTCCCTTGATGAGGTCCATATGACCACCGTAATAAACAACCTGCTTTCAAATGCAGTCAAGTATTGTGAGAAAAAACCTGAAATCAATATTGAAGTAAACCTGAACATGAAACTGAAGATCCGGATACGTGATAATGGTATTGGCATCAGGAAGGAGGATCAACGTCATATATTTGATAAGTTTTACCGGGCTGGCAAAGGGGATTTTAAAACGGTTAAAGGGCTGGGACTGGGATTATATTATGTAAAACAGATTGTTACCGCGCATCATGGGGAAATATTCCTAACCAGCCTGCCTGGAAAAGGCAGCACATTTACCATAGAAATACCACTGAACAATGAACATACTGCTGGCTGAAGATGATGCGGACCTGAGAAGCATTCTTTCGCAATACCTTGAGATAAACGGTTTCTCTATCCTCCAGGCGGAGAACGGGCAGGCCGGGCTGGAGATATTTGAAAATGAACATGTTGATGTCTGTATCCTGGACATCATGATGCCATTGATGGATGGTTTCGAATTGGCCAGGCAGATCCGCAAGACAGATCCTGAAGTTCCGGTGATCTTCCTTACCGCAAGGAACCAGAAGGCTGATAAGATCAAGGGATTGAAACTCGGTGCTGATGATTATATAACCAAACCATTCGAGGTGGAGGAACTGATCCTTCGGATCCGGAATATAGTACGCCGCTCAGGCCGGATTGGAGCCCAACCTGCAAGCATAGGAGGTTTTGAGTTCCGCTTCGATGAACTGACATTGAGCGGGTTTAACCAGCAACACCAGATGACCCTTAAAGAAGCTGAATTCCTCAAGTACCTGATCGAACATAAAGACCAGGTCATGAAAAGGGAAAAAATACTGGAGGATCTTTGGGGAGAAAATGACTATTTCCTGGGCCGTAGCATGGATGTATTCGTGACCCGTCTCCGCAAATACCTGAAACCCGATCCATCCATTTCCCTGGATACCATCAGGGGGGTGGGAATCATCCTTCGGACAGGCTGACTCCGTTTATTCACAAATTGCGCATGCTAAACAGAAGCACTTTATTTACCTAAAGGGTAATACCTTAATAGTAAAAGTATTTCTTGAATCATATTGTTGATCACTTTCGGCTGGCATCCTGTTGAGAAATGTGGCCGGGGAAGCTTAAAAATATCATACTGATCGACATGGAATCTTCAAGATCGGCTATTTGAGAAGCAGTATATGATTGTTTCAGAATTTTCCGATGACCTTGCTGATGTCTTTCTCTTGATACAGCTTGACCTGGGGGATCAGGTCCAGGAAATCATCCTTTGTGCACAATGCCGGGCCGGGCCGCAATGTAGTGGCTGTCCCTGCAGCTACACCACAGACCAGGGCTTCCTGCATTGTTTTACCCGTGAGGATCCCAAAAACAAAGCCAGCTACGGCCGAATCTCCTGCACCGATGGTATTGACCACCTTTACAGGTGGCGGGACTGCCAGATATGATTCTTTTCCCCCTACCAGCAGGATCCCCCTGGCTCCCATTGAAACCAAAACAGTGCCGGTGCCTTGATCACAGATAGTTTGCGCTGATCTAATTACTTGCTTGATATCCTTAAGCTCCTTACCAGACAGGCGGCTCAATTCATGAATATTTGGTTTGATCATATCGGGTGATATCTGTATCCCCGTTTTCAGGGCATCACCATCCGTATCGAGTACAATCTTTGAACCCTTGCTTCTGGCAATTTCCATGATTTTATAATATATCTCCGGGTTGACACCAGGTGGAATACTTCCGCTGATGATGACAAATTCGGGATTTTCGAGCTTTTCAACCTGTTGGATGATCCTCATCAGTTCATAAGGCATGATTTGCGGGCCGCTGGCACTGAATATGGTCTGGCTTTCCTTTTCAATATCATAGATGACAATGTTGGTGCGGGTTTCCCCCGATATTTTGGTAAAATCGCAGCTGATCCCCTCATTAAGCAGCCGGCCTTCCATCTCTTCACCATCAAATCCTCCGACAAATCCCATCGCCGTATTCCTGATCTCAAAAGCAGTCAGCACCCTAGAAACATCAATACCTTTTCCGGCGGCATAGCGTTTTTCTTCTTGTATGCGGTTCGAGTCATTATACCTGACTTGCTCAACCCATATATTCCGGTCAAGAGCCGGGTTTAATGTGATAGTGTAGACCATGGCTATTATATTTTTGTATCTCTGACCAGTTCCTCCAGGTCTGTACCTTTCTTAGCCGACTTGCTCAACTGTGTTGAATGGTT
>CAZXOJ010000150.1:0-10219 GCA_964642325.1 uncultured Bacteroides sp. | reverse complement strand
CATACACGAGAGTAATTTCAAAAACCTGTATAAGGAAGATTATTGGTCTCTTTTATTTAAAAGTTTATCTTCTGAGATTGGAATAACAGCCCAATTAGATTTTCTTTCTTAAATTTAAGGGCCAACTATTAAGAATCATGCCAAAAATCCTCTTCGGCCTAAATAAATTAGTCCTATAATAGCTATTATTATCGTACTGTTTATCAGACATAAGCTTTTCATACTACTAGGATTATCCTTGCTGATACTCTTATTTGGGAATGTCAATGCCCAGCAGATGACTAACTCAAGCATGAAGACTTTCATGATCTATAAATTCGCCCAGTTTATTGAATGGGATAATGAAACAGAGATTGATACTTTTAAATTCGGGATATATGGTGATGACAGGGCTTTCATGTCTGAATTAACACTGCTGGAATCAGTTCCCCTGAAAAACAAACCCATAAAAATATCTCAATTTTCCAGGATGAATGACATTCGTGAAACACAAGTCCTGTACATTATAAATGATAATAATCCTGATGTCGACAGGATATATGACAGATTATCCGGGAACAATACCCTGCTGATTACTGACCGATATGAAAAACCAAATAAGATCATGATCAATTTCCTTCCCATGGAGGAAAATATGATCCAATTTGAAATCAATAAAGCGAATTTGATCAATGAGAGACTCACGGTCATGCCGGATCTCTTGCTGCTGGGCGGCACTGAAATCGATGTTGCTGGTTTATACAGGGAATCCCAGGAGGCGCTTCAGGATGTCATGGAACAAGTTGCTGTACTATATGATTCTTTAAAAGATCAAAGTTCTGAAATCCAAATTGGCAAGGCCGAGATTGAAAGCCAGAAGCAACAAATAAGTAAACAAAAGGACAACATACTATCCCAGCAGCAAGAGATAGGATTGCGCGAAGAGAAACTGTCTGAGTTGACACAGGAAGTTGAGCAACAACAAGGAAACCTGAATACTAAGATTGAGCTGATCAATGATCAGACAGAGGAACTGGCCAACCAGGAAAAAGAAATTGAGGAACGGAATTCGGTTCGTGATCTAATTCAGCAAGAGATTGATAATCAGCAGGAGAGTATTGAAGAGCAAAGATCTCAGCTTACTGCCTACGCATCCCTGGTCGAAAGGCAAAAATTTGTACTGTATACCATTGTTGTATTTTGCATTCTGATTATCGGGCTGGTATTTTTCATGCACCGTGGATATATGATCAAGAAAAACGCCAATAAGAAGCTGGAGAGAATGAACAGGGAGGTTCGTGAACAGAACAGGAAGATCTACCAGCACAGGCAGCAAATAGAGGAAAAAAATGAAGAGCTACTAGCCCAGTCAGATGAATTGAAACAGGCGAATGAGGAGATCACTGCCACTAATGAGGCCCTTAATACTCAGAAGGATGAACTGGGTCATACACTTGAAAACCTCAAATTAACACAGGATCAGTTGATCCAATCTGAAAAACTGGCATCAGTGGGCCAGCTGACGGCCGGCATAGCACATGAATTAAATAATCCTGTGAACTTTATCAGCGGGAATGTCAAACCCCTGAAAAGAGATTTGGATGATATTTTTGAGATCCTGGGTAAATATGAGAAAATCATACGAGAGAATGACATTAGTGATGAATTCAAAGAAGTAGATTCCCTCAAAGAGAAACTTGATTTTAAGTTGTTGACAACTGAGATCAAAAGTTTGCTCGAGGGAATTTCTGAAGGGGCCCATAGATCCAGCGAGATTGTTAAGGGACTCCGAAGTTTTTCCAGGTTGGATGATGATAAATTCCAGCATGCCGATCTGCATGACGGACTTGATTCCTCATTGATCCTGCTTTACAATAAGACCAAGGGAAGGATTAATGTACATAAGGAATATGGCGACCTGCCGAAGGTGGAATGCTTACCGAGCAAAATCAACCAGGTATTTATGAATCTTCTGACAAACAGCATCCAGGCCATTGAAGGAAAGGGAGATATTTTCATTGAAACCATCAGCAGCGGTATCGGTGTGAAGATCATTATCAGGGATACGGGAGCAGGAATGAGCACTGAAGTAAAAAAGCATATATTTGAACCATTCTATACCACGAAGGAGGTGGGCAGTGGCACGGGACTGGGACTGGCCATCAGTTACGGTATCATTGAACAGCACCAGGGCAATATAGATGTGATTTCCGAGGATGGTAAGGGTACAGAATTTATTATTTCACTTCCAATTGTTCAACCAGACAGCAATTAATAAAATATGGTAACAGAAAAATTTCCACTTCTATATGTCGATGATGAGGAACATAATCTCATCTCTTTCGAAGCAACCTTCCGGAAGGAATACAAGGTCCATACCGCAAAAAGTGCTGAAGACGGTATTGCTGCCATGCGGGAGAATGACATCAAACTGGTGATCACCGACCAGCGTATGCCTGATATGACAGGTATACAGTTCCTGGAAAAGATCGCCCCGGAATATCCTGATACCATCCGTATGATACTGACCGGTTTCAGTGATATAGGTGTCATCATAGAAGCGATAAACAGTGGCAGGGTATTCAGGTACATTACCAAACCATGGGATGAGAATGAATTGAGGATGACCATTGAAAATGCAAAGCAGTTATTCGGTTTGCAGATAAACAACCGGGAACTGATGACATCCCTGCAACAGAAAGTTGAAGAACAGGAGGCGACATTGAGGCTTTTTATAAGATACGTCCCCGAACAGGTCGTTAAAAAAACCCTGGAAAACAGCCAGGAGGCAATCTTCCAGGGTGAACTTCGTGATGTTGCAGTGCTTTTCTGTGATATCAGGGGTTTTACGCCTATGAGTGAGGAATTATCTCCAAAAGAGGTTGTTACCTTCCTGAATGACTATTATACCATTATGTCAGAGATAGTCAAGCAATATAATGGTACTGTGAATCAATTCGTTGGGGATGAGGTTTTTGCCGCGTTTGGAGCTCCTGAAATGTTTCCTGACAATGAAACCAATGCTGTTTTTTGTGCCATAAAGATGATGGAGAATTTGTCAAAACTGAATGAAAAATACCAGGAGAAATTCAAGCGGGAGATCCAGATAGGAATCGGGGTCAATTACGGAGAAGTGGTTGCCGGAAATGTGGGCTCTGCAGAAAGGATCAGGTACTCATTAAGCGGTGATACGGTAAATACCGGGAAGCGCATTGAATCAATTACCAAGGACCATCCAAATTCCATACTTATCAGTGATTCCATTTACGAAAGATCGAAGGAGATGATTGATGCCAAGGCATGGGAACCTATCGCTGTAAAAGGCAAGAAAGACAAAGTCCTTGTGTATGAGGTGCTTGGAAGAAAATAAATGCCGCTGGTGATGGGAATCCAGGCATGGGATATTTGGTTGATCCTGTCTTTACAGCACACCGGAAATTGGCTTGAGCCAGTGATGAAATTTTTTACTATTCTGGGGTATCCACAGGCGTACATGGTTATAGTAGCAGCAATCTACTGGTCCCTTGACAGAAAACTGGGCCTTCGATTAGCCATTTTCCTCCCACTGGTTAGCTTTATAAATAGCATCCTGAAACTGGCATTGCATGCCCCCCGGCCATACTGGATCTCCAAAGATATTAAGGCCATACATGCTTCTAATGGATTTGGAATGCCTTCCGGTCATGCACAGGCATCTACAGTTTGGCTGCTGACCAGCAGTTATTTACGAAAAAAATGGTTTTGGATCATCGCCATCCTCGTAACGTTTCTTATTGGACTCTCAAGGCCTTTCCTGGGGGTGCATTTTCCAACGCAGGTGTTGGCCGGATGGGCTATCGGCATCGCCGTGATGATCTGCTTCCTGAGGTTTGAGAAGGGTGTGACATCATGGCTTCAAAAACTCAGATTGCGTTGGCAGTTACTGTTCGTTATGGGGATAGCTGTTGTGATCATTTTGACCGGAACTATCATCCTGTTGGCAACCGGCAACTGGGATATGCCCGTGGATTGGATAGGAAATGCTTCTCCCTACAGGTCACTGGATAAAACCTTGCTCAGATCTTACAGCATGGCCTCTATTGCCGGCAATGCAGGGAGCTTTCTAGGTGTTGCTATGGGAGCCATTCTGTTGGGCCGGGCCGGCCGCTTTTTGGTTGAAGGCGTTTGGTGGGTCCGCCTGTTGAGAATTATTATTGGACTGGCATGTATGTTCCTGCTCTACACAGGTATGCAGAAGATAATACCTGGTGAATCAGACTTTCTTATGTATTCAACCTGGAGATTTCTTGGATTTTATCTCATTTCCTTCCTGGCAGTTTATCTTTTGCCCATGCTATTTATCAGGCTGAGATTGATGAAAGCAGATCGATAAAGAGTAAGGAGTAATAATAAAAGCGGATCAGAAGTTGATCCTGTAATACATGAAAAAGAAAAATCCCTGCTGGTAAATCATTTCTAATTGATTGCTTCTGTCATTATATCGTCGCTCCCATTCATTTGGCCGGTTGGTAATATTAGTAAGGTCCACGGCAATTTCATGCCTTATCCTGCGTCCGTTATACTTGTATCCAACCTTTGTGTCAATTCTGAAATAAGGTGCCATCCTTGAATCATACGCCTGGTCATACAGGTAAACATCTTCACCATCCTCCAGGGTTTTTTCTTCATCATACGGGATGATCCGTCTTCCACCACCAGCAACTGCTCTTATATTAAAGTCGATAGCACTATTTTCCCTAAGGGGCAATTCATACCCGACCAGTACGTTGAAATTGAAATCGTTGTTGAAGGCAGTATTCCTCAGTATGCCATCACTCCCTGTATAATTTGAATTCAACAGAGAAGTTGTTAGAAGAAAATAGTATCGTTTACTAAAAAATTTCTCAAGGGTAAATTCTACACCGAAGTTCCTTCCAGTTCCTTCATTTACCAGGCTGTCAACAATCGGATCCTCTGATCCTGCTCCTACATTAATCAAAGAAAAATGGCTTGCCTTTCTTTCTACAGGTACATCGTAAAGCATCTGGTTATAAACTTCCGCTTTAAACCTTAGATCAGATGAGATTGAATATTCATATCCAAGCGCTAAATGATGGCTCTTTGTGAATCCAAGGTCCATATTGGTTTCGATGTAATTCTCCCTATCCCATGGATCATCGCTTGTGTATGTTTTAATTAAATAATTATAAAAAGGATGCAGCTGGCTATGAAGTCCATACCCCACGCTAAGGGTCTGTTTCTCATCTAAGTTCCATCTCAAATTTATGCGTGGTTCAAGCGCAAAGGAATTATTCATAAAAAAATGCAGGTAATTCAATCCTGTATAGAGGGTCAAATTATTTGTAAACCTGTGTTTCCATTCAACAAAGCTTTTTAATACCAAGAGATTATCCTGCTGTAGAACTTTTGGGGGTAACAATACCATGCTGTCCCCATTCGATCCTTGATTTAAAAGTAATTCCGTTTGTAATCTGTATTCAACATTATTATTTTCCAGGGATAATCCAAAATTCATACTGTTTTTGGCATTTAATTTTGTCAGAAGTCTGGACGATATCAGCAATCTGTCTTCCCTGTGTTGTTCCAAATTAACCGTCCTTGTTATCATATCATTGACCAGGGAATCATTCCTGTCGTATGGCCGGCTTGTGGATAAGGCTATATCAGAAATGATCCGGGTCTGAAGGCCAAGGAAGTGAACATGTTTGATTCCGATTACACCTGTTTGGGCCCCAGACTCATCGGTAATCTGGCGTTTGTATATTGGTGTACTGGATGCTGAGTCATCTATCTCGCCCCTTATATTACTTGAACCTCCAAAACCGAATACAGAAATTTTGCCCTTCTTGGTGGGAAAATTCAATTTAAATGACAAATCCCGGTAATGCGGTAGGGCTCCGACCCATAGGAACTCATCAACCAGTCCCAGTAAGGATTGACGAAAATTAATCATATAGGATGCATTGCCATTTTTTGAAAAGGGTCCCTCGGCACCTAACTCAAGACCCATCAACCCAATCTCTGCCACATACTCACGTTTTCTACTATTTCCATTGCGAAGATTCAGGTCAAATACACCTGATACTCCATTGCTGTATTCCGCCGGAAAGGCAGAGGTTAAAAAGTCAGATTGCTTAAGCAGCTTATTATTGACAATGCTTATCGGTCCTCCTGTTGCACCCGGTGAAGTAAAATGGTTTGGATTGGGAATAGGAATGCCTTCCATCCTCCAGATCAATCCATTTGGGGAATTTCCCCTGATCACGATATAATTGTAAATATCGCTGTTCGGAAAAACGCCTGCATAATTGGAAGCCATCCTGGCCGGATCTCCCCAACTACCAGCGTATCTTTCAGTTTCCTCAACCGTAAAAGAACGGGCTGAGATGCCAGCCATGGGGTTGATGGTCTGGTCCTTGCTAACATTCGCCACTACTGACACTCCTTCCATATCAACCAGTAATTCTTTCAGTCCCACATCGAGAAATATCTCTTTCCCTGATCCCACAAGGACTTCCCGTATGATAAAGGATTTATAGCCAATATAACTGACCAGCATAGTATATCGGCCAACTGGGACATCTGGAATTGTAAATGATCCCGCTTCATCCGTGATCACTCCCGTAATTGGGCCTGTTTCAAGGATCAGTACATTAGCTCCCAATAAAGGTGCTTGTGATTCCTCATCTACGACCCTTCCCCTGATTGTCTGGGTATTCTGTGAAAAACCACAGAGTAAGAAGAAAAGATTAAAGCCTCCTATGATGAGTAGTGGTCGCATATGATTCTCGTTGATCCAAATGTATGCAATTATTGTCATATGCAAGATTCTGGTCCTTAGAAGACACTTGCATTCAGTTTAGTACAAATCCTTTTTCAGGATAAGTTATTAGCTTTCAAAAAAACCAGTTAAAAGCAAGGGCAAAAGGTTGGAATGCTTTAATTTTGTTTATTAACTAATCATAAGTTTTATGAATTGTCACCTATGACAAGTAAAAGCACCCGTTTACTGGCAGCGATCATGTTTACTGACATGGTGGGTTATACTGCACTGATGCAGGAGGATGAGCACAAAGCAAAGAGCAACAGGGACAGGCACAGGAAAACCCTCCAGGAGTCCATCAGTATGCACCAGGGGAAAATATTACAGTATTACGGGGATGGTACACTGGCTATTTTTAACTCTGCCATTGAAGCCGTGGAATGCGCTACCCGGATCCAGCTGGAATTGCAACAGGAACCGAAGATACCCTTGCGTATTGGATTGCATACTGGTGATATTGTATACGATAATGAAGGTGTATACGGGGATGGGGTTAATGTAGCCTCAAGGATAGAAGGACTGGCAATATCAGGGAGTATTCTGATTTCAGGTAAAGTATATGATGACATTAAAAATCATAAGGAATTCAAAACTCTCAGCCTGGGATCTTTTGACCTGAAAAATGTCAAGAAACCGGTCGATGTATATGCCATAGTCAATGAAGGCCTTACCGTACCTGACGAGAAGGAAATCCAAACTAAACCCAAAGACAAATTAAAGAGCCTGGCAGTATTGCCTTTCGTGAACATGAGCCCGGATCCAGATAATGAATATTTCAGTGACGGAATAACCGAGGAGCTCCTGAATGTGCTGGCCCAGGTTGACGGATTACAAGTGACAGCCAGGACTTCCTCATTTGCGTTTAAAGGGAGGCATGAAGACATCAGGCAAATAGGTACCCAACTCGGTGTGAAGAATATCCTTGAGGGAAGCGTCAGGAAGGCTGGAAACAGGGTCAGGATAACCGCCCAGCTGATAAGTGTTGCAGATGGTTACCACATCTGGTCTGATACCTTTGACCGGAAGCTCGATGATATTTTTGAGGTCCAGGATGAAATTGCTTTGAAAATATCCAACAGGCTCAGGGAAAAACTAACGCTGGTTGCCGGGAAGGATACGCTGGTAAAGGTCCCAACACATAACATTGAAGCATATAACACCTACCTCAAGGGACTTTTTTATTCCAACAAATGGACGGTGGAAGATACGAACCGCGCACTCGATATATTTCAGATGGCAATTGACATGGAACCAGATTTTGCATTGCCCTGGACCGGTTTATCAAACCTGCATATTTATATGGGAGCTTCAGGAAAGCGTCCACCAGCAGAAGCCTTCCCTAAAGCCAAGGAATACGCAGAGAAGGCGGTTAAATTGGATGACCGATCTGCAGAAGCCCATTGTTCAATGGCCAATGCGTATTTTTATTATGAATGGAGTTGGGATAAAACGATACAATCACTGGATAAAGCCATTCAGTTAAATCCCAATTATGCCAATGCTTACTTGCTTAAAGCAATGGTTTTCAACATTAAAGGGAATTTTGAATTATCCATCGCAACGATGCGGAAATCCATTCAACTTGATCCATTATTTGCTCCCGGACTTTTTGCATACGCTTCCATCTTAGGAATGTCAGGACAATTCCAGGAAGCACTCGATCAATACGATAAACTTGAAGAGATCTCACCACACTTTCCAGATGCCATATGTCATAAAGGTATTCTTTACAGTGCACTGGGAAATAATGAGAAGGCCAAAGATCTATTTGACGAAGCCGTTAAAGTCCCAGGTTCCGAAGCATTTGCTTATGCAAGTTTGGGCAACTGGTATACAGACATGAAACAACCACAGAAAGCAGAAGAATACCTTAAAAAACTGCTGGAAGGGGAAAGATCAATGCCTGGCCAACCAATACTGGCATGCACTGCTCTATTATACGGCGTTTTGGATAAACCTGATGAGATGTTCCACTATCTCAATAAAAGTGTTGAAGTAAAAGAGAATTTTGCTTTGTTCATTAGGGGATTCCATGCCATTGGAAAATACCAATCAGATCCCCGTTATACTGAATTACTGCAAAAGGTGGGCATAGATAATTAGTGACTATCGCAGAAAGCTCAGGTTGGCACCTAAATAGAGGCTGATTGAATTGTACCTGACTCTCATGTTATTCTGCCTTGTGCCCTGGAGTGCTTTTCCTTCAATGGTGTTATACTCAACAGGATCGGCATAATTTGCAAACTGGGTCCGGCCATTCTCAACACCGAAAGCATAATTCAGTCCCGTAATCAGTTCATGGTTTTTTATATTCAGCCTGAATCCGGCGCTGACATGGAAAATATTCAGTTCCAGGGCTTTAATCTTATTGATATGCGAATATGATTTGTAATCCACCCCTTTCCTGTAATTGAGGTCGGTTTTAAATCCTCCCATTAGCAACAGGTTCTCTGCAATCAGCTGCCGGTATCCAATAGCCACATTCACGATGGGTTTCGCTGCATGGGCAAAAGTAAGCCAGTCTGGGTTACTGGGGGATTCAAATGGGGCAATGGATGGATTTACCTGGGCAGACACGATATTGTAAGGATCGATCCATCCAAAAAATTCTGTCGTCAGGAATCCTGTATGTTTTTTATCGGTGGTGTTAAACATGACCCCAAGGGCAACAGAGAGAGGATCCTTAAAGTTTGTTGTGACCTCTTTTTTCTCTTTTGAATCAACAATGGTGTGGTCTGGCATGAAATCCTGGCCACCTTCTGACATGATGTTGGCCTGCTTCTCTTTCTTTAACACTTTCTTCCCGTCAGAGTAGACACGAACAGAGGGTGTTTTCAGGGTGATACCAAAACTGAATCTCGGTTTCCTGTAAATCATTCCCAGCTTTAGAGACATTCTGTAGTCATTGAATTTTACAAACTCAGCTGACTGCCAGGTAGCCGAATAAAACGGTACAGCTTCTCCACCGATGTATATGGTATCCGACAGGGGCATGGCCTCAATATCCGTATCAACCTCATAATTCAGGGTTTTTATCCCACCGTACCAGCTCAGTCCCAGCAGGAGTTCCTCAGAAACCTTCCATGCCCCCCCTACCGCCAGCCAGTCATCCCGGTACTTATTCCTGAAGTGGTAAAAAGCATAATATCTCTCGTTCCCGGGCAGGTATTGCAAGATATCAATATTCTCATCGACCGTATTAGCCAGGGTTACCTCATAGGATTCATTATTGAAAAGGGCCAGCTCCAGGCTGATATTCTCGTTCCATTTTGGCTGTACCAGCAGGGAAATGAATCTGGGCTGTATGAGAAATTTGGAAGATTCGAGATCTATTCCTTCTCCAAGTGCATTTTTCAGGTTATAGAAATCAACTGAAAACAGACTTGCATTGATGGAGAACATACTCTTGCCACCAGC
>CAZXOJ010000149.1:0-10239 GCA_964642325.1 uncultured Bacteroides sp. | reverse complement strand
ATGGGTGGATTTTCCGGCCAGGAAAAATATGATCGCTGTAAACAGCAGGGCCACTACCAGGTAGAGTGCCTTCATTCCCAGGTTGGCACCCTTGGTAAGCATGACCAGTCCCAGGATGGCCATGGTTGGGATCGTGATAAAACGGGCGTCCCGAATATGAATATTGTAACTCCCAGAAAGCCAATTGAATACAGGTTCAAAAGCTTCCCCGAAGGCAATGATGTAAAAGGCGACGGAGATGGCCTGGGAAAGGTAAAGGGCGGTGCCAATGGAAGCACCGATATTCAAACCGAATGAGCGTGATATGATATAATAGGCCCCGCCGCCGAGTACCTTCTGGTTGGTTGCAATCTCGGCCACAGCCAGCGCGGTTGGGATGGTAACCAGGTGGCCAAGAGCGATGATCCCTATGGCCCCGATAAATCCAACATGTCCCACCGCATAACCGAAACGGAGAAAAAGTATGGCACCAAGAATAGTTGAGATGGTGGTCATGAAGACCGGCATGGTGCCAAAATTGGCTTTATGGTTTACCAGGGTTTTTGCCATCTGCCTGCTAATAATGGAATAAAAATAAGAAAGATAATCTCAAAAACTAAATCTGCGGAGATCAGCCCGGATTTTCATTCGGACGGATAACCGCAGATGTTCGATGCAAATAGCTAAAGCTTCGATATATATCAGGTGGTTTATTGGCGTATTACTTCCACGCCTCCAAAAACAACATCCAGTTTTATTTTCAAATGATTGGAATCAGGATGGAATGTTTCGCTCTGGTAGGATGAAGTGCCGAATACCGCAGTGCTCCCATCAGGCAGTTCAGCACCTGAGAATACGGCATCTGCAATGATCTTAACCGGCATGTCCCGGTCTATTTTTATTTTGGTCCCTCCGAAAACTGTCCCGATCTTAATATTAACATTCCCATTACTTAAATCAACATTTGTAAAATCGAAGTTTCCCTGTCCAAAAACCACGTTGTATTCCTTGTTGTTTTCAGGCTCATAGAACTCACGCTCCGCGAAAAGCACATCATCCGGTCCCGATTCAAATTTGAATAAGCCAAAACTGCCGAACAGGATCCGGATCCCGATATAGATGAAGAACATGGCGAACAACACCTTGAAAACCGGGAAATCTACATTAAAGACAAACCTTATGATGAGAGCGAATCCGATCAGGACTAACAAAACTCCCCAAAATACTCCAGCACCCATTTTCATGATTTTTAAATTATAACTGTTTGATTCTGATTCAAAAATAAACTGCTTCTTCCGACAATTCCAAATAGAATCGGTAAAGGGCAGGATTTTATCGGTAAAAATCCATTGATCCTTCACCCTGCAGTCCCAGGCTCATCTTATTTTGAAACAAGGACCTATGATCTTCGTAGAAAGGGATATGATTAATTCGCTGGATATGAAAAAACTGTATTTCCTCGCAATGGTGTTTCTGTCTCCTGTATTTCTGAATGCACAGATCTGTATTACCCAGCTCGATGGTCCGGAATTTGGACTGAACGATGTAGAAAGCTACATCAATGTGCTGGAGATTGACAGCATGGATAATATATGGTTCGGATTAAGAAAAACCACTGGTGAGGGACTCGGACTCGGGAAGTTCGGGAATAATGAGTGGGTGGAGATCAACAATCCAGGTATTGTCCCTGATCCCAGGATCAATGACATTGCCTTCGATGCGTTTGACAGTGTCTGGGTGGCAACGGAAAACGGGATTTCAGTATTTCATAGCCTTAGCTTCCAGGGAAGGGTCATGAATACTTCTAATTCCACATTACCCTACGCCAATGTTACGGCGGTAACGGTGGACAGGCAGGATCGTGTATGGGCAGGATTCGAATTCGGTCATATAGCCATTTACAATGGCGTATCATGGCAGGTCATCAAGGAATGGAATAATCTTCCGGTATTTGACCTGGCGGTGGACCAGGACAATTCGTTGTGGATCGCATTGGGAGATGTTCCTGGTATCGTGGTATTCAAGGATGCTGAATGGATCCATATACCTGAAGTGGGAACCATCAAGTCCCTCCACCCGGACAAATTTGGGAGAATGCTAGCCATGAATAATGACAGCCTTATGATCTTTCAGGGCATGGACCTGGTAAATGTTGTCAGGCCGCAACCGGGAGAAGAACTCCTCGATGTGGCGGTGGGACCCACGGGAGGTATCTGGGCATCCACGAATAACGGTCTGCTTCAAAGATCAGGGAATACCTTCGTAAGATACGGGAGTCATAACTCTGCTGTTCCGGCCGAGATATCCGGTCCCATAGGGTTTAACAGCGAGGGACAGCTATGGTTTGGCTATACCTATATGATAGGGGAGAGTGTATTTAGTGGGACAGGTTACCTCTACCATAAAGCAGATATGGAAAGACCAAAAGTCTCATCAGATAAGCCCAGCGATGAATTTTGTTTCGGTGATAGCCTTACATTGAAGGCAGATGAAGAGAGTCCAAGGTATGTCTGGCCGAACGGGGTCAATGATAATACCTATGTCCTGCATGATGGAGAGATTGTGGAAATGGGACTGGAGCGGGAAGGCCAGTGTTATGCCTATGACACCCTTGTAGTAACGGCGCAAAAAGTATATGAGGAGGAGAAGGTCTGTGCCGTCAGTGTTGACAGCACCGGCAGTATCCTGGTTATCTGGGAGAAAACAGCAGAGGTGGGAACCCAGTCCTTTAATATTCACCGGGAAAGCGATAGCGGTACCTGGGAGTTTGTTGCGAATATTCCCATGAACAGGTTGAGTGTGTTCGAGGACTGGAATGCGAATCCGCTTGCCAGGTCACAGCGGTATAAGATATCCTGCCTTGACACATGTGGCAATGAATCGGGACAGAGTTTCTATCATAACACCCTGCTGCTTACCATGACATATGGTGCACAGGCTGAAGATGTCAGGCTTATATGGAACCAGTATGAGAGCATGGAATATCTTGAGTACATTATTTATAGCGGGCCAGCGCCTGACCAGATGAAAGAGATTGCCCGTGTGCCAAATGATGTGCAATCATATGATATCCTGAACGTGCTGGACACAACTTTTTTCCAGATTGCCATAGAACTGCCGGAAGAATGTGCTCCGACATCAGAACAGAAGGCTGGAACCGGTCCCTATACCCATTCCCTTTCCAACCTGGATGATAACAGGAAATTGATCACTCACCTTTCAGATATAGGATCAACCCTGGAAGTAAAGGCATACCCCAATCCCTTTAGCGAAATGTGTAAGATCGAGTTCTCCAATCCCGGTCAGGCAGCATACCAGCTGTCCGTTTACAACATGAGCGGAAAGAAGGTCAGGGAGATCAACCATATCAGGGATAGCGAGATCATCCTGATGAGGGAGGACATGAAAACCGGGTTCTACCTGTTTGAATTGAAAGGGGAAAAAACCTACAGGGGAAAATTCGTCATCAAATAGGATAATCCCGGATCAATCAAGTTTCTTTGGATTGGCCACTTTCTGTTTCAGCAATGCCTGTAACAGGACTTCCATGATATTATTTACATAGTGGAAGTTTAAGCCCTTCAGGTATAATTCCTTGATCTCATCAATGTCTTTCCGGTTTTCAACCGAAATAAGGATATCATTTACGCCTGCCCGTTTGGCAGCCAGGATCTTTTCTTTGATCCCACCCACCGGAAGGACCTTTCCCCGTAAGGTGATTTCGCCGGTCATGGCAATGTTTTGCTTTACTTTTCGCTGGGTAAATGCCGAGGCAATGGAAGTGATCATTGTAATACCGGCTGATGGCCCATCCTTGGGAATGGCCCCTTCCGGCACATGAATATGAATATTCCATTTCGTGAAGATATCCGGTTCAAGGCCGAGCATGGAAGAGTGAGATTTCAGGTATTCCAGGGCAATCACGGCTGATTCCTTCATGACATCCCCAAGGTTCCCTGTCAGGGTGAGTTTTCCGTCCCCCTGGCTGAGGCTGGTTTCAACGAACAAAATTTCACCCCCCACAGCAGTCCATGCCAATCCCGTGACCACGCCTGCATACTCATTGTTGATGGTCCGGTCTTTCAGGTATCTTGGCTGACCGATCAGTTTTTTCAATTCCTCGACGGTCAGCACCCGTTCCACTCCTTCTTCAAAAGCAATTTTTTTGGCTATGCTGCGGATCACCTTGGCGACCATTTTGTCAAGCTGGCGCACACCTGATTCCCGGGTATGGAACTCGACCATGTATTCTATCACCTTTTTAGGGAAGGAAAGCTGTTCTTTTTTGACCCCGTGATTGGAGAGTTGTTTGGGAATAAGGTGCCGTCTTGCGATCTCCGTTTTTTCCTGGAGAATATAACCGGTGACATCAATCACTTCCATCCTGTCAAGCAGGGCGGGATGAATGGTTGCTGTAGTATTGGCCGTAGCAATGAACATGACCCTTGAAAGGTCGAACTCCAGTTCCAGGTAGTTGTCATAAAAGGTGCTGTTCTGCTCGGGATCAAGCACCTCAAGCAGGGCGGAAGAAGGATCGCCATGGGCATCCCTGCCGACCTTATCTATCTCATCGAGGACGAAAACCGGGTTGGCTGATTTAGCCTTCTTAAGGTTCTGTATGATCCGGCCCGGCATGGCACCGATATATGTCTTACGGTGACCCCTGATCTCGGCTTCATCACGCAAACCACCCAGTGACATCCTCATATAATTCCTTTTCAGGGCACTTGCAACGGATTTGCCGAGGGAGGTTTTTCCGACTCCCGGGGGACCGACAAGGCAGAGGATGGGAGATTTCATATCCCCTTTCAGTTTCAACACTGCCAGGTGCTCAAGTATCCTTTCCTTCACTTTCTCCAGTCCGTAATGGTCCCGCTCCAGGATCCGGGATGCCTTGTTCAGGTTGAAATCATCTTTGGTGTATTCATTCCAGGGCAGATCAATCAGTGTTTGCAGGTAGTTGGCCTGAACGGAGTATTCGGCTGTGGCAGAATTGATCCTTTGCATCTTCTCCAGTTCATTCTCGAATGTCTCCTGGATATTCTCGTTCCACTTCTTTTTGGCTGCCTTTTTCTTGAATTCGGTAATTTCTTTGTCTACCGGGCTCCCGCCAAGCTCATCCTGTATGGTTTTCATCTGCTGGTGCAGCATGAATTCCCTTTGCTGCTGGTCCAGGTCTGTTTTTACCTTGGCCTGAATATCATGTTTCAGCTCCAGTATCTGTATCTCCTTGGACAAATGCGTGAGTAAACTTGTGCCCCGGATTTTCAAATTGTCTTCCTGAAGCAGTTCTTGCTTATCCTTTAGTTCCACATCGGAGTTGGAACAGATAAAATTGATCAGGAAACTGGAACTCTCGATATTCTTTACCGCAAATGAAGCTTCCGGGGGAATATTGGATGACAGTTTGATGATCCTTAGCGACAGGTCCTTCAATGAACCAACTATGGCTTCATATTCCCTGTCCTTGGCCTCGGGTTTCACATCCGAAAGGGGCGTGGTTTTGGCCACAAAATAGGGTTCTTCCGAAACAAAGGATTCAATTTGGAAACGCTTCTTCCCCTGTATAATGATGGAGGTAGTTTCATCAGGCATCTCCAGGATCTTGATGATCTGGGCAACCGTACCTACCTGGTACATGTTCTCAATCTGCGGATCATCAATATCAGGATCATTCTGGGCTACCGTGCCAATGATCTTGTTCTTTTTGTAGTATTCCCGTATCAGGCGGATGGATTTCTCCCTGCCAACCGTAATGGGGATAATCACCCCGGGGAACAGAACTGTATTTCTCAGGGGGAGTACAGGCAATAGTTCCGGCACTTCACTCTTGTCCAGAACATCCTCATCCTCATCTGAAATAAGTGGTATAAAATCGCTTTCATCATCAATTGAACTGGTGATGAGTATATTTTCTGTTAATTCCTTATCTGATTTCTTTCCCATAATCAATCTTTCTCATAAAAAACATCCGACACATTGTCAGTAGATAAACGTAAAAAAGTGCGAATGATGATATGGCAATTGCTATGCCAAAAAGACTTTTAATCTCAGGACCTGTATTTTTCAGTCATTTCAAATACGGAAGTGAGGATATCCTTCTCCACCTGGTCACAAGGCCTGTCACGTCTTTTCATGGCTTCTGCAGCAACTTCGAATGCTTTTTCCAGCTTGTAGGTAGTAAATTCTGCCGCACCGCCCCAGGAAAAAGATGGAACAAAATTTAGCGGGAAGCCAGCACCATAAATATTTGCGTTTACACCAACTACTGTACCTGTATTAAACATGGTATTGATCCCGCATTTGGAATGGTCCCCCATTATCAGCCCGCAGAATTGGAGTCCCGTATTAAGCATCTTTTCCTCCCGGTAATTCCATAGTTTGACCTCGGCGTAATTGTTTTTCAGGTTGGAATTGTTGGTATCTGCACCAAGATTACACCATTCACCCAGTACTGAATTACCCAGGTATCCTTCATGGACCTTGTTGGAATAGCCGAGGATTACTGAATTTTTTATTTCTCCGCCGGCCATGCTTTGAGGTCCGATGGTTGTGGGACCGTAAATTTTTGCCCCCATTTTCAGGGTAGCATGTTCACCAAGGGCAAAGGGGCCCCGCACCGTTGAGCCTTCCATGATCTCAGCATGTTCTGCAATATAGATAGGGCCGTTTTCTGCATTTAATATGGCCCCTTCAATACGGGCACCTTCTTCAATAAAAACATTTTCAGGTTTCAGAACCATGTTGGTATGGGAAGGTTCTGCACTAACGCGGTTTTTTGTGAGGACCTTGAAGTCTGCTTCCAATGCCTGTCCGTTCAGGGTAAAAATGTCCCAGGGATGATTTAAAACAAGGGGAGAACTGCTTAAGGTGACCCTGTCACCCTGCTGGTACTTTCCCATTTTAAACCCGGCAGCTTTTTCCCGGTCTAATCGCACAGCAACAAATATTTCACCGGCGTACAGGCTGGTCCCGGCCGGCAGGTTCCTGATTTCATTCAGCAGGCTGTTTTCCGGTAAAACACTTCCATTTATAAGTACGTTGTCATCCTCAATGTGCAGGCTGAATTTTGTTTGCAGGTAGGATCTGGTGAGAATACTCGTACTGGTAAGGAGGAGTTTGTCCCATTTCTCTTGAATGGTAAGGATGCCGGTCCTGATTCCGCAAACGGGTCTGGTGAAGGTTAGTGGCAGGAGATTTTCCCAGGTTTCCGGCGGATCGAAGAGAATATAGTTCATGTATATAAAAGTAATCATTTTGAGCAAAATAAAACCCCGGTCCTCAAAAGATTACCGGGGTTTCTGGTATTTTCAAACGAATATTAAATCGCTGCTATTCTGACTTCTTTTTATCCATGTGATTCTTGTAACGTGTGTTAAATTTATCAACACGTCCTGCGGTATCCACAAGTTTCATTTTACCTGTGTAGAACGGGTGGGAAGTATTAGAGATCTCCAGTTTTATCAGGGGGTAATCCTTTCCATCCTCCATCTTTATGGTTTCCCTGGTGGATGCTGTAGACTTGGTCGTAAAGGTATAGCCATTAGACATATCCTTGAAGACCACCAGCCTGTAATTATCGGGATGTAAATCTTTTTTCATCGCGCAAAAATACATAATGTTTTTAAAATACAAAAGGAAAGAGCTGATTTTCTATAATTCTTTGTGCTTCAGATAATTGTACTTGAGCCGCTCCTTATTCGGTTCGTAGTTGATTTCTTCCTGGAACTCACCGGTATGTGCTTCCTTATATTTCTCCATATAATCAGGCATGTATCTCTCAAAAGGGGCATCCCGGTCAAACAGGTACCTGCAGGTATGATGGATCTTGGCCAGTTTCCCGCCTACCGCTTCATACAGGGATCTCATCTTGGGATTGAAATCACCTACCCAGGAAAGTTCAACCTCTGTCATCCAGTACTTTTTCTTGAAGGAATGCTCCAGGTGCTTGAAAATACCAGACTCTAGCCCGGTATTCTGGAACTTGGGTACCACACCGGCAGCTATGCCCCTGACACGGGTGATCCCGTGTGTTTTTTTGTAGTAGAGGAATCTCATCTTGTTGATCAGGTGCAACCTGCCCTTGAAATGTTTCAGGACCTGGTTAATATCAGGATAGATAAGGTAGAAACAGACTGGTTCATTATTATGATAGACAAACCATATCAGGTCTTCTTCGACAATGGCCTTGGCTTGCTTTAGGGCATCTTCAAGGCCTTCCCTGGTCATGGGTACGAAATCATCCTTGAAACCTGCCCATGCTTTGTTAAAGACGGTTATGATATCAGCGACATATTTTTCAACGTCCTTCAGCTCGCAATGTTTGAATGTGTATTCATCCTTCTTGGCCACCCATTCTGCAATTTTCCAGAATCTTTCCGGGAAGGGTTTGGTAATATCAATATGGTAGCTGTATTGCTTGAAATAGGTCAAAAACCCATAATTTTCGAACAGATCCCAGTAATAGGGGAAATTATACGGCATGCCATACCCCGGCTGCGTGAACCCTTTGGTTAGGAGTCCCCAGTTATTATTATTACCACCGAAATTTATGGGGCCGTCCATGGCTTCCATCCCTTCCCCTTTAAGCCAGTCCCTCGCCATATCAAACAACATATTGGCAGCCCCCTGGTTTTTGATGCATTCAAACCAGCCAATTCCGCCCGTGGGTTGTTTGTTCCTTCCTGAGAGATCCAGGTTATAGAAGGCAGCCACCCTGCCAATCAATTTATCCTTATCACTTTTAAGGATCCATCTGCGGGCATTGCCCTTCTCGAAAAGTTTGTTCCTGCCCGGATCGAAGACTGATTCTATGTCATTGTCGAGTGGACAAACCCAGGAAGGATCATTCCTGTAGAGGATCTTAGGGACTTTGAGAAATTCTCTCCGGGTTTTTTTATCTGAAACTTCGATCAACTGCATACTTTCCTGGGTCAAATTTGGCTTCCTATAAAACGAACCATTCCTTGAAACCCTCGGAAGGATTGTCTTGTTGGTCCTTATGGATGAACTCGTTTATGTGTTTTAAATATACATAATCCTGTTTCCATTCCGAAATATTTGCCAGAACTGCTTCCAATGAGTGGATGAAATAATGGATTTCCTCATCGGTTGTGGTAGGGTGGAGAGACCACCTTACCCATCCGGGTTTCTGGGATAGATCACCATGGTTGATCTTGTCGGTAATTTCCTTGGATTTTTCATAGCTGACCTCCAGCAGGAAATGGCCGTAGGTGCCTGCGCATACACATCCACCGCGGACCTGTATGCCGAAACGGTCAGAAAGGATCTTAACCAGCAGGTTGAAATGGATGTCTTCGTGGTAGAATGAAATGACCCCGAGCCTGTCACTGACATTGTCTGCAAGGATATGGATACCGGTAATTTTCCTGAGCTTAGGGAGGGACAGGTCCACCAGCTCCTTTTCCCGCTGCCACATTTTTTCCACCCCCATTTTTTCTTTCAGTTCAAAGGCCAGGGCGATTCTGATAGCCTGCATGAAACCTGGCGTACCACCATCTTCCCTCACCTCGATATCATCCACATACTTGTAACTTCCCCATGGATTTGTCCAGTCGACTGTCCCCCCGCCGGGATTATCCGGCACATCACTCTTGTACATGCTCTTATCAAAAATAAGCACCCCCGAAGAACCGGGTCCCCCGAGAAATTTATGCGGGGACAGGTATATGGCATCCAGTTTCTTCATGGGATCAGCAGGATGCATGTCTACATCCACGTATGGCGCCGAGGCAGCAAAATCGATGAAACATAGTCCCCCGAACTCATGCATGATCTTCGCCATCTCATAATAAGGGGTCTCTATGCCAGTAACATTTGAGCAGGCTGTAAAAGCCCCGATCTTGAATTCCCTGTCCTGGTACTTCTCCAGCTGCCGCCTGAGTTCGTCCAGGTCAACCAGCAGCTCATCGTCTGGTTCAAGGACCACCACCTCCGCATTGGTCTCATACCAGGATGTGTGGTTGGAGTGATGTTCCATATGGGTTACAAATACCACCGGCTTGTCTGCTTCCTGGAGGCAATCCTGGCTGTGAAGCTTCCCACATCCTTTGAGTCCCAAAATACGCTGCAACTTATTCACCACATCTGTCATCCCGAATCCAGCCGTAATGATCACGTCATTCGCACCCGCATTCACATGCTTCTTGATCAGCTTATGGGCATAATGGTAACTCTTCGTCATGAGGGTCCCCGTTTCACTCGCTTCAGTATGGGTGTTGGCGACAAAGGGCCCTATCT
>CAZXOJ010000148.1:0-10245 GCA_964642325.1 uncultured Bacteroides sp. | reverse complement strand
GCTTTCAATAGGATCAGGTTGGATGGCTAAAGATAATTAATAATATACTTGTTGCCTGCATTTCATTTTCTTGTTATCTTTAGCCAAATTTTTTAAGCTTTTAACCAAACTTAATATGCTGTTATGAAAATCACCAGAATCTTATTTTCCACAGCCATCATGGTTGCCATACTTTTTACCTCCTGCCAGCAAAAGGCCGGACAGCAAAAGACAACTCAGACGGACGACACGGATGAGTTTGACGAAAAGTTACAGAACATTAATCCCGGACTTGAAGATCCGACCATTGTTATGACCACGCTTGATATGGCTGGTGCGGAATACATAGACGGATTGGTGGTACCTATGGAGAATGTCGACTACTACGCTCAGAATGAGGCCTATGCAGCCCTGGCATTGGGAGTCTATACCGTTGATATTGCCTACCTGGTGTCGTATAATAAAAACGATGAGGCCCTGATCAAGTACGAGCGTGCCAGGAAACTAGCTGCTGCCATTGGCCTGGTGAGTTCGTACGAGGAGGGGATGTTTGAAAGATATGTTACGGCCGGGGCAGATCCTGATACCCTCAGGCAACGACTTACCATGACCGCCAGGAATGTAAATAGGGAAATGTCACAGACAGAAAATTCAAGGCATTCAGTACTCTTTGTAACCGGTGAATTCGTTGAGAAGATGTACGTGCTCACACAGGTCATTGACCAGTATCCCGACGATTTTCCTGCAGAGGTCCGCGCCCAGTTGTTAAGACACTTGATTATCGGCCTCGTGGAACAGGAAAAACCCCTGAATGATCTTATCGACCTACTGAACCAGATCCGCGATGAAGATGAAGGTGAAGAATTCATGGCTGAGATGAGTGCCCTGAAACAGATCTATGATGAGGCCAATTTCAAGGAGATGATAGCCAATTGGACACCACAATCCACCGCAGGGGGTGAATACCTGCCCAGGATTATTGATAAGGTAAGTAAGATCCGTGAACGAATTGTGAGCACCGATCGATAAACAGGAAATTTTCCTTAATAAAATTAAAAGAGCCCCTGGAATAGGGGCTTTTTTATTGACGGTACACAGGTTGATTAATAAGCGGTTTCTTGCTATTATTGTAATATGTTGTCCACCCGTCAGTCCAGGAGATTTTATTTATTCATTTTTGGGATCATTCCTCTGTTTGTACTTGTCATGCTCATGACAGCTTGCATGAACAGGGAAAAAGGGGGGACTGTAGACAGTTCGGCCAGTAAGCCGGCTATAAAAGAATTCGAGAGACAACTGGAGCAGGTTAACCCGGGACTCCGGGATCCGGCTGCAGTGGTCGAACTGATCAGGATGACCGGGGCCAGCTACAAGGAAAACCTGGTCAATACATTGGATAAATACAGCATTTACCTTTTTGATTCAGTGCTGTCGGCCATGAACCTTGGTATCTACACGGTGGACATAGCTTACCTGGTCACTTATCATAGGGATGAAGAGGTAATGATCTACCTGAATATAGCCAGGGAACTGGCAGAGAATATCGGGGCGGGACATTTGTATGATCATGGCATGTTCAGAAGATACCAGGTGGCGGGGGCTCATGAAGACAGCCTGATATTGATCCTGAAACATGCAGCAGAACAGCTGGAGTATGATTTCTCACAAATGGAATTGATGAGGATCTATACACTGTTTGCCACCGGGGAGTTCATTGAAAAAATATACCTGACAACCCAACTATTGATGCATGCGGATAATGAGAATGATGAAAGTTACCTGAGCCTGATGCTTCTCCTTTTCCACCAGGAGAATTCCCTCCACCAGCTGCTCGGCTTACTTGACCAGGTACGGAGAAAAGAGGAAGGCGAAAGATTTATGGCCATGCTTAGTGATTTGCAACTCATATTCATGGAACTCAACAAAACCGGTGAACTTGCGGATATCAATACCAGTAATATTTCTAATAATCAAACCTTTAAGGATCTTGTCTCACAGGTGGAACACATCCGTAACCAGATCATTGACCCGGTGTATCCTTAATTTACTTCCCGTATGGAGAGAATAATACGCAGGATCGAAATAGAAGACCTTGAGGCTGCCAACGAAATCTATAACCAGGCTGTCCGGTCAAAATACCAGACGGCCGAGACGGAAGAAACCAGTCTTGGGTACAGGCGGCACTGGTACGAAGAACACCTGTCAGGCAACAATCCGGTCTTCGTGATTGAGGACCTCTGGGAGGTTGTGGGATGGGCTTCCCTGAGTGAATACAGGAAGGGAAGGAATGCTTTGCGCTATACATCGGAGGTTAGTTTCTATATCAGGAAAGACAAACAGGGGCAGGGGATAGGTATACAACTGCTGAATTTTGTCATTGACAGGGCCCGTGAGATCAACATCAAAACCCTGATCGCTATATTGCTTGAGCCCAATACAGCCAGCATCAGGCTACTGGAAAAGTTCGATTTCAAAAAATGGGGAGATATGCCAAATATTGCTGAATTTGATGGCAGTGAATGCAATCATCAGTACTTTGGGCTGAGGATAGTCGAATAGCCCATTCTGTCAGTCGATATAGATAAGTTCAATACCTTCACCTGTTCCTAAATTCCTGCTGTATTTTTTATCTGAAGCATTGTTCCAGTGTTCAAATACACCTAAACTCTCCAACACAGTGCCATCAGCTTCAGGATCGTATTTTATACTGTCTGGCCAGTATTCGGCACTGGCACATTGCAACAGGTAATCGGCTATCTCATTTTTAAGGGTGATTGGGTAGGTTTCTTTTGATTTATCGGTAAGGCATTCTTCAAAAAGTATATCGAAACATACTGATTCCAGGGCTACGGGATCCTGTCCAATCAATATTGAGTTCGGGTAATCATTATTAAATGGTGCTGATTTAAACTTTTTAATCCAGCCTTTCCAATCCTCTCCTCCCCAGATACCATCAATTATATAAAGTAATCCCTTGCCCCCGGTTTCTTCATGTCCCATAAAATCGACCAGGTTGCGATATTTTTTCTGACCGGGTTTACTTGAAGGCAGGCTGTAATGCACCGCCGAAGCCGATTGGGATGCCGGATCACTTCCTTTTTCAAGGAAAGACCCCAGATGATTCTTGGCAATTAGTGTTAATCCTCCTCCTCCATGGGTTTTTAAACAGGGGATATTAATAAAATAAGTTGCATCCAGATAATATTGAGGCAAGGTTGATTTTAATTTTTTATCACTGAAAACAAGCACCTCATTTTCCGACGGAATGGTTTGTTTGACATCTTTCTTGCCTTTACCCCCCACATAATGAACGCCTGGAAATTCAGACATTACCAGGTCAACATATTCAGCCCTGAAATCCCTGTATGGGTCTCCCAGGGTAATATCAGACTCCTGTACGCCCGCATTTGCAGTTAATTCATATAAAACGGCGTTGAGCAGCTGGGGTGTGGCATCCATTCTTTCCGCTGATACACCATTTTGATTTGTGAGATTTATTTTAATCACTATTTTCTCTCCTGCTTGGTATCCGGTTTTTCCCCGGCCGTGGGAACTGTTGAAACTTTTGAATATGGCCTCCCAGGCTTCTGAAATATCATTGTTGCCGGCATATTGCAATATTGCTGTCGATAGCATTTTTTCTACGATCGCCTGATCTACGTTATTATGGCTGTACCACCAGTCATTTCCGGCCGATGCCGGGTCATAGTTTTCATTTGTAGCATCCTCGTCATATACCCAGACAACCCTGCCAGGAAAAAGGCCTATGGCTTTTCCAATAGGCTCATTTGAGGGGACAGGGAATGATCCATCCAGTTTGATGATGGATCTTGCCATGGATTTTTTGCCATCCTGGAATAAATAAAAGGAAAACGATAGAATGGCTGCCAACAGGAATACTGATCCGGACAGGTACTTTGCTTTGGCAAAATTCTGTTTGAATTTTTTCAGACTTAAAACCGTTGTTCCCAAACTGAGCAGAAAAATGATAAAAGCAGACATGAAAGGGGTTGCAGCTCGGATGCAGGGATATGAAGCACGGCTGGGTTTTGGAATGACCCGTATTAGAAACCAGACGGTTGAAGCCAGGCCGATAAGTATTATAAAAAATATTGAACTTTTTTGCTTTTTGAGATCTTGTTGATTTTTCATTAGGCTGGAAAATTCGTATATGTCGGGATTAAAGTTAACGGTTCCCAATCATGATCAAAAATTTATTTATCCGATGGATAAATATCCATGTTCTACAGGATGCACATCGAAATAAATAATAATAACTTTATAGGAAAATTCAAGTAATGAAGATCAAATTATTCCAGGTAGATGCATTTACAGACAGGGTTTTTGGTGGCAATCCGGCGGCTGTTTGCATTATCGACGAATGGCTGGAGGATGAACTAATGCAATATATCGCAGCTGAAAATAACCTATCAGAGACCGCCTTCGCTGTAAAAATTGATAGTGCCTATGAGATCAGGTGGTTTACCCCGAACAGCGAGGTCGACCTCTGCGGTCATGCCACCCTGGCCAGTGCTCATGTTTTATATAATCATTATCAATTTCCCGGTGATAAGATTATTTTTCAATCAAGGACCAGGGGGGAACTCGCTGTACTGAGGGAGGGTGAGTTTTTAACACTTGACTTTCCAGCTGATCCCCCGGTAAAGATCGATGGCCCTCAAAAGCTGATTGATGCCATTGGAAAACTCCCGGCTGAATCTTTCAGGGGAAATTCAGATTATTTGCTGGTATATGATACGCAGAAAGATATTGAAGATATCTCGCCGGATTTTACTTTATTGGCAGAGATAGATCTAAGGGGCATAATAGTCACTGCTCCCGGGAATGAAACCGACTTCGTTTCACGTTTTTTTGCCCCCAAACTGGAGATCAATGAAGACCCAGTCACAGGCTCTGCCCATACTACCCTGACACCCTTCTGGTCTGGCAGGCTGCATAAAAAAGCCCTGACTGCAACCCAGTTATCAAGAAGAAGGGGAGACCTTAAGTGTAAGCTTCTTAATAGCAGGGTACATATTACTGGAAAAGCAGTTACCTTCCTGGTGGGTGAAATCGAGATTTGACCATATGAACATTAGCACAAGTTTATTATAAATGGAACTTAATACAAAGCGGTTGATCATTCGCGAGGCTAGCTGGGATGACCTTGATGATATTTTCTTCCTGGAATCAAGTCCCGAAGTAGATGAATTCAACACATTGGGCATTCCCGATAATAAAAATATTACCAGGGACCATCTGCGTCCCTATATCCAGGACCAGAAGGCAGAAGTCAGGAAAAAATATTGCTGGAGCATCTGTATTCAGACAACAAATGAGTTTATTGGACTTACCGGCATGAACCTTTCTGCTGACAAGTTCAAAATGGGCGAGATCTGGTATAACCTGATGCCAATGCACTGGGGCAAGGGATATGCCACAGAAGTTGCCAATAGAATAATCAGGTTCGGATTTGAGGATATGAATCTCCATAGGATAGAAGCAGGTGTTGCTACAGAAAATAAAAGGTCCATTAAGGTACTCGAAAAGACAGGGATGAGCATTGAGGGCATACGGAGAAAGGTCCTTCCGATAAGGGGGGAATGGATTGATAATTACCATTACGCCATCCTGGAGGATGATCCCTGGGACAGGGAGTAAATATTTAATGCCATACTTATGAGAATATTTAAGATTTTGTTGATCAATGCATTAACCATTCTGGCTTTCCAGGTTAACGCTGCTGACCGGGTGAACATTATGCTGATCATTTCAGATGATCACGGAACAGATGCCATGGGATGTTATGGGAATCATGTGATTGCCACGCCGGCGTTGGACCAGCTGGCTGCTGATGGAATTCGCTTCAGCAATGCATTTTGCACTAGTGCCAGTTGCAGTGCCAGCAGATCGGTCATTATGACGGGCAGGTTCAATCATGCCACGGCTCATTATGGCCATGCACATGGTTATAATCATTTCAGCACATACGACAATGAGAAATCCCTGGTCTATTATCTTGAAGAGTCAGGTTATCGTACCGGAAGGATGGGAAAATACCACCTGGCACCCGAGTCCGTTTACCAGTTTGAGCATGTCTTAAGGGGAAATGCGAGAAATCCTGTTGATATGGCGGACAATTGTGCCAGCTTCATTGAAGGCTCCGGAGATGAACCATTTTTCCTGCTATATTGTACGGTTGATCCCCACCGGTCAGGAGAAACAGTGGATATTCCCTACAAACCCAATGCATTTGGGAACCGGCCACAGGACTATCCCGGCATTACCAAAGTTGAATATAGTCCGGATCAGGTACTGGTTCCGGATTTCCTGCCCGATACACCTGAATGCAGGGCGGAATTGGCGCAGTATTACCAGTCGGTTAACAGGGTGGACCAGGGCGTTGGGAAACTTATTGAGATCCTGAAAGAAACGGGCAAATATGACAACACGCTGATCATTTATATCTCCGACAATGGTATTGCTTTCCCTGGAGCCAAGACAACCCTTTATGATCCGGGTATGAAACTACCCTGCATTATAAAGCAGCCTGGTCAGAAAAAAGCAGGAAAAGCTACCGATCACCTCATCAGCTGGGTGGATCTTACGCCTACTATCCTGGACTATGTCGGGGTATTTCCGGAGGAAAACAGGTTTCATGGACGTTCATTCAAAAGTACACTCGAAGATCCTCTTGGTAAGGGACCGGAGCAGGTTTATGCATCACATACCTTCCATGAGATCACCATGTATTATCCCATGCGGGTAATACGCACCCATAAATGGAAGTTTATTTTCAACATAGCCTGGCCACTCGAATATCCGAGTGCTTCCGACCTCTGGGCTTCACCGACCTGGCAGTCTGTCTATCAAAAAGGAAGGGAAGCTATGTACGGCCAAAGATCCATTGAGGCCTACCTGAAACGTCCCCAGTTCGAACTATATAACATAGTAAATGATCCGGGCGAAATAGTAAATCTCGCCTACGAACATAAATACTGGGAGATCGTCGAAGGCCTAAAGGAACAACTGCAAAAGTTCATGGCAGATACAGATGATCCCTGGAAGCTAAAGTGGGAACATGAATAGGCGCCCCGTTTGCCCTAAACAGGCATTGACCAGTGGCCGTGAATGATTACCCACTTACCATCCATTTTTGCAAGTATCCATGTGACCCGCATTCCTTTGAAACTGAATGGCTTGCCATTTTCAACATAGTCTACATCTTCTGTGGCTGTTAAAAAAGCTGCATCACCCGGGGTATTTATCTGGATCTTATGATCCCTGAAGGATACTTTTACATCATTTGCAGGGGGAAAGGATGTTTCCAGCCTTTTTTTCCAGGCTTCCCAGCCATTATAGTTGGATGAACCGTCAAAAATGACAAGATCACCTGTGTGTGCAAACAGGGCTGAGAATTTATCAATATCCTCTGTGGCCCAGGCCTTTGAATATTGGTCACACAATGAGGAAATTTTGGTTTTTTCTGCGATTAGATCCGATCCCTGGCCAAAGGTCAGGGATACAGTCAGCAAGGCCATCATTAATAAAGTAGTTGTTGATTTCATACGTGAGAGGGTTTAGTTTAGGAATGTTATGGATTAAACCATATGCTTTTTACGGAATCTAATATCTAAGAGTTACTAAAAAGCTTAACAATTTCTTATGAGGAAGGTTATTATTATCGTTGGACTGACATCACTTTTTGCCTTCTGTTCCACAGATCAGGTCGAAGAGGAGTTGCTGCATGAGGCTAATTACAAGATTGTTGATACCGGTACAAGAGATTTTTACAGTGATCGGGAGGTGATTCCAGAACCGGGACCGGCTGATGCCTTTTATGGACAGGATGCGCATTATCAGCAAAACCAACCCTCGTATACGGATCATGGGGATGGTACGGTAACGGATAATGTAACGGGACTGATGTGGGTGAAGGATATGGGGGATAAGATGACCTGGGAGAATGCCTTGTCCGGGTGCGCGAATTTCACCCTGGCAGGCTACAATGGATGGCGCATGCCAGGTATCAAGGAGCTGTATTCATTGATCCTGTTTACTGGCAGTATATCGGGATCTGCTGAAAATTCCATCCGATTTATCGATACCCGTTATTTCATTCAGCCATTGGGTGATGAAGCAGCCGGGGAACGATTTATTGATGCTCAGACCTGGTCTGCCACTGAATATGTTGGCACCACCATGAGGGGAGATGCCACCGTATTTGGTGTGAATTTCGTAGACGGACGTATCAAGGGATATCCGAAATTTAAGCCGGCGACCGGCCAGGATAATAAAATGTATGTTAGATACGTCCGCGGCAACCCTGAATACGGGAAAAATAACTTCCAGGAAAATGGAGACGAAACAGTATCGGATCTGGCCACCGGCCTGATGTGGCAGCAGGCAGATGATGGAATACCCCGGAACTGGGAGGATGCCCTGGCTTATGCTGAAAATCTTGACCTGGCGGGCTATCATGACTGGCGCCTTCCGAATGCCAAGGAATTGCAGAGTATCTTGGATCATACGCGTGCCCCGGAGGTCACCATGTCAGCCGCTATTGATCCTGTATTTCAGGTAACAGGTATCACTGATCCGGAGGGACAGGACGGCCAGTTTCCTTATTTCTGGACTGGTACAACTCACCTGGATGGACCCGTACCGGGCAGCGGGGCCGTTTATATTGCTTTTGGCAAAGCCCAGGGATATATGAACGGACTTCTAATGGATGTTCATGGGGCTGGGGCTCAACGGAGTGATCCCAAGGATGGCGATCCTGCTGATTATCCTTCCTACTGGGGACCACAGGGGGATGTCAGGTATGTATTCAATTATGTCAGGTGTGTGCGGGATATTGAATGATCCCATTCGGGTCATCAATGTCTTTGAATATTTCGCTGGATCCGGCCCCACAACTGATGATTGTCCTCATTGCATTGTCTACGGCTGCTCTGGTTCTGTAGACCTTGTCTTTTCTGACATGGTAGATATTCCCAGAAGTTGGATTGGGACCCGTAGGCACAAATACTGTAATGATATCTCCATGGTCATCCGTGATAAACCCGGTCATAAGGGTGCCGGCATTAAACAGGTCTACAAGGACCACCTCTGAAAAGAAGGACTTTTGTTTGCCAAAAAACTGCATAACCGTTTCCCTGGCAATTTTATACCCGGGAATCTTCATAAGGTATTTCTTTTCAAGGACGGAGGTGAAGAACCTGCCTATCCTTGTTTCGATTATGATTCCCATGAAAAAAAAGGAAACAATAATGGCTGCCACCAGGATGACATATATGACAAAAAGCAAAAGCTCTGAATCCGTATTAAACAGATCCACAATTGGCCTCAGGTATTTTTCGATGATGTTGAAGATCCATCGGAATACGAGGATCACCAGGGCAAGTGGCAATACGGCGGCAATACCACCAAGCAATGTAACTCTGACATACCTTCTCATAATGTTTTATTATTTGGTTTGTTTTTCATTTCATCCTCAATTTTCCTTGCAGCCGGCGTAATGGACAGTCCCCCGAGCGCCGTGCAACGAAGTGATGCGGGCAGGCTTGAGCCGACCTCATTCATGGTTTTTATAACCTCGTCCAGGGGGATCAGGTGCTCATATCCGGCCAATGCCATGTTGGTGCAGGAAAGTGCATTCATGGCAGCCATTACGTTTTTCCCCAGGCAGGGAGCCTCCACCCTGTTGGCAATGGGATCACAGAT
Organism: uncultured Bacteroides sp.; assembly: GCA_964642325.1. GTDB lineage: Bacteria > Bacteroidota > Bacteroidia > Bacteroidales > SM23-62 > SM23-62. The sequence continues at coordinate 540 of CAZXOJ010000148.1, read as the reverse complement.
CATTCCCAGGGAATTTTGCAAAGCCAGTGAGGATGATGCCAGGGCCTGCTCAAGTGAACCTCCAGCCAGTGATACCAGGGCTGCGGCAGCCATACCCGATGCCGCACCACATTCTGCCTGGCATCCTCCTGATTCGGCTGCAAAGGTGGCGTTCCTGGCAATGAAAATACCTATCATTCCGGCTGCCAGCAGTGCTTTTATGACCTGGTCATGGGGGAGGTCCATACCAGTAGCTGTTCCCAGTACTGCCCCGGGGATGCATCCGCATGAGCCGGCTGTAGGCGCTGCCACAATCAATCCCATGGCGCTTTTTACCTCCATGACGGCACTGGTATACATAATGATCCGGTTGGTAATATCCCCCCCAAGCAACTGGCCCTGGTCCATTTTTCTTTTGTAAGCGGGGGACTGGCTGGGCAGGATGCGGTCATTATAATGGGTTCCCCCTAATCCCGATGCAACAGCATCTTCCATAAATCCTGCCAGCGTTTTCATTTTTTCATAAACCTCAGCTCTGATTGGAGAATTAGAGCAAGACCA
>CAZXOJ010000147.1:0-10284 GCA_964642325.1 uncultured Bacteroides sp. | reverse complement strand
AACTGTATTGACAAAGCGGGAACAATTACTAGCCCTGGTACGAAATGGACCATATGGAATGGGACTTTCCTGTTGCATCTTGCTTGCCTTATTGTAGGCAGCCTGGAAATTGACCGGACAGTAGGAAGCATGTAAATTTCCTTCTCCATGACAGGCTTTATTATTTTGCAGTTCAGAAAGGATTTCCTGGTAGTTCAATATGGCCCTATTGTCTGGGAAAAAAACCGGGATGGTTTTCATGGACAGTTCATGGTCCGTTTTCACACTGCGTACCCGGCCATGCTTGAAGGGAGCATGGTACCTGCCGAAATCAAAATAATGGCATGCTTTGGTTTTTGGATCGATCAGGACCACTGCGGCATGTCCCACCCTGTAATAATGATTATTGTTCATACCCAGCCTGAGTGTCACTGGGTCATACCAGGATCCGGGCTGCTTACAGAAAGTTTGAGGCCAGGCCAGTGCAATGGCAAATCCAGTATATTTTTCGGTCTTACTCATGCGATTATTGTTCCCGGTAGCGGATGGTAGAATAAGCCACTCCGAAGTTATTATCGATCACATGTGACGATCCCGTTACAATTAACCCTGCTTTTATCAAAGCCTGGTGATGGATGCTGTGCTCAATGCAGTACGCAAGTTCCCTCCCTACAGAACTTATTACGGTATTACCCGAACTCCCGTCGGTAGTGTAATCTGCTTCCATTCCCACAGGATCATTTTCCTTTAAAAGACCCATAGCCGGTATTAATAGATTTATAGTATCTATGGCAAAGGACAGGCTGATTTCAATTTTTGGATTCCGCTCCCGTCTATCATAACTTATGGTACCTGTAAATGAGCCGGCAACAAGCAGGAGGTAAAACTCCAGGATATGCCTCATATGCTGGCCAATGGTACCGCCGGACAGGATCTCATGCTGCCTGGTATATTCGGATTCATCAAGGGAATTCAACAAACTCCTTAATTGTAATAAATTATCTTTTGCTGTTTCTTTCATACATCATTAAATCTTACGATTATACTGAATAGTCGTAAGGAGGAATGAAACCTGACAGAAGAGAAGATGTTTTTTTGAAAGGAATCAGATGAGGCTTACATCGGTCATAATTTCCAGTAAAGCAGTTCCTTTATGACCCAGTATTTTTTTCATTGCTTCGGCTACCTCATTTAATTCAGTTACCCTTATTCCAAGGGCCCCACATCCATTAGCATACGACGCAAAATCAGGGTTATGCAGATCAGTCGCAAATACATCCAGTCCACCGGAACGCTGCTCCTTTGAGATCTTTCCCAATTCAGCGTTATTAAGCAGTATCAGTTTGATATCCATTTCATATTTTACGGAGGTTGTCAATTCTGCCATATACTGCGCAAATCCACCGTCACCGGCAACCGCGATCACAGGGCGCTGGCCTCTTGTGGCTGACCATGCACCCAGAGCAGCCGGAAAGGCGAATCCTATGGAACCAAGGTAGCCTGACATCAGGAAGCTTTGTTTCTTGCTTTCAAAATAACGTCCGAGGGAATATGCATTGTTTCCTACATCCACGCAGATTATTGCATTCTCAGGAACCAACCGGGAAAGGTTTTCAAATACAACACTGGAAGGGATGCCCATTCCCCGGTCCTCAGAGAGTCTCTTTTTCTTTTCTTCGCGCCAGATTTTCCAGCGACCGGCCAGTTCAGGACGCTGATCGGCAGTATTGGTTTTATCTTTCAGAGCCTCATGCATCGCGGATAAAGTAATGGAGATCTCTCCCCAAACTGCTGCGTCAATTTTGTGAAACTTAGCCAGTGCCAGTGGATCAAAATCCACCTGGATGGTAGGCTTTTTGTTGGTGATCCCGGTATGGTTACTGAAGGAAGCACCCAATACAATGAGCAAATCAGATTCATTCATGAACCAGGATGCCACAGGTGTGCCGCTTCGTCCCAATACCCCGGCTGCAAGAGGATGATTATCTGAAATCAGCCCTTTCCCTTTAAAAGTGGTAAGTACAGGTGCATTGAGCATTTCGGCAAAGCGCCCAATGGCCTCCATATGGAAACGGGCTCCATGACCAACGATGATCACAGGGCGTCTGGATTTTCTGATCAATTCAAGGGCATTCTCAAGGCTTTCCGGTGACGGTGCAATGAGAGGTGGAGTCATCCTTCCTTCCGGGGTCTGTGCTGCAGCTTTTCCAGCAGGTAATTCCTGGATCTCATCCGGGAAGGTAAGATGCGAGACATCTCTATTTATTATGGCATGTTTTATGGCCAGTGTCATTAATTCAGCGTGCTGGCTATCCTGTTGGACCCGGTGGTTAAATTCCGCTACGGTTTGAAAAGCACGCACCAGGTCAACTTCCTGGAAATTACCGGTACCCACGACCTGGGTAGCTACCTGTCCGGTCAGGGCCAGCAGGGGTGCCCTGTCTACTTTGGCATCCCAAAGCCCGGTATACATGTTGGTGGCTCCCGGTCCCGCAATAGAAAAACAGGCCGCTGGTTTTCCAGTTAATTTCCCGTAGGCAGATGCAGCAAATGCAGCGGCTCCTTCATGCCTGATGGCAATAAATTTCAATTTTCCTCTTTCATCAAGCCTTCTCAGGGCGTCTGCAAAGCCCAGGTTGGAATGTCCCACCATGCCGAAGACAGTGTCTACCCCCCAGTTCACCATGGTTTCTGCCATGATGTCCGAGAGCGTGATTTCATGCGGTTTTTCTTCTGGAACACCCACATAGATCCCGTCCTCTCTCTCTTCCACCTGGAAGGATTTCACGTAGTCTTCAAAGCCCGGCACTTTGCCCGTGCAGGGATGATAATCCCAACCATGCCAGGGGCATCGCAATATCCCGTTCTCAATACTTCCTTCTCCCAGTGGTCCTCCTTGGTGCGGGCAATGATTATCCAGGGCACAGACCTTGCCTTCAAATTTTGACAGGCAGATTTCAGTATGCCCTGCCAGTACTGTCATGACCCTGTTATCCTGGATTGCCTCACTGCTCTCAAGGACTTTGTGCCAGTTATATTGTATGTTTTGCGTCATAATTTAAGGTGTCTTTCTCTGATATAGATAGATTTAAATCCGTAAATAATCAGTAAGAATATGGCAAGTATTATTATACCTACACCGGCGATCATGCTTGAGAGAGTATAGATGTTTTCAGGTTGGATAATGGCTCCCAGGACACCTGAGGATAGGAAAAGCAGGATCCCGATGTACATAAGGACGAGGGACCAGTTCAGCCTTCTAAGTTGCATTAATTTCAAGCTGATAATTTCACCGTATTTCTCCCTTTCCTTATTCAACCCGGCAATCTCTTTGTTGAGGCTTACGACAAGGTTGGAGGTTGAAAGGACAATCAGGGCGATGCCTGGCAGGACGGATATAGGTATGATCCACTGCATGGGTTCCATGTTTAATATATTTTTCAGGTGTTTATGCGTTCAATCCGGCAAAATTGATCCCGGTAAGCCGGTGCATGTCATGACTGGCTGTGACCAGGTCGTCCTTGTTAAATTTACCAAAATCATCATACCCGCATGCCCGGGCCACTACCTTCATTAAGGCTGTGGATGCATCCAGAAAATTGTGCAATTGCCGCGCTGAACTATCGATGATTATCCGCTTGCGAAGATTTTCCTTCTGTGTGGCTACACCCACCGGGCAATTGTTGGTATTGCAAGCCCGCATTCCAAGGCAACCAATTGCCTGCAGGGCGGAATTAGATATAGCTATGGCATCAGCTCCCAGCATGAGTGCCTTAGCAAAATCATCGGCGATACGCAGTCCACCAGTAATGACCAGAGACACTCCACTGGCCCCTGACCTGTTAAGATGCTCCCTGGCCCTTGCCAATGCAGGAATGGTAGAGACATTGATATTGTTTCTCAGGATGGTCGGTGCTGCACCGGTCCCTCCACCCCGTCCATCGAGAATGATGTAGTCAGCCCCTGCTAGAAGGGCGAAATCAATGTCTTTCTCAATATGACTGGCTGCAATTTTAAATCCAATGGGAATTCCTCCGGTTTGTTTGCGGATCTCCCTAGCTAAGGATTCAAAATCCTTTGCAGAGACCAGGTCGGGGAATGCCGGGGGACTAATGGCTGCTTCTCCAATCTTGAGTCCCCTTACCTTTGCTATTTCTTCTGTAACCTTGGTGCCTGGCAGATGACCTCCGGTACCTGTTTTTGCTCCCTGTCCCCCTTTAAAATGAAAAGCCTGAGCAAGCTTTACATTTTCCATGCTGAACCCGAATTTGGCAGAAGCTAACTCGTAGAAATACTTTGAATTGGCAGCCTGTTCTTCCGGCAGCATACCTCCTTCACCACTCGCTATACCCGTTCCTGCCAGTTCTGCACCTTTGGCAAGTGCAATTTTCGCTTCCCTGGACAACGCCCCAAAACTCATATCGGAAACAAAAAGGGGAATGGCAAGTTTTAGGGGTTTCCCGGCCCGGGGACCAATAATGGTTTCAGTGTTAACAGCTGCATCATCCATTAAGGGTCGTTTCCAGAGCTGGGCCGGTAAAAATTGTATATCATGCCATTTTGGAAGTGTGTCTCGTTCAACTCCCATTGCTTCGGTAAAACCGTGATGGCCAATATTTGCTAAGCCGTTCTGAGACAGCTCCTTAATATAGCCAGTATAGGGTTCGGTATTCTCCGGGTGGGTATCCTCGTATTTTCCGAGATATTGTTCACGATGAAACGGCTGTGGATGATCTTTCAGGTACTGCTTAACTTCAGATTTATCAATCCACACGGCATCCTCTTTAATCTCGGAGGAGAATTTGTGCAGTACCTCTTCATTATTGTATTCTGAGACACCTGTGTCGTATCGATAATCCCAGCCATGAACCCCGCAAATCAGGTTTTCACCTTCGATATGGCCGTCAGCCATCAGGGCACCCCTGTGCAAACATCGTCCGTAGAGCACGGATACTTTATCATCGTAACGAACCACTACAAGATCAAGGCCTTTTATCTCCGCATGTGCGGGAATCCGGTCTTTCAGTTGCGATAAGGCAATCAGCTTAATTGGTTTGTGCATAATAATTGCTTAAAGGTTATAGTGGTCCGTAAGTATGTTTATTCCTGATTCAAAGAACAATTTCATATAGGCCAGTTGCCCTTCGGCTGAAGGGATGTTTACAATATCATTATTTTTCACAACCCCGCCAATCCATCCCGATCTGATCCATTTTCCCGCTCCAGGATCCGGCAAATCATTGAAATCTTCAACGGGGGTTTCCGACCAGTAACTCAGGTAATAGTAGGGTTCATTTTCCATGCTGTCGGGAATTGCCCAACCCAGGCCAATGGATTTTGAAATCCCGCCATCTGCATTATATGCAAGAGGAACGAATGATCCTGTATCGAAATGATGAGGCCAGATCCTCACCGGTTCTGCTTTTTTATATTTTGCAGCAATCTCTACTAATACAATCTCTGCATTGTGCCGGTATAGAATGTTTTCCTGAATATACTTCTGATCAGCTGTTGAAAAGGCTGCATTCTTATCCAGTTCATGATCGGGCAGTGCATAATGTAATTCATTTGTGAATTTTGATACATCCAGGTCCAGATCAGACAGATTTTGTTTCAGTTGATCAAAAACCTGTTTTTTGGATTTGCCTGCAAGGGATAATTCACTCCTGCGATGATTCAGTTTATCGACAATAATTAGCTTCAGGTCCGGCAAGCTCAATGCAATGCACATGCCGCCTGGAAGTTCATTTCCAATCAACAATTCCTTGTCAGGCAAATATTGCATATTCGTGTTGCTGTCATCGGGCTCCTTTGGTATCAAATGCCGACCCACCAGGGCAATGAATTGTGCTGCATGATGCTGTTGAAGGAGGACAATGTGCAAGTCCCTGTTGAAGGCCAGAGTTAATTGGCTCCAAATATTTTTTGCGTTTGTTATCATTTTCCTTTGAATATTATTAACTGATTACTTCAACTCCATGCCAAAATGCAATATGCCCAATGATGCTTTTAGCCAGAACAGAAGGTTCCGGATAATAAAAGGCTGCATCTTTATTGGTTTTTCCATCTACCACAATATCATAATATGAGGCTGTGCCTTTCCAATGACAGACAGTATGTGATTCGCTGCCGGTTAAAAACTCTTTTTGCACTGATTCCTCTGGGAAATATTGGTTCCCCTCTACATTAATAGTTTCATTGCTTTCTGCAATAACCTTTCCATTCCAGATTGCTTTCATATTCTTTGTTTTTCGATGATTGTTTTTTCGATGGGCACATCTGTTTCAAAGGGATTTTCAGGATCGTTGCTCCATTCAAACCATCCGCCATCAAAGACAGATACCCTTGGCCAACCCATTAACCAGGCATTATAAAAAGCTTCACTTCCACGCCAGCCTGTACCACAATAAAATGCCAGGTGTTTGTCCGGTGTAATACCTGCATCCCTCCAAATTGCCACTACCTCGTGGTATTCCCGGATGGTATGGTCCAGGTTACGGTAATTCTCCATATGGTAGGCATCTGTCCCGCAATTTCCAAATATAGCTCCAGGAATACGCCCTTTCTTTTCTATGTAATTATAGCCGCTGACCTCACCAATGTATTCCGGCAAACTTCTGACGCAAACCAATTCACCAGTACCAGATGCCAGGATTTCCTTCGCTTCTGGGAGATCGACAGCAAGTTCCGGTTTTGCCGGAATTGCCGCTCCGAAATCTGCGGCAGGATTTTGTGAGACATCTTCAGTACTTATCTCATATCCAGCATCTTTCCAAGATTGAAACCCCCCGTTTAACACCCTGACATCTTTGACACCTGCATACATCATAATAAAGGCACACCGGATGGCCCCGATATGCCCGGCAGCACTTCCTGGGAATGAATCATCATTATCAGGATCCATATATTTCCCATATAAAACGACGGTAGTATCTGCGGTTATCCCATGCTGCAATAATGCCTGCTTTAACTCTTCCGGAGATCGTCGGTTCCATGTATTCGGAGATTCCAGTGCAAGGGTATCAATATCAATGGCGCCGGGTATATGGCCACTTAAATAGGCATTACGATTACGGTAATGTGCATGGCAGATTTTAAATTTTTTATTCTTATAATGGGGAGGTGAACCTCCGGAAACCAACGTTTGAACCCACTCAGGATAGACTAATTGACTGTATCTTGCCAGCTTATCCATAGGCAACTCAGGTGTTGCCGACCATATATCCACAAAGTGATTATAAACACTAACATCATTATAACCGGCACGAAGAAAAAACTGAGCAAGCTGTTCGGCTTCTTTGTCTGTGTACCCATAAATTACGATCTGGTTTTCAGGCATAATGCCTTTTGACCTGACTATTTCTATCCAGTCAATATAGTTTGTCCATTTTATCGGTAAGCTTTTCGCGTGCCGGATATGCCCTCCGCGGGACTCGTTTTGCAATTTCCATCCGTTATAGGCATCAACAGGTCTTGCATCAATAATAAATCCCTTTTTTTCTTGATTGAATTTAATTAATTCCTCCGTTGTAATTGGTTTTATTTTCCGGCTCATTGAAATATCAATTTATATATAAAATCTTCTAAGATAAATATAAAACATGTTTCTAGTTTAAATTAATCAATGCGCTTTTTGTGGTTTCGCAAGTATTCTCATTCTCTTTGTCTTCATAAACCAATGGCATTTTTGGCCTGATCAATAAACGTAATGACTGATCGTAAGTAAAGTAGTTCCATGACCAGTTAAGGAAAATTGAAAGACGATTTTTAACTCCAACAATAGTAAAAAGATGTACAACTGACCATAAAACCCAGGCTGCAAAACCGTGTATTTTGCCAATCGGAAGGTCTGCAACCGCAAGGTTACGTCCGATGGTGGCAAGTGAACCTTTATCTGTGTATTTAAATTCTTTTGGTTCTAATCCCGAATTTAGCTTAATCAGGTTGCCTGCCAGAAGTTTAGCCTGTTGAATGGCGGCCTGGGCAACCTGTGGATGTCCATTCGGGTATTTCGGAGTTTCCATAAAACTCAAGTCGCCCACAGCAAAGATGTTGTCATAACTCAAAACCCTGTTAAAATGGTCAACCCGAATGCGGTTTTTTCTGCCATAGTTTTCTGCAGAAAGTCCGGCAACCGAATTGGCTTGGACTCCGGCAGTCCAAATTACAGTTTTTGAGGTAACAGTACTTCCGTCTGACAACTTCAGGCATGAACCATTATAATCCATCACTTTAGTATTGAGGTGAACTTCTACTCCGAGTTTTGTCAGGTAGTCCATTGCTTTTTGTGATGCATGGGGAGACATTACTGCCAATAACCTTTCCGAAGCCTGGTAAAGTACTATTTTCATCTTTGACAAATCCAGTTCGGGATAATCTTTCGGGAAAATATATTTCCTCATTTCAGCCAGGGCACCAACCAGTTCAACGCCAGTTGGACCGCCACCTACCAAAACTATGTTCAGGTATTGGCTCATTTTTTCCGGTAAGGTTTCAAGCAATGCTGATTCAAAGTTCTCAAGAATGGTATTCCGGATTAAAATTGCATCAGATGCTGATTTCATGGAAAGTGTATGTCGCTGGATATCTGTTTGTCCGAAAAAGTTAGTGTCTGCTCCAGTGGCTATAACCAGATAATCAAATTTTAAAAGCCCTATGCTGGTATCAATCTCGTTTTCTTCAGGATGGATTTCGAGAATCTCAGCTATACGAAAATGAACTTTGCTTTCCTTTTGCAGGATCTTCCTAAGCGGGAAAGAAATCGCACTGGGTTCAAGTCCCGCTGTAGCAACCTGGTACAGAAGGGGTTGGAATTGATGGAAATTGTTTTTATCAAGCAATACAATTTGAAATCCTTTGCCAACTATTTTCTTAACCAGATTAAGTCCAGCAAAACCACCTCCGACAATCACAATTCTTTTCTTTTCAGTATCAGGAATATTGGGTATGTATGTTTTTTGTTCCAACATGGTGCTTTTTTAATTAAAGAAAATGTTAACCAAGATTCACAGAACTGAGTCAGTCCTGTGAATCTCAAGTAATTAATGCTGTATTTGGGTTGCAGAGCACGTAAATAACCCAAATCCACTTTTAAAATACAAGCATTTTTTTAGATACTACACGTGATGCTCCAACCCTAATCCGGACATAGTAAATTCCAGCTGGGATCTCACTAACATTCCAGGAAGTATTAAATTGTCCTTCAGGTAATTGGCGGTCCAAAATGGTTTGTATTCTTTTCCCTGTAAGATCAATTGCTTCTACTGTAACCTTTGACGATCTTTCAATATAAAAACCAATGGTTGCTTGCTCGTTGGCAGGATTAGGGTAAATAGCCACTTCAAATTCAGTATTTGAAGGAATGTTATTTAAACCGGTAACCTGCAGATTTAACTGGGCTTCCGCAGCAAATACAGGAGCCAGTTGGTCAGGTTGCTCTGGCAAATAGGGGATGCCATCTCCATCGGAGTCATTGCCCGCTTCACCTGTCACATCAAACTCTGCCAGTTGCATAACGTTGGCAACCTTTTTGAAAAAGCGGGTATAAATAGTGGCTGCATCTGTATGCCCTCCAATCAGGGCAGCTTCACGGAGTCCACCGGCAACAACAGCAAAATTTAAGGGAGTGTAGGTTGCAAGGCCGTTATTTAATTCTGTTTTAAATGCATGTTGATCAGCAACATAATAATTTGAGATCAGGAAATTATACGCTTCATCTGCGGCATTAAGATAATCGGTATTACCGGTGAGAGCATAAGCAGCATATAAACCACGGGCTGCGGCTGACTGAGTAAGCGATGTTTTAGCTGAAGTTTCAGGGCCTTGATTAAGAAGGTAGGCATTATAGTATCCTCCATTAATATCTTTAAGATTATTAAGAAGGAATGTGCTTTGTGCGTTAAGTGCATCAAGTACCATTTGTTCTAAAGGCGTGCCTGCAAATTCTTCTTTCATTTTAGCCAGTACCATAATCATATAGCCTGCCTCCAGTGTGCTGATTTTTTCACCAGGTTGGGGAACACCTTCCAATAAACCTGAGGTGTCAACGAATGTACCATTGGTCATGTCATAATGCATGGCCATCAGGTTCATAAAAATCACTTTGCTGGTTCCCATCATCAGGTCGAACGGACCGGGCATGCCTGTTTGTGACATGGCAGCAGGGAACGGATCCCCATCGAATACAGTATGATACGCCAAATGTGTTTCATCGCTGCTATCAGCAGGATCCATCATATTCTTATAGTTGAGTGTTCCCCATAAATAGGATAACTGGTCAAAAAGATCGCTACTTGCATCTGTTAC
>CAZXOJ010000146.1:0-10387 GCA_964642325.1 uncultured Bacteroides sp. | reverse complement strand
TGTTCCACTGTCAGGGATGTGTCTTTCTCATCAAACATGTGATATTCCACATGAAGGGAGATCGGTCCGGTATAGCCAAATTCCTTGAGATGACCCATGAAGGCATCCCAGTCCACGATTCCCCCGCCCAATGGCTCATAGACATTCCTCCATCTACCATTCACTTTACCATATTTTGCATCTTTGGCTACCACGCAACTTATGAAGGGATTGATCAATTTCAATCCATACGGCCAAGAATGATTGCCCTCTATTGATGCATGACAGATATCATACTGGGAGCCTATCCATTTTGGATCAAGATCCTTCAGCAACATCCACAGGTCCCATACAGGGGCTCCGAAATACAAGCCTGAATGGTTCTGGTATGCCCCCCGGATACCGTATTTCTCATTAAGTTCTGCCAGGCCTGCAGCCATAGGCTTGAATTTTTCAATGCTTCCCTCAATGCCCAGGGCATCATCATACTTGTAATAGGCCATGCGGTACATCTGTATCCCAAGCTGCCCGGCTGTTTTCAATACCGGTACTGTCTTCGGATCTTTTGGATCATTGATCCGGGTTACCATCATAGGAATTGTGAGTCCCCTTTTTTTAATGGCTTCCACCGCCCTTGGCAGATCCTCCTCAACCCGGTCAGGTTCTACATGGCCTCCAGGTCTCACAGCCAGGTCCACCCCATCAAATCCTGCTTCAAGCGCTGCATCTGCCATGTCACCATAGTCTTCAAGAAATTGAAGATGCTTGGAAAAAATACATACTGGGCATTTCATATCAGGTCCTTTCAAAAAAGAATTATTCATGATTGTCGACCCCATGATAGGAAGTCCCACGCCAGCTACTGCTGACTTTTTTATAAATTCTCTCCTTGATTCCATATCCGTGAGTTCTATAATTTCCAGGGTTTCCTGTATTCATAATGTAACAGGTCGTTGGCCTTTTCACTGTTGGTGATCCTTTCATTTACCGGATCCCATTCTATCCTCATCCCAGTCTCCAGGGCAATATTGGCCAGGTGGGCAAAACTGGTGGAGCGGTGGCCTTCTTCCAGGGTACACAGGGGTGTATCTCCTGATTTTACACAATCCAGGAAGTTCCGGACCAGGTTGGCTGTTGAATTTTCACTGACACCCAGGTCACCATACTTGGCTTTGCTCTCAACTTTGTATTCCTCTGCTTCGGTAAGTTTATCCCATGTCTGGAATTGTCCCTTTCTGGCAGGCCTTATCCTGTAACCATTCTGATCGGCCGCAAGATTTGCTTTTGTGCCGTTCAGTTCAACTTCACCTCCCTGTATGCCACCTCCGCTGCTGGCCTCATGGATACCAAAGTTAATCATGGCACCAGAATCAAATTCAAAGATCACTTCCATGGTATCAGGAATATCCCGGTCATCTTTTACGGCGTACTTTCCTCCATGTGCGGTAATTGCTGATGGTGCGGTCTCCCCTATCATCCAGCGGATCACATCCATATAATGCACACCCCAGTTCCCCATTTGGGAAGAATAATCCTTCCACCACCTGAAAGAATAGGGTGCAATATTATACTGGTAGGGTATCTTTGCCCTGGGACCGAGCCACATGTCCCAGTCAAAATCTGCAGGGGGATCCTCTGCCTTTAACCTGCCTATGCCATCCGGATACATATTACTGATCCTCAAGGCCCTGGCAGTGGTTACTTTGCCAATTCGATCATTTTGAATTTCCTTCACAAGTTTCTGGTACACCGTAGACCCCCTCCGGTTCAGTCCAACACCAACTACCCTGCCTGATTTCTTCTGGGCATCCACCATTGCCCTGCCTTCTTTCAGGGTTATGGTCAGTGGTTTCTCAACATAAATATCCTTCCCGGCATCCATAGCCTGTATGGTTTGGACGGCATGCCAGTGGTCAGGAGTGGCAATGCAGACGGCATCAATGTCCTTCTGTTCGAGCAGTTTCCTAAAATCCTTGTATCGTTTAACTTCCTTTCCAAATGGCTCATCTAACTTTGGAACCTTTCCCAGTGAAAGATAGCGTTCATTCACAGCGGAGCGGTTACGGTCCAGGTATGGTTCATAGACGTCACAGAGAGCAGCTACCTCCACATCTTCGTTATCCCTGAATAATGTCATTAACTGGGTGCCACGGTTTCCGACGCCAATAAATCCCATGCGGATCTTATCATTGGCTCCAACTCTCTTCTTCAGCGGTGAAAGGGCCATGCTTTCAAGTCCGATGGTAGCACCGGCAGTGGCAATAGCAGATTTGGCAATAAAGGATCGCCTAGTCAGTTTCTTATCTTTCATTAATATTTAGTTTAGGTGAATTTATGATTGGCTAAAAACATTTGACAATTTAATGAAATCTTAGCTAATTCCCATTTATACCAAAACATCATCTCTTAGCTGTTATAAGAAGAAACTATGGATTACAATTGGGCCGTGCCACTGAGATTTTCACCCATCCTGTCATTAACGCATGCTCTGCAAAAGGCGCTGCGCCTTGGAAAGTATGTATTACCTGGCCCAATTACAATGCCGGGACCTGCCCCATTAACGAAGGCATGGAAATTGGGCCAGGTGTCATATAGTAATTTGTGGTTTGTTGTTTATCCGTCTATTTCCAACTGTTCAATTCATAAACAGGCCAGTTTTCCAGTACATGCGATTGGGTATTCAGTGAAAATACAACCGATAGATTTAATTCCCCGCAATTATCCACAATAACAACCAGCTTCCGGATACCCTCGTTCGACCTGTTAAGATTGGTTTGAGGTGAGGTTGGAAGCGGTTTTGCTTCGAAAACTCTAAAACCTGCTGTTTTTTCGTTACATATCAAATCTACCCTTATACTTTTACCATTTTGAGCAAGGATTGCGCTTCTGCCATTCTGAGCTATTTCAATGGACGCTTTTGTATGGACTGACCAGTAAATGCGGGAAGGTCTTTTGCAGATAACTTCATCACGAATCAGCAGGACCGAACGCTTATCGAAAATCATGGCACCGCGTTTTGCCTTAATTGCCTCATGATGATATGCGGGCAACATGTCAACAATAGCAAATGACCTTTCAGGAGTGAACCCATATCGTTCAATCCTGGAAAATGCATGCGGAAACTGGTCTGAAAGGCTATCGGGATTGATGAGCAGTGTATTCTGTCCCTCTGCCCTGACCCTGTAGTAATTGTATCCCCTGCTGTTTCGCTCGCCTTTTGAAAAATAGCCGGGATTGGAATAGCTGTCGCTTCCGAGTTGGGAAACCCATCTTTCACCCATTGCATCCAGTACAAATGTGCCTGTGTTAAGGTGTCCATGAACAGCCATGTTATCCCCTCCTTTCATTGCGATAAAAAGTGCATCCCTGTCCCATCCATTTCTGAAGGAAAAGGATTCGGTATTTGTAAACCACATATCCAAAGGCAATGGCAGCGTTTTCCCTGCCTCGGCCAGATTTTGGTCGTACCACAGGATATCGTACACCCTGGCGGTACCCCGGTTTTTATCCATAAAATCCTTTCTCACCGCAGCCAGTCTGCCGTCATTGTATTTTCTAGCAAACCAGAAGAATTCCGCAGTAATATTGAAGATATCTTTTGCATTCCCGAAGTTAAAAGCCCCATCCGGACCTGTCATATACAATGGAAAGTAAGCTGTGGTTGCCAGTCCGGGAGCTTTCCCGATCCCGTAATCGGTTCCGGCAGCTGATTCCAGCGATGCCATTCCTTCAATAAGCGACTGTACACCCCAGTACCAGTATCCCACACCTTCGCGACATGCCCCATCCGGGGTGAATTCTTTTATAAAGTTCTCCCAGTACCTCAATGCAGTTTCAATGGTCTTTCCACATAGATCTTGCATATTTTTTTCATCGAGCATGGCAAGTGAAACCATTATCATCCCTGCATTTATCGAACCATTCCAGTTATCATATCCGGTTATTTTTCTGTTCTGATAAGGAGTGTACTGCTGTGGATTAGCATAAGCAACCTGTACAAGTTTTAATGCCTTATCAGCAACTGCCTTGACTATGACTTCCCTTTGTTTGATGGATAAGTAATCATAAATCCAGTCGAAACCAATGGCAAATCCCTTCGTTATGTAGGCAATGTCAAGAAACTGGGTTGTCGGATTCCAATGTTGGAATTGGGTGTAGGCTTCCATTTCCTGCCAGGCTCGTTCGGCATATTTCTTATCACCTGAAATCTGGTAAACAAAACCCAGGGGGAGTATCCGGTTCTGTAATACATGCCTGAGCGGTTTTTCTGCGGGTGGTTCTGTAAGAATGGTATTGGCCTCTTCAACCACATCCTGAAACCATTTATTATAAGTTGAATCAATGCTGATTTTCCCTTTCAGCAAGGCATGTTTTTCAGCTGTCAACAATATCCTTGGGTGCCCATTTAGAGCATGCATCCTACCAACATCCTTTACAATTGAATCTGCTTCGGGTCTTATGAAGATCTTTTCAGCCAAGGTTTCCCAGTTATCTGTACGGCTGTACTGGGCATTTTCCCAAATGGTAGAATTCATTAGATTCTTTAGGATCGTATTTGGATAAAGAGATTTTATTGTATCCCTTTTGATGCTGACTCCCTGCTGCGCTGATATTATGCCCGTAAATGCACAGAAGGCAAAAAACGCGGTCAAAGTTTTGATGACACCCCTTCCTCCTGAAATCTCTGGATATTTTCTGAAGATTCTCAATTCAATCTTGTTGGATTTTAATCATAAAAAGTCCTTCTGTAAACTCATCTACCGAATGCAAACGGATTCGGTATAGATCCGATTTCCAGCTATCCATCAGCTTCCCTCCCTTCAGGTCAATTATTTCAATCTGAGGTTTTAATTTATCGCTCGGAAAATGGATCAGCAAATCACGGGCGCTTCCATTGCTTTTTGCCCTGGTCCTTATTCGTATGACATCTTCTTCTTCTGCTACAGGTTCTGCCCAGGTCAGAAGATTGATGGTAGCTGAACCTTTGTTCTTTAACGTCAGGTTGTCAACCACTTCCAGGCGATTTTTCTTGATAAAGTTAAAGGTGCGTGAATATGCCTTAATACCGGAGGAATCGGGGTAAGCTTTGTCCATTTCGAGATAAAATGTCGCTTTGCTTCCGGTGTTGGTGCTCGTAACGTTGGTAGCATGGTAATTGGAGCCAAATTCCTGCATCACGCCATTTGCGCACAAGGTATTGTGCCAGGCGGCGCGGTTGTTCCATATTGTATAGCGCATGTCGTTGAAAGTATTGGCTATGTAAGTGTCTCGCCCAGCATCAATGATTCCCGGGAATCCATCGGTGTAAACCACAAAATTCCCAATGTCGTTGTGATTGTGGCTTTCATCATTGTAACCCCCTTTGGCAGAAAAATAAAGCCCCCGCGTTGTTCCTTCCCTGGCACGGGCATATATCGCCTGCATCTCATCGAAATAATAGTATTCACCCAATGGCAGTACAGCCCTGGCATTCATACCCTTTTTAAGGGTGAATATATCGGCCAGAACACGGCTGAAATCACGTCCGGTTTGAAAGGTCTCCTTATGGTCATCATGGTCAAAAAACCAGTAGGCAAAATCTTTTAATGTCTGGTCCTGCAAATAATCGCCCATCCGATAGGTGAGCAAGGCATCCAGATGGTTTTCAAATTCGCCGTCGGCATAGTTTACAAAATAAAACTCTGCAATATGCGATTTATAAATGTATGTGGCCAGTTTCGAAAACAAAGACTCATCGGGCAGGAAAAGTTTATTATTGGTTGCCCTTTTCAGCAAAAACAGGTTGTCGAACAAACTTCCGGCGGCACGGTCCCAGTAATGTGGCCCTTCGTCACAACCTCCATCGCCGGTATACTGGTTCAGCAGATTGTCAACATTATCGAGAATTTTATGGACAGCACGCCCACGAAGCAGGCTGTCGTCTTCGCAAATGAGCGTACATACCAGCCAGTTGGAGCTAATCCAGGTAGTCCAGTTCAGCACACGCTGGTATTTTCCGTAGCCCATCCACCACATGTCATAGCTTTCGAGGCAGGGATCGATAATTTTTCGTTTTACTTCAACTTTTATCCGACGGTTAATTTCCGGTGCAACGCTGTCAAACTGGTCTTCCATCAGGTATTTGGTCCATGATAGGATCATCCCTGCTTCAGCGGCAAACAAATCAACATAACCATAATCCTCGCGGGGTAATCCAACGCTTTTTGGCACTTTCAGCATATGCACAGGAACACCCCACCAGGTTTCTTCGCATATTGCCCAGACACCATCAATAATTTCTTCGATATAACGCCCCTTGTTTTCAATGCACTCCGCCAACACCAGGGTAATGAGTTTGGTCCTTCGCCCAAATAGAACTCCATCGCTGCGGTCGCCGGTGTAATGTGTACTCAGCAGGTCGGATGCCAACAGCATTGGCCAAGGCTCTTTTTCCAGAACCTCCGCTTCCTGAAGAATGGATTCTTTGATATAGTCAGGTAGTTCCTGCCACCCGGGTTCCCCGCATTTTGGGTATGGTTTGAAATCTTCTGCCGATACAAGATTCTCCATTAAAAATTTGAGATTGTAATGCCCTTGCAAAATATTGCGGTTGTAATTGGGGTATGGTCCTTTTTGCTGAGCAAAGCCGTTCAGTGATAACAAGAGAAATAGAAAAGGGATAAGTTTGTTCATCTTTTTAAAAATTTCAGTCATTATATTGATATCGAAGGAATGCTGTTGGTTTTCAATCCTAAAATACGTAAAAAACGAACTCCGTGTGCCGGAACTGTTCCATTAAAACTCTCTATAAAAGATCCTAGATCGCTGTAACCCAAGTCATCGGCCAGGATAAGAATGATATCCTTTCAAAAAGCCAGATTCAGAATATAAACCTGTCTGCTTCCAGTATGCGTAGAATTGAAGCCAATAATATCTCCTTCTGGACTCCACCTGCAGTGTATATCACAGCGCCATCCGCTTCTGAATTCCTCCGGTTCAACAAATCTGCCAATGGGCAAGACTGCTTCTGTATGCATGTCCATTAGGTATATCTTTTGTTCCCGCAGGCCTTGACTCGGATAGGTGTCAGTGACCATCCATTTTCCATCAGGTGAAAACGTGCCATGACCATCATAGTCGAAAAGTCCATTCCCCAGCCTCTTGTAATTCGATTCACCTACGGTAAAGAGAACATGTGCATACTGTTTGGCCTGAAAGGCTGCCGTGATCATTAGCTCATCTCCATTGAGCCAGTCGAAATGGGAGCCAGCCCAGCCATCAGGGAAACACCTTCTCAGTCCGGTCCCATCAACATTAATGGTAAAGGATGTCGTGTTCCTTTCCGGGATAGCCCTGGCCAGCCAGAAAATTTTTGATCCATCCCTGCTGATCAACGTATGGTTAAAGTATTCTATCCCGTCCTCAGGAATTTCTGGCACGAGTTCTTTTACATCGTCAATAGAAACCAGTAATTTGGATTTTCCCGTTTCAAGATCGACTAAAAACAATCCATCATCCTCCGGAAACTGAACTCCTGCCCTCTTGTCCTGGCCTTCACCACCGTAGCCGTAATCTGTCCTGGTTATACGCAGCCTTGCGAAATTGATGCTGATCGCATCTCTCCCATTGGGAGAAACCGCGCTGACAGGATGCGGAATGATCCTGATTTCTTCTTTAGAAAATACATTCATGATAACTGAAACATATTTGCCATCCCGCAGATCATTGTAAATGATCAGCGTATCCGGTGAGGTGGCAAGCCAGTGCGCCATACAACCCTGTTGAAAATTCCAGGCCCGGGTCTGGGTCAGGGGAATGAACTCATGGGTATTCAGATCCACCAATCCAAGCGTGGCTGGCTCATTCTCGTCCGGCAAATGCTGCTTTACTTCTGTCTCAAGCACCGTGACATATTGCTGGGACTTACTGAATGAATTAATACCATAATAGCTGGCAAACAGATGCTCCTTATCCCCCTTCGTAATCTGTACTGGTTCACTTACGCTGGGAAATTTTACCGTCAGACCATTCCCCTCCGGACTACTAATGCATCCTGTGATTAGAAAAATCATCAGGATTCCCATGATCTCACATAGAAAATATCCTCTTTTTAGTTTCATAATGTTAGGCAGTTAATGTATAATAAGCACACTTTTGTCCGGTTCTGGGCTAATATTTGACCAGGTTATCTTTCCGGCATCTATTTTTGCTTCAACAATGGTATTTCCTGGGGCATGAAGTTTGAAATCTACGTTCCAGTCCACCGGCCATGCAGGCATGATCCTGATCTTGTTGTTATGGGTCTGCATCAGCATCTCCTGGAGGCCGATCATACCGGCACCCCCGACATTATGGTCAGGTGCATAGTCTCCACCCGGGAAGAATCCGGGAAAGCGATGCGGGCCATTCTCAATCTTGTCAATTACCAGTTTTTTGGCCAGGTCTGTCATTCCCAGCCTGGCTGCATGGATCAGGTTCTGGTTCCACCCTCCTGAGGATGCAACGTACTCCGGAGGGGCTGCCACCAGCACTGTATTTTTCATCAGCTCAAAGTCGGGCAGTCCCAATCCAAAAAGCTCATAGGGGTAAAGCGGATACATTTCCGGACTGTGGGCCCGGTGGTTGCGCTCCCAGTTCTCGGCGGGTTTCAGGTAATTATGTCCCTCCTTTTCCCCAATGGGATAATCCGGCAGAGTTTCCAAGATGCGCCTCCATCTCTCTTTCTTCTCATTGCCCTGCAGCTCATCTGGAAGATCTATGAGCCCCAGCAGACCAACCTTCAGTCCAGCGATAACGGCAGTCGGGTTCCTTGAATAAGGATGCCTCTCAAGGGTGTTTGTGGGATAAATGACCAGTTTCCCGTTTTTATCCAACTCATTTCCTGAGCGTAACTTCTCCCGCATCCTGAAATTCTCATCATAGAAGAGTACTGATTGTTCAATAAAGGGCAGGTATTCAGTGATGTCATTGCCTGTGAAATGATAATAGCGAAGCATCATCCAAGAATTCTCCAGTTGTGAGCCAAAAAGCCTACCTATGGAAGGATTATTCGAACAGCCCTTTTCATAATCCGGCGGCCTGTACCTGAAAGTACCCTTCAGCTTTTCATCTGCAAATCCAAATTCTGCCATACCGAGTAGTCCTGTAATAGTAGGCTGTTCAACACACATACAGCCTTCATGTCCCCAGTAATACTTTACCTTTCCCTGCGTTGTCTTTAGGGTGTTTTTATACCAGTCAAACTGAGGCAGGATACCGTCAAAGTCCCCGTTTTTCAGCATAGGCCAATAGGCAAGTCGCTGGTTCTGAGCGGTAAGGGCTGCTCCCCAGCGACGGTAATCCGGTGTATACCCCCCGACCTGGCTGGCCTTCTCATATTCCGGGTCAAAGGTCAGCACCCCCCCGTTGAACATAGTGGGCTCCATGGCATAGAATCCACTTACCAACATGTATCTGAATAAATTATAGTTCCTGGCGATCTGCCAGCCCTGGTCCTCCGGTCCCTTATGCTGGTTGATAATGATATGGCTGCGATCCCAGAACTCATTCCACCAGTCTACATTCACCTTCCACAGGTCCCCGTCCTTTTCCGCCTGGTCTATTTTCTTATCCAGTTGTTCTTTCCATTCTTCAGGGCTTGTTGTCTGGCTGATATGAGTATATACCCTGAGTTTTATCTTTTTGGAAGGCTCCACTGTCCTGTATTTCCATCCTGTAAATTTCGTCTGGGCATACTGGCCTTCTGCTTCCCCTACGAAAACCAGGTTCTCCCCCGTAAGCTTTCCGCCGAAAGTCAGTCCGCTCAGGGGATCATACAACTTATCTTTGATCTCCTCCAGCCCCTGTTGTTTGATCTGCATGGGAAAAAAGCATTTATCCATCCGCATCCTGTGGTAAAAAACCATGGCCTCCTCACCTGGCTCAAATTCATCAGGCCAGATGTAAACTTCTCCATCATAGGCAGGGTAATTACTGTAGGAGATGCCTCTCTCTTTGTGACCACCAAATGCATAGGGAAGCAGCAATGCTTCTGTTCTCCAGTTTTCGTAGATGGTATTTACAGTAAGCCTTGAATCAGATTCTATATCGGTATGTATAACAGGATTTTGTATCTCAACCCAGAGTTTAATAATGGTTTCCCCAAGATCATTAGAACGGGTCAGTATAGAGATGGAGCCATCCGGTAGGTTCAGGAGTTGCTCAAATTCCGAATCTTCGAAAATATTCGGTTCAAAACTGATGCGGATCCTTCCGAATTTCATCAAGGAGCCGTTCTCATCACGGTTTCCAGGACTGGAAAAGTAATACATCAGTTCGTTGCCTTCGACCCAGACGTTACAACCCAGATTTCCCCCAACCAGGGGCATGGACGCGGCCGAGTTTTCACTCTGGCTTGTCCAGCTGACATTATACTGTTCAACCCAGTCGG
>CAZXOJ010000145.1:0-10426 GCA_964642325.1 uncultured Bacteroides sp. | reverse complement strand
TCCAGTTTGCCATATCCATTGCGCTTATCATTGGAACATTGATCGTTTTCTCTCAGCTCAAGTTTATCAGGAATGCAGACCTTGGCTTTAAGAAGGACCAGATCCTGCTCCTCCAGAGTCAAGGAGTGAACCAGATCCAGAAAAATTACGAGACTTTCAAGGAAAACCTGCTCAAATACCCGGAGATAGAGTCCATAACGGCCATGGAAGATATTCTCGGGGTCAATCATAATACCAGGGGAGTGACCATAGAAGGTTTGAGCGAGGACCAAGAGTTCTGGTATCCCATGTTCATAGTACGTTCCGACTTCATTGAAACTTTCGATATCGAGGTGGTAGCCGGTAGGGCATTTTCCAGAGATGTCAGTACGGATACTGCCGATGCCATTATGATCAATGAGAAAATGGCACAGAACCTCGGCTGGACAAATGAGGAAGCACTTGGGAAACGAATTATCCATGATGGGGATGAAAGGGTAATTGGGGTATTCCAGGACATCCACATCCTCTCAGTACATAAACCCATGAATAATTTCATACTGGACATGGTCAGAAGGCCGAGGGCTGCCGCAGACATGACAAATTACATAGCCATCAGGGTAAATACTTCCAGCTACAAAAAAATCCTAAGCACAATCGAAAAAGAATGGAATGTTTTTGCCCAGAACCGTCCCTTTGAATACTCATTTCTCAACCAGGAACTCCAGGATCTTTATGATGATGAAGACATGTTCGGAAGGTTTTCGGTCATGTTGACCATTCTGGCCCTGTTGATTGCATCACTGGGACTGATTGGGTTGACCTCCTATATTGCAGAACAACGTACGAAGGAAATCGGGATACGCAGGGCAATGGGAGCCACCTTTGCCAATGTCATCAGGTTATTATCAAATGAATTTGTAAAACTGATCCTGCTTGCCAACCTGATCGCATGGCCCATCGCCTACCTGGTGGCTAACAACTGGCTGAACAATTTTAGCAAACGCATCCCGGTAAATTTGATATTATTCCTCTATGCCGGACTGGGGACCTTGATCATTGCTATACTGATCACATCCTACAGGGCCCTGAAAGCATCTTCCAGGAATCCTGCAGACTCCTTGCGTTACGAATAGCCCGCCTGAAAGAATTGTGGCAGTGATCCTTCCTGTTTGCTGGTTTTTGTTTATTTTGAGGGATCTTTGTACGCCTAATTCTCACCAATGACAAGAAAATATGTTGGCCTGATCCTGGGATTGATTGTTTTTTTTGCCGTCCTTTTTTTTACCGATCTGGAACCCGGAAAACCCGAAGTAACACGTACCCTGGCAGTAGCCCTGCTGATGGCTATCTGGTGGGTGTCAGAGGCCATTCCGCTGTCAGTTACTGCCCTCGTCCCCCTGGTTCTTTTCCCCTTCCTGGGCGTGCTTGACGGAAAAGAAGTGTCCTCCACCTATTTTAACTACATAATATTCATATATGTAGGCGGTTTTGTGGTGGCACTGGCCATGGAAAAATGGAACCTGCATAAGAGGATAGCCCTGAAGATATTAATGATGGTGGGTGTGAGTCCGGGAAGAATACTTCTGGGGTTTATGCTGGCCACCGCCTTCCTGTCAATGTGGATCTCCAACACAGCTTCTACCATGATGATGATCCCCATTGTTATGTCTATTATTTCGTCACTTGAAGAAAACATGTCACTAAAAGGTGTCGGCCATTATTCGACCGGACTTTTCCTGGCCGTAGCTTACAGTGCTTCCATTGGAGGCATTGCGACGCTGGTTGGTTCACCAACGAACCTGGTATTTCCCAGGATACTGACATTGATGTATCCCGGGGCCCCCGAGATATCTTTTGCGAACTGGTTCTTTTTTGCATTGCCAGTTACCATTTTAATGCTTTGTGCCATTCTTGTCGTGATTTATTTCATCTACCGGCCCAGGGAACCATGGGAAGCCTTAGATAAGAACCATTTCCATATAAAATATAAGGAACTGGGTAAGGCAAGTTTTGAGGAACGAACAGTGCTCATCGTGTTTCTTGCACTCGCTTTTATGTGGATATTCAGGGCAGGTATCAAGTTTGACAGATTCACAATTCCGGGCTGGTCCTCCATTTTTGGTACCCCGGCCTTTATTAACGATGGTACGGTTGCCATGATTGCCGCCATAATACTGTTTATCCTGCCTGCAAAGGATAAGAAAGGAAGCAGGATCATGGATTGGGAAACAGCGAAAAGGCTGCCTTGGAACATCGTCCTGCTTTTCGGGGGAGGATTTGCATTGGCCCTGGGTTTTCAATCCTCAGGGCTGGCACTCTGGTTTGGTGAACAATTGGAATGGACCCGTAACATTCATCCATACCTGATACTTCTGGCAGTAATAACATTGATGTCCTTTCTGACAGAATTAACCTCCAATGTAGCTTCCACCCAGATGCTGCTTCCGGTTTTTGCCGCCCTGGCCGTGACCACTGGTAACAATCCCATGCTTTTTATGATCCCTGCCACCATCGCCTCTTCGCTGGCCTTTATGTTACCAACAGCCACGCCGCCAAATGCCATTGTCTTTGGTACAGAACGCCTGCGGATCAAAACCATGGTGAGGACCGGGTTTGTACTGAATATGACAGGGATACTGGTTGTGCTCCTGGTGACATGGCTATTGGGGGAAAGTGTACTGGGTATAGAGTTGGGCATAATGCCGGACTGGGTCCCTATAGGAAAATAAGTTCGAATTACACCATATCCAGAATCCTGTATTTTATCTTTATCAATCCGAAATAGAAAAAAACCGTAAATTACATGGCAAATAAACCATAAAACCCATAAGGATGAAAAGAAGAAATTTTGTGAAGTTAAGTGCTGCAGGTACCATGGCTATGCAATTTCCCCATATATTTGGTGCCTATACCAGTGAAAGAAAGGGTGACATACCCAAGCGTGTCCTTGGAAAAACAGGGGAAAAGGTTACCGTACTTGGGTTTGGCGGCATAGCCCTCAAGAACAACGGCCAGGACTTTGCAAATGAGTTGGTCGCGGCTGCATTCGACCGGGGTATCACGTATTATGATATTGCACCTTCCTATGGTGATTCCCAGGCCTTATTGGGACCGGCATTTAAACCTTACCGGAAGAAAAGTTTTCTGGCCTGTAAAACAACCGAAAGAGACCAGCAAGGTTCGGAGAAGGAATTGCATGAATCACTGGAGCAATTGAAGACTGACCATATTGACCTATACCAGTTCCATGCACTCAGCAAAATGGAGGACCTTGACCAGATCTTTGGACCCGCAGGGGCCATGGAAACATTCCAGAAGGCCCGCGATGCAGGCAAGATCCGCTTCATAGGATTTTCTGCGCACAATGAGGCGGTTGCCCTGAAAGCAATGGATATGTTTGATTTTGATTCCATACTGTATCCCATTAATTGCGTTTGCTGGTACAATGGAGATTTCGGTCCCCGGGTACTCAAGAAAGCCAAAGAAAAGGACATGGGAATCATGGCCATTAAAGCCATTGCAAAAAACAGGTTATCTGGTGATGAGGCGTCCTATCCAAATTTGTGGTATCACCCATACGAAGAGGATGAATTAATTGAGAAATCATTACAGTTCACCCTTTCAAAAGACATAACCGGCACCGTACATGCAGGTGATTCCATCTTCCTGAAGAAAACCCTTCAGTTTATTGAGGGAAAGAAAGAATTCTCAGCCCCAGACAAGGATGAGATCCTGTCAATGATCAAGGATTTAAAACCCATTTTCAGCCACCCGGAAGCCTGATCTTGGCAAGAAAAAGTCGGGTCAGACGGGATAACCTACCGGCATGATATACATGGGTATCTCTTCTGCAGGCAGATCCAGTACCTGGGTTAGTCCTTCATCATCAAAGGCCCCTATGGCGCATGTTCCCAGTCCCAGTGACTCGGCCTGCAGGTAAACATTCTGTGCAGAATGCCCTATGTCCATAGAGATATACCTTTGTCTGCCGCGTTCCCCATACCGCTCCAGGACCTTGCTCTCAATGGCAATATATACCAGGCTTGCCGGTGCAACACGGACCATTTCCCGTGGGTAGGCAGTTTTGTAGAGATCTTCCCTGAGGTCTTTATCATGGATCAGCTTAAGTGAGTGTTCATCCGGTACAAAATGATAAAAACCTGATGGTATATCTATGATATCACCTGCGATGAGGTAGATCTCCAGTGGGAATATTCCCCCGGCTGAGGGACAGGTCCTGTTCGCTTTGCCGGTATAACGCTTACCATGTTCCGGTTCTTTCCATCCATAAGCTGCCCACAAAATCTGTGAGACCTCCGAAGTGGATAGCGGAGATGTATCAAAAGACCTCCGGGAGCGCCTGAATACAAGAGTTTCTTCTAATGACATATTACCACTGGTCCTGGGATGTGGAAGTTTTATATATCCTGACACAATAATGACTGGTATTGGTACCTTCATAAAAATACACCAATGCTGAGCCAAAGTCAATAATTACTTGGGTTAAATCATATAAAATATTCGATCGCCCCCTTCGTCATTAAAGAGATAAACAAGTGAATATTTTTATCTAATATTGCCTCCTGGTATGAAAACAGAAGTTCCGAAGAAGAAGATTACTTTAACCGGATTGGGGAATGCACTCAAGTTATACCGGTACATCCGGCCGTTCAGGGTGGAATTCGGAGTGGGATTATTTTTTCTTTTTGGAGGCAGCCTGGCAAGCCTTGCTTTTCCGAAACTGCTGGGCGACCTGGTTAATTCAGGTACCCAGGGGAACCTGGCTGAATCCGTCAACCGCATCGCACTCCTGCTAGTGGCCATCCTGGTTATCCAATCTGTGTTTTCATATTTCCGAACAATCCTTTTTGTAAATGTGACCGAGAAATCCCTGGCCAATTTACGGCAGGACACCTACAATCATTTGATCAGGTTGCCCTTGAAATTTTTTGAACAAAGAAGGGTGGGGGAGTTAAACAGCCGCATTTCTGCCGATATCGCTTTATTGCAGGATACCCTGACGTCCACACTGGCAGAATTCCTGAGACAAATAATCATTATTGTTGGGGGAATCAGCCTCCTGGTTTATACCTCCCTGGAACTGACCCTATTCATGCTTGCCATACTACCTGCAATTGTGCTTATGGTATTTTTCTTCGGAAGATTTATCCGGAAGTATTCCAAGCAGATGCAAAAAGAAGTGGCTGAATCCAATACCATTGTTGAAGAAACCCTCCAGGGCATTCGCAGTGTGAAAACCTTCACCAATGAATTCCTTGAAATGGGGAGATATCGGGACAGGACCCTGGAGATTGCCAAATTGGGCATGAAGGGAGGCCGGTACCGGGGAGCCTTTTACTCCTTTGTCATATTGGGTTTATTCGGGGCCCTGGTGGCCGTCATTTGGAAAGGTTCGGGATTGCTGGCCGAAGGAACAATCGATTCGGGAGAATTATTCTCCTTTGTCCTGTATTCAGGATTTATCGGTGGCAATATCGGGGGACTGGCAAGTGTGATTACCCGTATACAGCGGTTCATAGGTGCCACAGAAGATCTTTTTGAAATATTTGATGTCGGGGAGGAAGAGATTGAAGAGATCCCTGTTCTGGAAGAGAAAGATGTTTTGAGCGGAAAGATTAGCCTGGAAGACCTTTCCTTTACGTATCCTTCCAGGCCAGAGGAAGAAGTATTGCACGAAATAAGTGTGCAAATTTCAGAGAACCAGCTTATTGCCCTGGTTGGTGCCAGTGGTGCCGGTAAATCCACTCTCACATCCCTGCTGATGCGCCTGCATGATCCGACGGCGGGCGAGATCTGGTTTGATGGGAAACGCAGCCAGGATATCCACCTGTCTGTTTTGAGAAAACAGATTGCCCTGGTGCCACAGGATATTTTCCTTTTCGGTGGAACCATCCGTGAGAACATAGGTTATGGAAAGCCAGGGGCCAGTGATGAAGAGATATACGAGGCAGCAGGGAAAGCCAACGCCATGGAATTTATAGACCGGTTCCCGGAAAAACTGGACACCCTGGTGGGGGAAAGGGGGACACAATTGTCTGGGGGACAAAGACAGCGTGTGGCCATTGCAAGAGCCGTATTGAAAGATCCCAGGATACTGATACTGGATGAGGCTACATCATCCCTTGACTCGGAATCTGAGCGTCTTGTTCAGGATGCCCTCGAAAAACTGATGCAGGGCAGGACCTCCATTGTTATTGCACACCGGCTTTCAACCATCCGTAAAGCCGACCAGATCCTTGTACTTGACCAGGGCAGGCTGGTGGAAAAAGGTACTCATGCTGAATTGTTGAAATTGCAGTCAGGTATCTACCGGAACCTGAGCGAGCTTCAGTTTTCTTTATAAGATGGGCCTGCCTAAATCCCTTTGAACCTCTTGGGTACCCGGGGAAATAATATTACTTTCATAGGAAATTAATACACCATCAATGATGAAAACCACTATTGTTCTTGCCATAATTATGATTACCGGGGCTTCATCCATACTGGCACAGGAGAATCAAATTGTGCTCTACCCCGATTCTGCCAGGCATGAAATAAGCAGGCATATCTACGGACATTTTTCTGAACACCTTGGACGATGTATATATGACGGTTACTGGGTTGATGAGAATTCAGAGATACCAAACACAGGCCGGATAAGAACCGATGTAGTTGAAGCATTAAAGGAAATTGCCATTCCAAACCTTCGCTGGCCGGGAGGCTGTTTTGCTGATGAATACCACTGGATGGATGGTATCGGTCCCCGGGATAAAAGACCCACCATGATCAATACCCACTGGGGTGGCGTTACGGAGGATAACAGTTTTGGGACGCATGAATTCCTTGAGTTATGCAGGCTCCTGGATTGTGAACCGGTGATATGCGGGAATATGGGGAGTGGAACAGTACGGGAGATGTCCCAATGGGTGGAATACCTGAATTCTGATAATGTAAGTCCAATGACAAACCTTAGAAAGGAAAACGGTCAGGACCAGCCTTTTGGCGTGAAATATTGGGGAGTGGGGAATGAGAACTGGGGCTGCGGGGGTAGAATGACTGCCGAGTATTATGCCAATGAACTGAGGCGATACTCAGTTTATTGTAAAAATTATGGAGAGAACAGTCTATACAGGGTGGCCTGCGGTCCCTATGATGAAAACTACCATTGGACAGAAACACTTATGAAAGATCCCCAGACCCGGAATTCCTTCCAGGGATTATCATTACACTATTATACTGTACGCGGTGATTGGTCCAATAAGGGATCAGCTACTGACTTTGGTGAATCAGAGTGGTTTACCACGATGCAAAAAACATTGAAGATGGACGAGTTCATCCGAAAACATTCGGAGATAATGGACAAATACGATCCTGAAAAGACAAAGGGATTGATCGTGGATGAATGGGGCAACTGGCATGATGTAGAACCAGGGACCAACCCTGGCTTTTTATACCAGCAAAATACCATGAGGGATGCCCTGGTAGCAGCTGTTAACCTGAACATTTTCAACAATCATTGTGAGCGGGTCAAGATGGCTAACATTGCCCAGACCGTCAATGTCCTGCAGAGTGTAATATTAACCGAGGGGAACCAGATGGTAAAGACGCCCACCTATTATGTCTTCAAAATGTACAAGGTACACCATGATGCCACCCTGGTACCTTGCGAGATCACTTCAGAAGAATATTCTTTGGGAGATCAGTCCATTCCGGCTATTCATACTTCCTGCTCAAAAGATAAATTTGGAAACTTGCATCTCACCATGGCAAACCTGAACCCGAATGCTGGTACAAACATAGAATGTATTGTGGAGGGTATCGAATCAATCAAGCTAAGCAGTGTCGAAATTATTACGGCAGGCAGTATGAATGCGTTTAATGATTTTGGCGAAAACGAAGGGGTTAATATAAGGTCATTCGATGATGTTTTCGTAAGTGAAAATACTTTGACAATTAATATGCCCCCCAAATCAATCATACAGATAAGCATGAAATGATAAGGGAAGATGCCAGCGTCGGGGGACTATTTGTTTTTTAGTTTTTCTATAACCTGGCGGGTGGATTCAATCCTTGACTTCAATCCTTTTCTATACCAGTATGCACGGTTTTCAAGGTTTTCATGCGGTGCATCAAGTTCTGCCTCCAGTTCATCCAGGTATTTCTCATTCAACTCAAGGTAACTGTCTCTGGTTTCCGGATTAAGGAAGCCATTGCCATCGATGGTCACGTAAACGGGAGTGGTATGGGCAGCCTGGTTAAGGCCCGCATAACACCTTGCGGCAATCCATAAGCCCTTATCCACAGGCAGTTCGATCTGAATCGATAATTGATCGGCAGACTGTCCGGTTTTACCCGGGGTGGCAGATGCTATCACTTCTCCATGGGCGATGATTTCGAGCCGGGATAAGGGTACCTGCGCTTCATGGCCATATCCTTTGGCTTTGATGGAAAGGGTGGAGGCTTCCTGGAGCTCGATGGCGTCACCAGGAAGATGGCCGTTGACCGTGAAGTCGAGCATGGGCCCGGAAGAAACAAATGTATGCCCGGCTTTTACTTCCTGTTTCCAGAGATCATAGCTGAACGCTTTACCCAAATGGGTATAAAATCTCACGTTTCCAATCCTTGCGTTCCAGTCCGGGCCATCTACGCCGAACCTGGGACCCACCCCGCACCAAGGGAAATCTGATCCGGCGGTCGCAGTGATTTTGTAACCCAGGTCAAGGAAATGGTAATAATACCTCACCAGCAGTGGACCGCCAGCTACACAAAATTGAAGGATCTCAAGGAAATCAACCTTGTTGTCCAGTATGTCTATGGTCATACCACGGTATCCATGAAATGACTCTCCCTGGTGTGCATAGCCTGTTATACCATTCAGTTCATGGATTCGGTCTAACAGCTTATCGTAATAGTAGTAATCATCCCGGTAGCGGACAAACTCATCTGCCATCAGGGATATGGTGTGACCTACCTGGTGTGTTCTCGGTTCCTCCTGGCCAGGGGACAAAACCCTGTCCTGCTTAGAATACACGCCTTCATCGCCAAAAGCAAACTGGCCGAAATAAACATTACGGAAATCTCCCATCTGCAACAAAGCCCCTACATGGATATCTTCCGCTTCAATCCATTTCAGAATATGCGGGTTTTCTCTCGGGGACCTCCTGATATGGATATGCTCATCACCTGAATACCAGCCTGAATCTGCCATATGTATCCATCTTTCCATTGTGAATACCAGGGTTTGTCCAGGTTCCTCCATCCGGATCCGATGTATCTGATCCAGGTATTCCATACCTTTGGACAGGCTCAGGAGATACTCTCCGGGCTCAAGTAGAAGGGAGAACTCCCCATTTACATAACATGAACTGTCAGGCTGGTAGCCATAACCTTCGGGATAATCATCCCTTCCATACATAACACCTATTGCTTCCGGAGGTAAACCGGGTGTAGTGCCATCTCTATTAGTGACATGGACCCTGGTTGGTGTCGGCTCTTGCGTTTCTTTATCCAGTATAATGACATGCAGGAGTGATTTCTCTGTCTGAGCAAGGCATTGATATGAAGGAGATTGTAGTATTCCAAGTAAGATCGCTGGCAGGATTGATCGGGTGTTGAATTTCATACCGGTGTTTTTAAATTCTCTTAAATTTACAGATGAAATCCATAAAATGAAGATATTTACATAACATTTTCAGATCTCCATGCCCATGAAAAGACGAGAATTTGTCAAAACTTCAGCAGTATGCGGGTCCGTAGCCGGATCATTCCCAACAATTGCCATTCCTTCGGTGTACGATGGTGGCAGTACAGCAACATGGTTTGATAAACCCATGAGATGGGCCCAGTTAACCCTTGTTGAAAATGATCCAGGACAGTATGATCCGGATTTCTGGCTGGATTATTTCAGCCGGACACATTCGGATGCTGCCTGTTTGAGTGCTGGTGGGATTGTCGCCTATTATCCGACAAAGATAGAATTTCATCATCGCAGCTTATGGATGGGAGAGAGCGATCCTTTTGGATACCTGGTAAAGGGATGCCGGGAAAGGGATATGGTAGTGATCGCCCGGACCGATCCACATGCCATCTGGCCGGACGCTTTTGACGCCCATCCAGAATGGGTGGCAGTAGACCGGGAAGGCAATTATAGAAGGCACTGGTCGAATCCGGAGCTTCATGTCTCCTGCGCCCTGGGTCCCTATAACTTCGAGTTTATGACCGGGGTCCACAAGGAGATCATGTCCCTTTACTCAATCGATGGGATTTTTTCCAATCGCTGGGCAGGTCATGGCATATGTTACTGTGATTCTTGCAAGCAGCTGTTTCGTAATTTTTCAGGAATGGAATTGCCGCAATCTGACCGGCGCCTGGATAATGTTTACCAGAAATGGAATGAATGGCGCAGGAAGAGGCTATATGAATTATGGCAGTTATGGGATGGTGA
>CAZXOJ010000144.1:0-10538 GCA_964642325.1 uncultured Bacteroides sp. | reverse complement strand
AGATTATGCGATCCTGCAGCGGCAATTTCCAATGCACGCTTAATCCTTGACTGGCCCTTGACCTCGGCAAAATCATATGCGTTGTGATCCATTTGCTGTTGGAATATGCTCTCCATGTCTATCCTGACTGGCCTGGCATGATACTGGCCCTCCAGGAAGGAAACCACCTGCCGGATGTTATCCATGCCATACACATCGACTCCTGAAATCACCCCGGCCTCATTTGCATTTTTTTTTGGCAGGATTATCCCTTTGAAACCATCTTCTTTGGCATTAATGGCCATTGGAAGAGCACCCTTAACCCTCTGCAGGTTCCCATCCAGGGATAATTCACCCATCATAATATACTGGTCCAGTTTATTCCTTGGCAGCCTGCCGGACGCGGCCAGGATACCCATGGCTAGTGGCAGGTCATAGGCTGATCCTTCCTTACGGATATTCGCCGGTGCCATGTTGATCACCGTTCTTTTTTTTAGGATTTCAAGGCCATTGGTTTTTAAGGCAGATTCAATTCTGTGTTGGCTTTCCTTAACCGCAGAATCCGGGAGCCCGACCATGAAAAAATTGATCCCTTGCGATATATCCACCTCTATGGTTACTGTGCTGGCATGGATTCCGTGAAGAGAGGAAGCATAGGTTTTGACAAGCATAAAAGCTTTTTATCTCTTTATGCCTTTGTGGTTCTTATCTCGTTGATGTAAAAGAATATTTATTGTTTTAAAATGATTGATAAACAAATATTCCATTGTAAAGCACAACCTATAACCATACCTGAAACTAACAATGTCAAAATTGTCATCCTGCTTTTTCTTTTATCATACCAATCTTCTTCTGCTTGTTGAGATAAATATTTTCCAAAAAGAAAGAAGACATAAAGATTCCAATAAGAAAAAAGATGGCTGGTAGAATGGTCTTTTTTCTTAATAAGAATCTGAGTACTTTCACTATCATTATCAGACATTAATTGAGCGAATCGTATTATCATTTAAAAGACGCCATATTGCAATTTTCAAACAAATACAAATTATAATATTCCAATTTATCATATGGAGTTTAATAGAAAAATTGTCAAATTTCAACGCTATTCATATAAAGACATATCATGATAAAGCTTTCCCTTGAAATCGGACTTATCCTCTCCTCATTGTTGTTTTATGCCGATTTTGACAACTCATTTGATGCTGTTTTCAGCGTGGGAAATGGAAAGGCGCTTATCGAAGTAGACCAGTATGAACCCTTCATCACGACGGGGAATGGAGGTATGTTCGGCGAGGCAGCAGAGTTTATTTACGAAGACAAACTTGAAACGATCTGGACCAGAGACGTTGCCCGTTACCCCGCAAAAGGGAATTTTCCCTATGCCCATGGGGAGTCCTTTGATGGCACAATCGGAATGTGGCTGCAGATTGACATGGAGAGTCTGAAGGAACGTTCACTTATCTGGCTTGATCCTGTTCATCTGCTTGCAGAAAATGACCGGAATAGCGGCAAAATTTGGATGGATTTCGTAACAAGCGAACTGCCGGATACTCCAATTTTCCGATTCGGTGCAACAGCGGATCGGGATGCAACAGGAAAGCAGGATAATCCGGATGAGGATCATGTCATTATCATTCCGCACATCAATTTCAGCGCAGAGAGCTGGCATCACGTTGTAGGTACCTGGAAAAACATGAACAGCAGCGGAGAAACAGGAGTGTTGCAATTATATTTTGACGGCGTTTTAGTAGGTGAGATCAAGGAATTCAATCACATACTGGACTGGCATATTGATGACTGGGAAATCCGCATCGGACTGGGATTCAAAGGGAAAATTGACGATTTTTTCATTCTGAATAGTTTCCTTTCAAAAGAAGCAGTTTCGGAAATATACTCGTCGGGTAAATCTCTGGGAGATTTGTTTGGCATATCAAAATGAACAAAATAATTATACTTTTGCGTTTTTAATTTTCTATAACTAACCATATTACGTGCTCCATGAAGAAAATCAGTTTCTATTTATTGGGAATCATGCTTGTATTGCTGGTTTCCTGTATGTCAACCGGTGAGAAAACCAGTTTTTCCATCGATTTTGAAAAATATACCCTTGAAAACGGGCTTGATGTGATCTTGCATACCGATCACTCCGATCCTATAGTATCTGTTGCTATCCAGTATCATGTGGGATCCAACAGGGAAAAACCGGGAAGGACGGGGTTTGCCCACCTCTTTGAACATATGATGTTCCAGGAATCTGAAAACGTAGGTCAGGATCAGTTCTTTAAAAAGATCCAGGCATCCGGTGGAATGCTGAACGGGGGTACCAACTCTGATGGTACTATCTATTTTGAAGTTGTACCAAATAACTCCCTGGAACTTGCACTCTGGCTGGAGTCAGATCGCATGGGCTATCTTATCAATACGGTCACTCAATCTGCATTCATCAACCAGCAGAATGTGGTTCAGAATGAAAAGCGCCAGATGGTTGATAACAGGCCTTACGGGCACAATTCTTATGTTATTGCCAAGAATCTCTATCCAGAAGATCATCCCTACAACTGGCAAGTAATAGGAGAAATGGAAGATCTTTTTAATGCCACCGTTGAAGATGTAAAGGAATTTCATGCCAGGTATTATGGCCCCAACAATGCCACCCTTGTGGTAGCTGGTGACATTGATATGGATGAAGCCCGAGAACTTGTAAACAAGTACTTCGGAGATATTCCTGGCGGAAACCCAATTGAAGACCTGGCACCCATACCCGTCACCCTTGAAGAAACGACCAAAGTATATCATGAAGATAATTTTGCAAAAACACCCCAGTTCACCATGGTATGGCCCACAGTTGAACAATACACCAGTGATGCATATGCGCTGGATTTTTTGTCCGAAATTCTGTCCAGTGGGAAAAAAGCCCCTATGTACAGGGTTCTTGTAAAAGATAAAAAACTTACTTCCAGAACATCAGCCTACAATCGTGCCCAGGAATTGGCAGGGACCTTCCGTATCACCATCAATGCCAATGCCGGGACCAGCCTGGCAGATGTTGAAGATGCTGTTTTTGAATCCTTCCGGTTGTTTGAAGAAGAAGGGATCACGGAAAAGGACCTTGAAAGGATCAAAGCGGGACTGGAGACGGGGTTTTATAACAGTATCAGTTCCGTCTTTATGAAAGGATACCAGATGGCAAGGTATAATGAATATGCTGGTTCCCCCTCCTTTATTGAGCAGGATATTGCTAATATACAGGAAGTTACCATTGCAGACATTCAACGTGTCTACGATACCTATATCAAAGATAAACCTTATGTGGCTACCAGTTTTGTACCGAAAGGTTCCCTTGACCTGATGGCTGCAAATTCTGTGAAGGCTGATGTAAAAGAGGAGAGTATTGCTGATGCCACTGAGGTAGCCCAGGATATAGCGGATGTGGAAGAAGAGATTGAAAAAACACCCTCCTCATTTGACCGCTCTGTCGAACCTGTATCAGGTCCTGACCCCGTGGTTATTCCCCCTGAGGTCTGGACAGGTGAATTAGCCAACGGGATCCGGATATACGGGATTGCTTATGATGAGCTTCCCCTGGTGAATTATTCCCTGGTGATCAAAGGTGGTCATGTAATGGATAAACCAGAACTTTCGGGTACTGCATATCTGGTGGCCGCCCTGATGACGGAAGGAACTGCTAATAAGACACCGGAAGAACTCGAGGAGGCTATTGAAATGCTGGGTGCCAATATCTCTGTCAGGGCCAGTGAGCAATCCATCTCTATTAGCGTGAATACTTTGGCCCGCAATTTTGAAAGCACCCTAGCCCTTGTGGAGGAAATCCTTTTTGAACCAAGGTGGGACGAAGAGCAATTTGAACTTGCTAAAAGCCGGGTTGTCAATACACACAAACGTAACAGGGCTAATCCATCCTTTTTGGCCCGGAACGAATTCAATAAGCTGCTTTTCGGAAAGGAAAGCATCCTGGCCATCCCTGTTAACGGGACCATTGAAACCATTGAAGCCATATCTGTAGAGGACCTGAAGGATTATTATGCAGCTAATTTCAGTCCCGCATTAACTTCCTTTCATCTGGTCGGCAATATATCATCCGCAGAAGTGCAAAATAAGCTGGTAGGTATCGAAAACAGGTGGGAATCCAAAGAGGTCGTTTTACCTGAATTCCAGATTCCTTCAAATCCGGAGAAACCAGAAATCTATTTTGTGGATGTTCCCGGTGCCAAGCAATCGGTTATCCGGATTGGGAACCTGGCACTTCCCAGGACGCATCAGGATTATGATGGTGCAGAGGTGATGAATTATAAACTGGGAGGCTCATTCAGTGGATCTCTGAACCTGATACTTCGTGAAGAAAAGGGATTTACCTATGGTGCCCGTTCTGGATTTTACGGAAACAACCTTTTCGGGACCTTTGAAGCCAGCTCAAGTGTCCGTTCCAATGCCACCCTGGAGTCTATGGAGATCTTCATTGACGAGATGACCAAGTACCGTGATGGTATTAGCGACGAGGACCTGGCATTTACGAAGAACGCCCTTCTGAAATCCAATGCACGTGAGTTTGAAACCCTCCGTGCCCTGCAGGGAATGCTCCAAACGATCAGCATGTATGATCTGCCCTTTGATTTTATTTCCAGGCAACAGGAAGTAACCAGTTCAATGACACTGGAGAAGCATAGTAGCCTTGCCAGTAGATATATTAATCCTGACAATATGTACTACGTGGTAGTGGGTGATGCAGCTTCCCAGCTGGAATCACTCAAAAGTCTTGGACTTGGAACTCCGAAACTAGTGAACTAGCAATTTTTCAAAAATATTGCAATTAGATACCCTGCCTCTAAAGGTGGGGTATCTTTATTAGTCATACTGCTGTCACACCAGAAAACATCCTCTACTGCATAAATCTTTTGCCTGGCCGTTGAGTCACCATCAGGATAAGATCTCCAGAAATTCTTAAACATGGTTTAGTTTTCAGGTTGACAAAGATATAAGCATATTAGAATCGTCTCATTTTGACACAAAAAAATGTGTCAGAATGAATCAAATACTGTCATATATTAAAATGTGTTAATTTTACCTCATCGTGGAAAGCTTCAGGCAGAGAACCTATCATTTTATCTTTGAATCAGATACCCCGTCTGCAAAGGGATTTGATATTACCCTTATCTTCATTATCCTGGTTAGTGTTGCATCTGTAATTCTTGAAAGTATTCCTGCATTTAATGCCAGATTTGGCGGCCCGCTCCATCAGACAGAATGGATCATAACGATCATTTTTACCCTCGAATACATAGCCCGGATCTGGTCCCATCCCAAACCACTGAAATATATATTCAGTTTTTATGGGATTATTGACTTTCTGTCCATCATTCCGACTTATCTTGACCTGATCTTCACGGGGGCAATGACCCTGGCAGTTATACGCG
This sequence comes from uncultured Bacteroides sp., assembly GCA_964642325.1. Lineage (GTDB taxonomy): Bacteria > Bacteroidota > Bacteroidia > Bacteroidales > SM23-62 > SM23-62. Next base: position 5,127 of record CAZXOJ010000144.1, on the reverse strand, counting down.
GACTCCGCCTGCTGCGTATCTTTAGGATATTAAAGATCACACGGTATTCAAGAGAAGGAAGAATCATAGTTGAGGCATTAATAGCAAGCAGGGTAAAAATCCTGGTGTTTTTATTTGCCGTCGTAATGGTTGTTCTAATCATCGGTACTTTGATGTATCTTATCGAGGGAAAGGATAGTGGTTTCACCAGTATACCTGCCGGTATATACTGGGCCATTGTAACCCTGACAACTGTTGGATTCGGTGATATTACTCCCTTGACAACATTAGGGAAATTCATCGCCAGTTTTGTCATGATCCTGGGTTACGGTGTAATCGCAGTTCCAACAGGGATTGTTACATTTGAAATTGCCACCTCCATAAAGACTGCTCGGGAACACAGGGAATGCGAAGACTGTGGTCACAGGGTGCATGATATGGATGCCAATTATTGCAAATCCTGCGGGGAGAAACTTTAACCTCCTATGAATATCAGAATCAGCAGTAATCACCTTATCTTATTATTTATCCTTCTTGCAGGTACCCTGTTAAGGATCTGGCATCTAATGGAGATCCCCCTGACCCATGATGAATTCAGTGTGGTCTTCCGGACAGGGTATGATTCTTTTGCTGACCTAATCGAGCAAGGAGTAAGGGTTGATGTACATCCCGCAGGCGTTCAGGTTTTTGTCAATTACTGGATGGCTCTTTTCGGGGCAAATGCAGTAGCTGTTAAAATCCCTTTTATCCTTTTTGGGATTTTTTCAATCCTGTTGGTTTATAAGCTTGGGGAAGAATGGTTTAATCCCAGTGTTGGACTCATCACAGCACTTTTTGTTGCATGTCTTGAGTACACTGTCATGTACAGCCAGATTGCAAGACCCTATATGAGCGGGATGTTTTTCAGCCTTCTGATGGTCTATGGCTGGCAGCGATACCTTTTCAGTCCCGGAAAATCTCCCATAGCCTGGCTCGTTCTTTATGTGCTGGCAAGCGCAGTCTGTACGTATAACCATTATTTCTCACTGCTTTTTGCCGCCATGGTTGGTGTAACCGGACTCTTCTTCATCACCCGCCGCAAGCTCATAACCTATGCACTGGCGGGCCTCGGCATTTTTGCACTTTACATTCCGCACCTGCCTATTTTCTTCCACCAGTTCAGTGAAAAAGGAGTGGAAGGCTGGCTTGGAAAACCTGGCAATGATTTTATAATTGACTATACAGGTTACATATTCCACTTCTCTCCACTGGTTTATGCCATGGTCGTCCTCATTATTATCGCGGGAATAATATTGCAGAAGGGACCAGGTTTGCTTAAAAGTAAATTCTTTTATGTTTCACTGGCCTGGTTCAGCCTTCCTATACTTATCGGTTTTTTCTATTCCAGGTACGTCAATGCCGTGCTTCAGTATTCCGGTCTGATTTTTACTTTTCCGTTTTTCCTCTTCCTTGTATTTGGGAACCTGCCCGATTTTAAAAGACCGGTCAAATACCTGGCTATCCCACTGATCTCCCTGGTGTTGATTCTTACGCTTATCTATGGAAGGCAATATTATTCACTCTTTTATCAGTCTAGGTTTAAGCACGTGATCCTTGATACCGAGCAAACCATCAATCAATACGGTGCTGAAAAATGCCTGGTGATCATGGATACTCACAAAAGGATCTCGGATTATTATTATGATGCGCTGGATATCAGGTTTGACCATTTCCAATATGAGGATTTTACCGACAGGAGGGATTTTATCGATCTATTGAAGAACAGCCGGGAGGATTACCTGAGCCTGGCCGTGAATGTCAGGACAGACCTGGCATTGCCCGGAATTATAATGCAATATTTCCCCAATATGATTATTAAAAAGGACTATTTCGGGGGAAATTATTATCTCTTTTCAAAGAAAGGTTCAAAATTGAAGGGATCTATTTTATATACCAGTGGTAATGGTTTAAGTGGGGAAGAACCTGGCTGGTCTGCCATAATTGATTCATTGTTGCTGGATTCGGCTGGTATTTCCGGATCACCTGCTTATCTAATGTCCGGGGGACAGGAGTTCAGTCCCACTTTCAGCTTCCCCCTGCGGGAGCTCGTATTTGAGAAAAATGACATGATCGATGTTTCCGTAAATATCCGGAACAGGGATACCCTGAATCAATCCTTGCTGGTACTGGGCATCAATGGAAAGCATGGCCTCGTTGAATGGACTGCAAGTCATTTCCAGGATTACGATCCCGGGAATGGAGAATGGTATACAGTACACCATACTTTCCGCACCACCCCAAATCTCCGGCGTAAGAATCTCCAGGTCAGCGTCTATATCTGGAACAGGGATAAGATCAATTTTCTCAGTAATGATTTCATTGTAAGAAGCAGGAAAGGGAATCCGGTTCTTTACGGGTTAATGGAAAAGTTTTAGTATTCACCACTTTATACCACCTCTGTACTTTGCAATCATCAATTTTTCATTATCTTTATGCCTTCCTAATAAAAACGTATTTTTTACAGGCATTTTCATGCTTTTAAATAATTGAAAAACACCGTATTACAACCTGGCGGATATTTAAAAACCGGCAGGTTTGTTTATTTATTAACCATTAAAAATATTGCTATATGATGCAGAGTAATTTGTTCTGGTTTGTGCCCATCGCCTCAGTGATTGCACTAATCTTTGCGTGGTACTTTTTTAGAACCATGATGAAGGAGAGCGAAGGTACAGACACTATGAAAAGGATCGCTTCCCACGTTAGAAAGGGTGCCATGGCCTATATCAGGCAACAATACAAAGTGGTGGGTATTTTCTTTATTGTACTTACCATTCTTTTTTCCATTCTGGCCTATGGCCTGAAGCTTCAGAATGAGTGGGTTCCCTTCGCTTTTCTGACCGGGGGATTCTTCTCGGGATTGGCAGGATTTTTGGGCATGAAAACGGCGACATTTGCTTCTGCGAGAACGGCTAATGCCGCGCGGAAAAGCCTGAATAGTGGATTGAGAGTCGCCTTCAGGAGTGGTGCTGTTATGGGGCTCGTTGTAGTAGGACTCGGATTGCTGGATATTTCCCTCTGGTTCATCCTTCTGAACTATTTTGTTGATGTGGAAGCTGGAGAAAAGCTGGCCATCATTACAACAACCATGCTGACCTTCGGAATGGGAGCCTCTGCACAGGCCCTCTTTGCCAGGGTAGGCGGAGGTATTTTTACCAAGGCAGCCGATGTTGGTGCTGACCTGGTAGGAAAAGTGGAAGCCGGCATACCTGAAGATGATCCCAGAAACCCGGCTACCATTGCTGATAATGTTGGAGACAATGTAGGCGATGTTGCAGGTATGGGTGCCGACCTTTATGAATCATATTGCGGCTCTATCCTGGCTACTGGTGCACTGGGCGCCGCCGCTTTCATGAGTGATCCTACACTGCAGTTCAAAGCCGTTCTGGCACCAATGTTGATTGCAGCCGTTGGAATTATTTTATCCATCATCGGAATTTATATTGTTCGTACCAAAGAAGATGCTACCCAGCGGAACCTGCTGAATGCACTTGGCAGGGGAGTGAATATCTCTTCCATACTGATCGTGATCTTTTCCTGGATTGTCCTTAGAGTACTGGAAGTTCCAAATTATTGGGGAGTTTGGGGAGCTATTGTAGTGGGACTACTGGTAGGAATCGTAATTGGGAAAGCTACTGAGTATTACACTTCTGAGGAATTCAAGCCAACCAGGAGTATTGCGCAAAGCTCTGATACAGGTCCGGCTACTGTGATCATCTCCGGAATTGGAATGGGTATGTTTTCTACGGTAATACCTGTTCTTTCAGTAGTTGTCGGGATTATCTTTGCTTTCCTGTTTGCTTCTGGATTCGATTTCACGAACATGGGTATGGGACTTTATGGGATAGGCATTGCTGCGGTTGGAATGCTCTCAACACTTGGCATCACACTCGCAACTGATGCTTACGGTCCGATTGCTGATAACGCAGGTGGGAATGCTGAGATGGCCGGACTCGACCCGGAAGTCAGAAAGCGGACTGATGCACTGGACTCACTAGGGAATACCACAGCTGCAACCGGTAAAGGTTTTGCCATTGGCTCTGCTGCCCTTACTGCATTAGCTTTGCTTGCTGCATATATTGAAGAAATCAAGGTTGGGATTAACAGGTTATTTACTTCAGGTGGTTGGACGGAATATATATTCCCTGATAATACCATTATAACCAGTGGTGCAGAATTACAGCAGTTCGATTTTGCTGATTTTATGAGTTTGTTTGAGGTCCACCTGATGAACCCTAAAACCCTTGTAGGTTTATTCCTCGGTGCCATGATGGCCTTTATGTTCTCCGGACTTACAATGAATGCTGTAGGACGTGCAGCTGCGAAAATGGTAGAGGAAGTAAGAAGGCAGTTCAGGGATATCAAGGGGATCCTGGAAGGAGAAACGGAACCTGATTATGCCACATGTGTGGCGATATCGACCAAAGGTGCCCAGGTTGAAATGATTGTTCCCTCCTTGCTTGCCATTGTGGCTCCCATCGTTACAGGTTTGATCTTCGGAATAGCCGGAACCATGGGTTTACTTGTAGGTGGACTAAGTACGGGGTTTGTACTGGCTGTTTTCATGGCTAACTCAGGTGGTGCATGGGACAATGCAAAGAAATATATCGAAGCTGGCAACCTTGGTGGCAAAGGATCAGATAATCATAAAGCTGCCGTAATTGGTGATACTGTAGGGGATCCATTTAAGGACACTTCCGGTCCCAGCCTGAATATCCTGATCAAACTGATGGCTATGGTATCCATCGTGATGGCTGGTGTAACCGTTGCTGTTAACCTGCTATAATTCTTCTATCGGGAAACTACCCTGACACAATATTATAAAGAGGCTGTCAAGTTATTACTGGCGGCCTTTTTTTATGGAAAATCAGGCATTTTTTGTGTAAGTTTAAATCAAATATGAATGCAAATGAACAGATCAAACACTAAACCTGACAGAGATCCTGCCCGGAGGACATTTATCAAGCAGGCAGGACTGGGTGCTGTAGCAGCCATGAGTCTGCCTGCAGTATTAACCCCCCGTACCAGTACCGAGATAAAAGGCGGGAACATATATGACTTCTTTTCTGAAGGGGATGTTATCCTTTTCCAGGGGGATTCCATTACCGA
>CAZXOJ010000143.1:0-10621 GCA_964642325.1 uncultured Bacteroides sp. | reverse complement strand
GATAAGGTTCCGGAAGCCATGACCATTGCAAAGCCCTATGATGATCCGGTATATCCCTTCTGGGGTATCCTTGCCACTGCTTTCTATGCCGGTATTTTTTACTGGGGTATAGACCAGGTCAATGTACAACGGGTCCTGGCCGCACCAAACCTGCAACAGGCAAGGTGGGGGGCTATGTTTGCCATTTTGCTGAAACTGATGCCGATTTTTATTTTTGCCCTTCCCGGGGTGATTGCTTATGCCCTGTATCCCGGCCTGGAGGGGGAAGAGACGCAGCAGACTTTTGTTGTGCTGCTAAACAACCTGTTGCCTTCCGGTTTACGGGGACTGGTACTTGCCTCATTGATGGCTGCACTGATCACATCCCTGATTGCCGTACTGAATTCTGTATCCACGCTGGTTGTGCGGGACTTTGTGGTCAAGATACATCCTGATATATCAGAAAAAAGACAAGTCTTTTCCGGCCGTATTGTCATTCTGCTGGTGACTATCCTGGGAATAGGTGCTGCCTGGTTGGTATACAAAAACGAAGAGGGTTTATATAAATATCTGCAAACCATTACTGCCTATCTGGTTTTACCAGTTTTTCCGGCCATATTTTTTGGTATTCTCAGCAAAAGGGTAACCCTGAAAGCTGCCATTGTATCGGTTTTTGTAGGTATAATTTTTGCCACAATATTTGTCATAGATCAGTTTATTGGACCTGAAGCGGGAGAAAATGTCTTTCCCTTCCTTCATTATAAGCTTACATTGAACTTTGGGTTTCGTGGTTTGTGGGCAACCATTTTTATTACAATTGTATTGTTTGCCGTATCCGCATTTACACCAAAAACGGAACCTGATAAGCTCAGGAGGACAACCGTCAATTATTCAAAAAAGCTAGAAAAGTTTTCGGGGCTTTCAGACTGGAGGCTACATTTGTTTGTACTGATAATAATAACCATCCTGATATATATATGGCTGAGTTAACAAATCCGTTATAATGAGAATGAAAACAATATTATTGATCGTCGCCCTGGTTACAGGCCTATCCGGTTGTGGGACAGGCCACAAGAATCATTCTGGCCATTCTGAACCACCGGATTATAAGGTCAGGCTGGAAGTAGTCACCAGGCATTGGGACGGTGAATTCAACTGGACCCAGGCCCGTGTAGCCGCTATACCCGGGATGGGGAATGACAGACAGCCAAGGCTGATAATGACCATGCAAAAGTGGTTCGTATCACAGTCCGATTATTATTCCGGTCTCTATACCGTGCAAAGCGATGACATGGGTACCACCTGGACCGCTCCTAAAGAACAACCAGCATTGGGCTGGCGGCGAGGTGCCAATAATATCATTATAGGAATCTGCGATTTTACACCCGGTTGGCATGAGAAAACAGGCAAGTTGCTGGCGATGGGTCATACTGTTTACTATTTAGAAGGTGGAAAACTTATCAAAGACCGGCCCCGTGCAACCGCCTATGCAGTCTATGACCCTGAAACCGATCAATGGTCGGAATGGAAGGAGGTCAGGGTACCGGACGAAAATAAATTCTACAATTCAGGGTCTGGCTGTGGGCAATGGTTGGTAAAACCGGACGGAGGATTGCTGGTCCCAGTCTATTTCAAAGCGAAGGGAGACACTACAAATTGCTACGCTTCCACCATCTTTCATTGCAGTTTTGATGGAGAAGAGCTGAGTTATATCCGTCATGGAGAAGAGCTGTCGCTCGATGAACCACGTGGGATTTATGAACCCTCGCTGACTATTTTTAAGAATCGTTATTACCTGACATTGAGAAATGACAATAAAGCTTATGTAAGCGTAAGTGACGATGCCTTACACTGGCAAGGTATTAAGCCCTGGACTTTTGATAACGGCATGGAAATCGGCAGTTATAACACTCAGCAACACTGGGCCACGCATAGTGAAGGTTTATTTCTTGTTTACACACGGCGGGATGCGAATAATGATCACATTCCCAGAAGCCGTGCCCCTCTGTTTATGGCCAGTGTGGATTCGGATGGGCTGATTTTGCGAAAGGAGACCGAAAGGATCATCATTCCTGAACGCGGGGTCATGATGGGAAATTTTGGAGTTGCACACATTAATAATGAAGAATCCTGGGTAACGGTGGGTGAAAATATGCATCCGCCGGAAAATCTCAACCTTGGTGCCGATGGGAGTGTATTTGCGGCACGCATACATTGGTCAGTTCCTGACAATTAAGCTTTATATTTGAGCGAATGAAACGAATAGCAAACCTTTCAAAAATCACTGTTGTTTTTCTTTTTTGCTGTTTTGGTAAATCATCAGCGGTGTTGAGTGAAGAGCTGCCCTGGACAGCAGGAGTAGCCAAAATGATTATCACACCTGAAGAGCAGGTATGGCTGGCAGGATATGGATATAAGCGTGAACCTGAGGGCCGCCTTCATGATTTATGGGTAAAGGCCCTTGCACTGGAAGATAGCAATGGACTACGCAGCGTGGTTGTTACCACCGACCTTATGGGAATACCAAGGTACATGTATGAAAGTATCTCCCGGAAGCTGATGGATCGATTTCACCTTGAGCGGTCTCAGATACTATTAACCTTCAGTCACAATCATTGCGCCCCACGCCTTCACGAAGACCTGGTTGATTACTACCCGAAAGATAGTGTTCAAATCGAACTGGTCAGAGAATACTCTGATAATCTGGAAGAGAAAATCATTGAAACGGTGGCTTTTTCCCTTTCTGATTTATCACCAGCCAGACTGATGATTGGCGAAGGAACGGCCAGTTTCGCTGTTAATCGTCGCAATAATGTTGAATCTGAGGTTCCGGAGCTCCTGGCAGCCGATGTACCTCTGGAAGGTCCCGTTGACCATTCTGTGCCCATTATGGGAATATATAAGGAAGATAATCAGTTAGTTGCTATTATGTTTGGGTATGCTTGCCATCCGACAACGCTCAATTTTGAGAAGTGGTGTGGCGATTATCCGGGCTTTGCACAAATTGAACTGGAGAAGAATCATCCCGGGACAATGGCATTATTTTTCACCGGTTGTGGAGGCGATCAGAATCCGCTGCCCAGGAGAGAGGTGTTGCTCTGCGAACAATATGGAAGCAGGCTTTCTGAGGCTGTAGAGAAAGCATTGCAGTCTCAACTGAAGCCGGTTCCATCCAAACTATCTACAGCTTTTGAATTCGTAGATTTGGATTATCTCAGTCCCCCAAGCAGGAAGGAACTCGAAACTGCACTTCTCGAGCATCAAAAGGATACATCTGCTCGTGCTCGCATCCGTGCTAGCTGGGCTGAACGTATGCTTGAAAAAATGGATGCTGGTGAACAGTTTGCCTCATTCTACCCCTATCCTGTACAGGTATGGAAACTTGGCGGCATATTTCATTGGATCAGCCTTGGCGGAGAGGCCGTCGTGGATTATTCGCTACGCTTCAAGAAGGAATTTGGCCCGAATACATGGGTCTGTGGTTACGCCAACGTATTGGTAGCCTATATTCCATCACTTCGTGTGTATAATGAAGGTGGCTATGAGGGTGGTGCATTTCTTTATGAATATGGACTTCCGGCAAATCGATGGGCCAGTGATGTGGAAGAACGCGTAACGGATGCAGTCCACCGGCTGGTTCGAAATGTACGGTAAACAAAAATCATTAACGAATATGAAAAGACGGAGATTTATATTGACTACCCTTGGAACACCCGCATTAACAATACCGGGCTTGTCTGTCGCGAATGGAACAGAATACACGACTGGATATAAGTCATCTGAATGTATTGCAGGAGTTACCCTGCATGAACACCGGGATCAATTGAGAGGTATGTTATATGATGAATACCTGCCTTTTTGGAATAATGGTGGCTATGACAAGAAATACGGTGGATTTATTTGCAATTTAAGCAAAGAGGGAATTCCTGTAGATGATGAAAAGTTTATCTGGTACCAGGGACGGGCAATATGGGTGTATTCATTCTTATACAATAATTTCGGTCACAATCCTGAATTTCTTGAAATCGCAAGAAGTACACGAGATTTTATGGTTAAGAATATGTACCTGGGAGAAGGAAGGTGGGCTGAGTTAGTTCGCAGGAATGGATATGTAATCAAGGGAGTAGAGCCAGGTTCTGATATTTATGGTTGGTTATTTGCGGCGAATGGTCTTTCAGAATATTACAAAATTTCAGGGGAAGAAGAGGATATCAGGCTGGTTAAAGAATCTATTTGGGCTGCCGTAAAAGCCTATGATTCTCCTCATTATCAAGAAGGAACAGGCATGGAAGGACTTCGAATACAAGGCCATTCCATGATCTTTATCCGGCTTTTAGCACAGCTTTTGAAATATCAAAATGATGATAGGCTTGAAGAACTGATGGATTTTCATGTGGATAAATTAATGACAAATTTCTACCATCCAGGGTACCGGATTTCAAATGAAATGCTCAATCATGATTACAGCAGGATAAAAGGGGAAGAAGGTTTAATGTTTCTGGGCCATTCTCTGGAAACCCAGTGGATGGTTATGCAACTTGCTCTGCAAAAAAAGGATCAGGTGCTTTTTGATAAAGCCAAAAACAATTTCAGAAGATTTCTGGAGATGGGTTGGGATTATAATTTTGACGGATGGGCCAGTGAAAATTATCAGGTTTTCGGTAGCGAAGATTATATACTGGGAACGGATTATTCTACCAAAACCATGTGGGCACATACCGAGATCTTAGTTGGATGTATGATGGTTTTTGAAAATACAGGTGAGGCATGGGCGAGGGACTGGTACCAGCGGACATGGGAATATGTTTTAAAAACATTCCGGTTGGGAGTGGGAGCATGGGAACAGGCAGTCAATCGTGAGGGGGAACCCATCTCCAGAGAAAAGTGGGGGATCAATCCAATGAGGCGCGGTAATTATCATCAACCTAGATTTTTAATGTTGAATATGCTGAGCCTTGATCGAATGATCAAGAGAGGTGAATGAATAAGGCTTTTTTTAGTTATTCTGTAATGGCCGGTATGATGAAGGTTTCAAGCAGGCGCCAGGGAGTCTCCATCTGGAAACCATCCGCTTCATTATGGTAATTGTTGAACAGTACGATCAAGTCATATTCAGGGATAAGCATGAGTATTTGTCCACCAAAGCCGACCGCAGCTATCAGTCCTTCTTCATGGACCCACCACTGGTATCCATAGTACATCCCGGGAATGTCTCCCCGCAGGATTTGTTTACTGGTTGATTTATCTATCCAGGCTTCGGAGATTATCTGTTTATCCTCCCAACTGCCTTTTCCCAGGTACAGTAATCCAAACTTGGCCAGGTCTCTTGGCCTTAAATAAAGTCCCGCATATCCCCTTGCTGCCCCATCCTGGTTGATGGACCAAAAATAGTCACTGATACCGAGCGGATGGAAGATTTCCCGGGCAGCAAATGAATCCAGTCTTACCCCGGTTTGTTCCTGGATAATGACCGACAGGAGGTGGGAAATACCGGAGTTGTAGTTAAAGGCCTCACCAGGCGTCTTGAGTAAGGGCTGGTCCAGGATGAACTGGATGCTACCCTCGTTGTTTCTCCACTGCCTGAATGTATTCCGGTTATCCGAATAAAGATACTGTAGCTCATACCATTCAAATCCATCTGTCATTGACAGGGCATGCTGCAGGGTAATTTCGTCCTTTCCTTCAGGATATGTGACCTGGTACTCAGGAAAGAAATTGAGGAGGGGTGTATCAAGGGATGGTAAAAGTCCCATGTCACTTGCCACCCCAAATGCCGCCGATGTTATACTTTTCGTACAGGAAAAAACATAGTGAAGACTGTCGCTGCTAAAATCATCAGTATAATATTGCTCCGCCACGATATATCCCTTGCGGATTACAATGACCGAGTGAACATCAATATGCAGTTTCATTTGGAGCACCATGTCTTCATTCATCTTCCTGAGCAGTTCAGAGTCCATGCCCACCTCTTCAGGAGTACAGCTTTTCCAATCTTCCGTTGGCCAGTAGGGTCCCTCGTAGGGACCACTGCCAAGGATGGCCCTGGAAGGGAATGTGGGACTAAAGTCCCTGTCCTGCTCACAGGATGTAAACAGGAGAGAGGCACAGAGCAATGATAATATATTTAGGGCTGTTCGGTTCATATTAGAATTGTATCCTGTATGTTAGTAAGGGTATTAATGTATTCTGGTGCTCAACCTTGATCGATTGGGTTGGATGATCGTAGTAAGTTTTAAGCATGTTCTTGTTATTGGTCAGGTTAATCACCTCCAGTTTCCACTCTGAGGTGTACCTGGGCCTGTTTCTTCTAAAATACACCATCAGGTCTATCCGGAAATAATTGTCCAGTTTTTCCGTAAATCCATAATCCCATACCCGGATCTCCCGTCCGGCTTCCATTGATGCATCCAGGTCTATGGGCAATTCCCGAAAACCGCCTGTCCATATATATCGTGTACTGAGCCCAATCACATTCCTTTTTCCCGGTCCCACTGCAAACTCCTTTGTAAACATACCCGAGTTGGTAAAGGAACCGTCATACTTGGTCGGGTACTCTTCATCCATGTAATTTTTAAATTTGGATTCATAAAGCGATCCGGTTAGCAGGGCTGAATATCCATTTGAAAACAATTTTTCAATGGTCAGCTCTGCCCCCTTATTGAAGCCGGTCCCCCGATTAACCAGTATGTTACCCTCGAAGCCGTAATCAAAATTGATGGTCGAGAAGTAAGGTGGGAAGGGATAAACTGGAATGTCGTACTGGTACTGGTAATAAACTTCTGTTTTAAGCAGCCAGTCGGGATTTGGCCGGTACTGGTAGCCCAGGATGTAATGTTGAGCCTTGGCCAGTTCCAGGTCTTTGTTAATCTGTACTTTTTCTCCATCGTGCATGGTTTTTTCGCCGGTATACAGGGTAAAGGATTCCCTCCGACTGTGGATTCCAAATCCCGCGCTAAGATTATGTTTTGGCAGAAATTGCCAGGAGAGGCCCAACCTTGGTTCAATGGAATTGTTCTGGTTCAGGAGGAGATGGATAAAATGAATCCCAGCGTTTAGGGTCAGGGAGGGTATTATTTTGTAACGCCAGTTCAGGTGGGATTGAAAGATGCCTGTGCTTCCTTTATCATCGACATAAATTTGTTCGAAATTGATCTCGCTGGAGTACAGGGGATGACTTGGGTCAAGAGCCCTGTTGGACAGGGTATCTGAATGCCATCCCATGAAAGAATTGTAGAGTGCATGGGTGTAAACCAGTCCGGTCCGGATTTTGTGTTTTGCATTAAGCTTCTGATTCAGTGTAACCGATATTCGCGGTGTAATTTCCCTGACATCGCTATGGGCCGTGTAATCAATCGGGTTGGCTGACGATCCCATGTTCCTGTACGTATCCCAACGGTATTTCCAGAGGGAGAAGGCGGCGATTGTCTTGATCCTGGTAGATTCAGTCAAGCCAATTTCGTTTGAGACACCAAGCGTTGCAATGTCATTGTACCAGTCATATCCAGATTCTCCCTTTTCGTGACTTTTTCCCCCTATCCCGAAAATGGAGAAAGTCCCCATACGTCTTGTAGGGAGGTGGAACTTGAAGGATAGGTCCATAAAATCCGGCGTATGGTCCATCAGTCCCATCATGGTGATCAAACCCAGTGTATAAAACCTGAACTGGGCAATATAGGTGGCACCGGTTTCCCTGTTCAGGGGCCCCTCTGCCATAAATTCTGTGCCTATCACACCTATCTGGAAAGTTTGTTCATGTTTTTCATTGTTCCCAGTCCTCAGGTTGATATCAAATACACCTGATAGTGCATTCCCATATTCAGCAGGGAAAGCACCGGTAAAAAAATCTGAGCGCCCAAGCATGTTATTGCTAAGCATATTAATGCCACCCCCGGATGAACCGACCTCCCCGAAATGATTCATGTTTGGAACCTCGATCCCTTCCAGCCTCCAGAGCAATCCTTTGGGACTGTTCCCCCGGATTACGATCTGGTTCTGGCCATCATTCGGACTGGCCACTCCGGGAAGGGATACGGCGACCCTGGATATATCGTTCATAGACCCGGGGACGTAGGTGAGGTCTTCCCCTGAAAGCGGAATGGTACTGATCACGGCCAGGTCATTTACGGGTTTAAGCTTGTCTATTTTATGCCTGATGGTTACCTCCCCGATATCCAGTATGGATTCTTCCAGCTCAAATTGCAGGACGGTTTCCTTGCCGGAATGGACCACCAGGCCGGGAAGGTTTTCGCCTTCATATCCCATACAGGAGATTTCAAGCTCATGCCTGCCAACCGGGATATCCATTAGGCGGAAATTTCCCTCAAGATCGGTAACGGTTCCTTTCAGGGGACTGGCAATGAAGACGTTCACACCTGGTATGGGGAGTCCCGAATCCTTATCTATGATCCTGCCCCTGACGGTCTGGGTAAGGCCGGTATTTTCCTTTTTTGGAAAAAGCAGGATCTTGTCCTTCTTTACAACATAATCAACTGGCACATCCCGCAACATTCCATCCAGCACCTCTTTAACCGTTTTTTCTCCTGCTTGCAGGACAACTTCCTTTCCGACGGGGATCTTATTCCCGTAAGAAAATGTAAAATCCCCTTCCCGGCCAATGATCTTGAGCGCCTGTTCCAGCGTGGTAACCTGGTTATTTAGCTTGATCTTTTTGTCCAGGATAGACGTCTTTCCCTGGGCCAGGGCTGAAGCCTGGCATATTAGCAGAAGGGAGAGGATTAATATAATGGATCTATTTTTCATTTGTCTGAATATCGAAGGCCCTGACCTGTATCCTGCCATCAGTTTCTTCAAATTCTATATCCAGTACCAGGGAAATCTCCTCCAGCACATCGTCAATATTCTGATCTTTATAGGTACTTGTAAGTGCCAGCGTATCGAGTCCGGTGCCAACGATATGGAACTCTTTGTGGTAATGGTTCCCCAATTGCTTAAATACCTGGGGCAAGGGTGCATTATTAAATGTCAGGGTCCGGGTTTTCCAGCTCAGGAAATTAAGGTCAAAGGAAACCTGCTGCTGAATTCGGCCATTGTGGTATTCGGCATGTTCATCCTTACCTAGCACCAATGCCTCTTTCTTTTTACCTTTCGGATAAAACGCTACTTTCCCGCTCAGTACATTCAATAATACCCTTCTCTTGCCGGGATCCCCCTTCAGGTTGAAAGATGTCCCCAATACCTCGGTGGATGCTTCATCAGCCACGATAACAATAAAGGCCTTTTCTTCATTCCTGGCTACTTCAAAGAATGCTTCTCCTTCGAGTTTCACAATCCGTTTCGGGCCTTTAAACTCAGCAGGGTAAGTGAGTTTACTTCCGGTATTGAGTGACACCGTGCTGCCATCCGGTAAAGTGATCTCCTCCTGTTGACCTGAAGCATACAGGGTGATCCAGTCCATTTTACTGAGCCGTCCATTCCCCGTATAATAATAGATCAAAAATGTTGAGGCAAATGCCAGGAGGAAAAGGGCTGCCACACGCAGAACCCTGACGGTTATCCTCCTGACCTGCCTCGATGGATAATGCTCCTTGGCCTGCTTCGGAAATCCAAATTTATCATGAAGTGAGTTCCAGTCCTTTGCCGCATCAATTGACTTAAATTCACGGATACTACCGGAAGATTTCCATATCTGCTCCATCTGCTCCAGGTATTTCCTGGTTGCTGGTTCAGCTTCCATGGAAAGCCTCATGGTTTCGGATTCCTCAGCGGTAAGATCGCCGGTGAGATATTTCATCAAGAGTTCATCATCCATAATATGTGCTGCTTGTTTTTCATGGCTTACTGTAACTAAGACAACCTGGGCAGGGAAGACACGTACGCGAAAAGGAAATTTATTCTCCTCTTAGTGGCAATAGGCTGTCTTTTAGGAATTTGAGTGCTTTGCTGATCTGGGTTTCCACAGTTCGTATTGACAGGTTCAATTCAGTTGCGATCTCCCTGTTTCGTTTCCCGTCGACACGGCTCATGATGTAAATCTGCCGGCATTTCTCAGGTAAGGTTGAAACGATTTCATAGACCCTTGCTTCCAGTTCAAGGGCATCCATTATTTCTTCCAGGTCCGGATCGTAAACACCTGCTTCGGATCTGCTCATGTTCCTATGTTTTTCTTTTACCTGTTCATGCTTAACATGGTTGAGGCATCGGTTTCTTACTCCGCTATACAGGTAAGATTTAAGCGATGTTTGTATGGAAATGGAATGGCGGGAATCAAAAAGATGGAGATAGAATTCCTGCACGATGTCCCTGGCGGATTCCAGGTCCCCCAGGTACTTATTTGCAAAGACTACCAGCCTCTGGTAATATTGGTCAAATAGTTGCCGGTAGGCACTTTCCCTGCCTGACCGCAATCCGTCGATAATATACTTTTCCTTTGATTTCAATTTTGTCCATGAAAGGCGTAATATCCAAAATTATGAAATCCATATAAACTCAGGTAATGCTAAATTACGACAATAACGGGATATATTTACTGCGAAGGTTTACCGGTAAGCTTACCTGTTTTTTGAGAGGAAGCTTCTTCCTTTATTTCGTTTGGGCGCAGTCCCATGAACACTGCCTCCTGTCCATGACAGTCCGCTGTTCCTTTCCTTGTAATAAGCCCTGACCTTGGCCCGGCCAGTCTTAT
>CAZXOJ010000142.1:0-10621 GCA_964642325.1 uncultured Bacteroides sp. | reverse complement strand
TGTATGATCTGTTCCACCCTCTTGCCGGAGAAATCTTTCTGTTTATCCAGGGAGATCATATAGCCGAAAAGCTTCATCATCATCCCTGCAGCAACTTGCTGAAAACCAGGCTTTTCTTCAAGTATATATTCAAATATCTTGTAATAGGTATCAATGAATTCCTCGCGGTTGCCTATGTCTATTACAGCTTTCCCTGAAACGAACCAGGGCTGCAAGAATATCTGGTTGGCAATATTTCCCCGGAATCCAACATAATGCTCCACCCAGCCGGTTTTCTTCTCAGGCCGGTACCTGTGCCAGTCCCCAGGCTTAGTGATCAGCAATGAACCAGGCTTGATCTTATACCGGCCAGCGTCATTCTCATAGATACCATCCCCTTCAGTAATATAGTTTATCTGGAATTCATGAAGGACCCTGCCATGTTCCCAGGTAAAATAGTAGCCGGAGGGGTGAGCTGAAGGTGGGTAGACAGTATTCGCCGGAATATGGGCTTTCCCGGCACAAAGAAGGTATAATCCCCAGTCAATATCCTCCTGACCAGGTGTCAGGTATTTGAAAAAATCATCCATTAACAAGAACAATATAATCAATTAAGCCCATTTGGTGATTTTTCAATGCAAAATACTAATTTCACATTCCGATAACCAAATAACCATGGATTGCCGTCAATTCTGTGGGGCCTGCTGCATCGCTCCATCCATTTCATCTCCTATTCCAGGCATGCCTGGCGGCAAACCGGCGGGGGTAAAATGTATACATCTTCGGGAAGATTACAGCTGTGGTATCTACGAACAGAGGCCTAAGGTATGCATTGATTTCCAGGCTGAGGAACTGGTTTGTGGGAATGACCGGCAGGAAGCGCTCAGCATCCTCAGCCAGCTTGAGCAAGAATCAAACCCTAGACGGTAACCCCCTGTTTCTTTAATCCTTTCAACAGGTTCTCCATGGCCTCCTTTTCAATATCGAAGCGGTAATTCCCGGCAAAGGACCCGACATGTGGTGTCAGGATGGTGTTTTCGGGATAATTGATCAGGGGACCCTGGTAGGGTTCTTCTTCAAATACATCCAGGGCTGCCCCTCCCACTTTTTTATTCTCCAGTGCAGCAAGCAATGCCTTTTCATCAATCAGTCCTGAACGTGAGGTATTGACAATGACCACACCTGTTTTCATTTTGGCAATGGCATCGGCATTGATCAGGTGATAATTTTCTTCTCTCATCGGCATATGAAGGGTGATGATATCAGCGTTCCGGACAAGGAAATCAAAGCTGACCATCTCACAGTACCCATGTATTTTTACATCAGGGTCAAATCCCATCAGGTTACAATCAAATGCAGCCAGCAGTCTACTGACCCTGGTGCCCAGTATCCCACAACCAATGACCCCAACCATCTTGCCTTTTAGCAGGCCCGTTACCTTTCTTTCCCATTGGTTCTGTCTGACCAGGCTGTCGAGTTGATTCAGGTTTCGTGTCAGGCTCAGAATCATGGCCAGCGCCAGTTCGGCAGCCGGTATATCCGGAGCCAGGTGGGTGCCTGTTACAATGATACCCAGTCTCCTAGCTGCCCTGTAATCTATCGTTTCAAGGTCAATACCACACCTCGATATCACTTTCAGGCTCTTGGCAGCTTTCAGTGATTCATTGCTGATGGGTTCGACCCCTGCAATGATCCCAACAGGATCAAAGGCGGAGATCAGCTGATCCAGTTCTTCACCAGTCAATCTCCTCTTCTGGGGATTTTTAATCAGGTTGATCGATTCGGGATACCCGCTGAAATTGTAACTGGAAGTGTTACATAAAACATTGAGTTGATTATTCATAAGGAGTATTTTCTTTGCATATAAATAAATATATGAAATCAGGAAACCAATGTAAAGGATATCCGGGATAATCTTCAATTTTTGTAATTTCACACCATGATCCAACGGATAAACAGCCTGGCCAAATCCCGCATCCCCTTCCTGCTTATCGTTGATTTTGAATTACAGCATCCCCTGCTCTTTCCACTTGATGATCTGCCTCCTGACATCAGTTTTGCAACCCCCGCATACCGGTCCCACAACTACACTCCTGTCCCTATACCAGGATCGGTGGAATTCCAATCCGAACCGGTTGAATTCAGCAAGTATGCAGAAGCCTTCAGGATCGTCATTGATAAGGCCCGGGCCGGAAAAACCTATTTGACTAACCTGACATTCCCTACCAAACTGACAACGAACCTCAGTCTGCAGCATATATATCAACTCAGCCATGCAAAATATAAGTTGCTTTATAAGAATGAATTTGTGTTTTTTTCGCCTGAGACCTTCGTCCGGATCAAGCAGGGAAAGATCTATTCTTTTCCGATGAAAGGGACAATAGACGCCGCCTTGCCCGGCGCAGAGGACGTTTTGTTGAATGATGAGAAGGAAATGGCCGAACATGTGACCATTGTTGACCTCATCCGGAACGACCTCAGCATTCATGCCGATAGTGTCAGGGTTGAAAAATTCAGGTATTTTGATACACTGGTAACCAACCGGAAAAAATTGCTACAGGTAAGCTCGGTGATTTCCGGCAGATTACCGGATAATTATCATTCCAAACTTGGTGAAATTATTTTTTCAATGCTGCCGGCAGGCTCTGTAAGCGGTGCGCCGAAGGAGGAAACACTCAGGATAATCAGGGAATCGGAAGGCAGTCCCAGGGGTTACTACACCGGCATAATGGGATATTTTGACGGCCGGGATTTTGACAGTTGCGTTATGATCCGGTTCATTGAGCAGCAGAATGAAGGGATGATCTACCGCAGTGGTGGTGGTATTACCTTTATGAGCGATCCTGAGAAAGAATACCAGGAATTAATAGACAAAGTTTATGTCCCTTTTACTTGAAACCATAAAGATTGAAAAAAGGGTAATCTATAACCTGGAATGGCATAATGCCCGTCTGAACAAAAGCCGGAATGCCTTGCTGGGTATAAATGAGTCACTCGACCTTGCCAACATTATCAAGATCCCGGATGACCTGGGGGAAGGTACTTATCGTTGCCGGGTGCTCTATGGAAAGGAGATAGATGAGATACAGTTTCTTCCCCATCAAACCCGTATTGTACGGAGTTTACAGATGATCCACTGCAATGATATTGAATATGGATACAAGTATGCTGACAGGCATAAATTGGAGGAGCTTTTCGACAAAAGGGGAGATTGTGATGAAATCCTGATCATCAAGAATGGATATATTACAGATACTTCCATCAGTAATATTGTCTTCCGCCTCCCTGATGGCTGGTGGCTTACACCTGTCACGCCCCTGCTCAAAGGGACCATGCGTACGTATTTGCTTGAAAGCGGCCAGATCGCCGAGGCTATTCTCAGCCCTGAGGATCTCCCCCTCCTGACCGAGGCCAGGATGATCAATTGTATGATGGACCTTGAATCAAGTCCGGCCATACAGATGGACAGTATCATTTCCTGACCCTGGTTATCCCGTATCCCTCGTCCTTCCTGAACTGGCAAATTTTAACATTTCCAGGAGGTACGAATTTTCCAGAATAATTTGACAATAACTTACGATCATCGTATATTTGTACTTTATTCGTAAGTAATTGCCTATATCGTATGAAACGCAAACAACTCATACAGACAGCAAAAGACCTGTTTTTCAAGTACGGAATCAAACGGGTGACAGTGGAAGAGATATGCAAGGAGGCCAATGTTAGCAAGATGACCTTCTACAAGCATTTCAAAAACAAGAATGAGCTTGTAAAGACCTGGATTACCGAAATGACAGACGAGGCCCTGGAGAGGTATATTACATTGATGCAGAAGGACATTCCCTTTGAAGAAAAAGTAAGGGAAACCATTAAAATGAAACTGGAAGGGTCTGACCAGATGAGCCAGGAGTTTTTCTCGGACTATATCCCGCATGCAGAACCTGAACTCCATGATTTCATTCACCAGCGCATGCATGAAATGATGGGACTGATCATTAAAGATTACGCTAAGGCACAAAAAAGGGGAGACATCCGGCAGGATCTGAAGATTGAATTCATCCTCTGGTATTTAAACAAAATGCTGGACCTGATGGAAGATGAGGCCTTGCAGAAAATCTATGATAGTCCCCAGGACCTGATCATGGAGATGGTAAACTTTTTCTTTTACGGAATTATGCCGAGAGAATAATGATTTCAGGATGTAGATATATTGCCAGCGTATCCATATATATAATGCTGTTTACAGCCATATTCCAAAACGGATATACCCAGTCTTTTGTCTTTAAAGGCCAGGCGATTGGGTGGGCTGTGGCGAGCCAGATGGAGGAGCTTGTGGGACCCCCCGGCTCAGGGGATACAAAAAAGGTATGGAGAGGGCAGGCGGGGATAAGGTATTTGCCGGAGATACAGTTCCAGACACCCATCAAGGAAAATTTCTCATTTGATGCTGAGATTTCGGCCAATATTTGGGGATCTGGCCTTTACTGGTCTGCCGACAGTACGGTATGGGAAGGCGACGTAAAACCCTACAGGGCATGGATGAAGTTTTCGGGGGACCAATTTGAGGTGCGGGGCGGATTACAGAAGATAAATTTTGGATCTGCCAATATGCTGCGGCCCCTGATGTGGTTCGACCAGATAGATCCCCGAGACCCCCTCCAGCTTACCGATGGGGTATGGGGGATCCTGGGCCGGTACTATTTCCTGAACAATGCCAATATCTGGGTATGGGGACTGATAGGGAATGACCAGCGCAAGGGATGGGAGGTGATCCCTTCAGTCAAAAATAAGCCGGAATTCGGTTTCAGAGTGCAATTGCCTGTTCCCGGTGGGGAACTTGCAACCACTTATCACTACCGGGTGGCGGATGCCGAAAAAGTGTTCCAGATCCCACACGGGGAGGAGCAACATATCAGGGAAAAGAGGCTGGCCCTGGACGGGAAATTTGATTATGTGGTCGGATTCTGGTTTGAGGCTGCCCTGACACACCGGGAGATACATATCCCTGAGCTGGAATATAGCCATGCACTTAATTTGGGACTGGATTATACATTCGGGTTGGGCAACGGGCTGAACATGATGACAGAATATTTCACTTATGGAAGCTCAGAAAAGCCATTAAGTAGTGGGGAGAGTGTTCATTTTTCAGCCCTGTCTGCCAACTATTCATTCAATATCATAAACAGCCTGAACGGGATCCTGTTTTATGACTGGACCAACAAGGAATTCTATAATTTCATCAACTGGTCCTGGCAATATGATAAATGGAGTTTTTACATCATGGGATTCTGGAACCCCCAACGGTTTAATCTTTACCAGGGACTTGAAGGAAGTAATCTCTATGCAGGCAGGGGATTACAATTTATGGTAGTATTTAATCATTAATGGACTCAAATATTTATTCTAATGGAAAACAATGAAATCGTAAAAATCAGCGGCCTCGTAAAACGCTTCCCCATAGGCGGAGGTCATTTTACGGCCCTGAACGGTATTGATCTTACATTCGGGACCGGGGAGTTCGCTGGATTTGTGGGTCCCTCAGGTTCAGGTAAAACCACCTTGCTGAACATCATCGGGTCTCTTGATGGCCCCTCAGAAGGAACAGCGGTGGTACTGGGACAGTCAGTAGGGGATCTGAGCCATAAGAAGGCAGCGAAACTCAGAAAAGAAAACCTGGGATTCATATTCCAGACCTATAACCTGCTGCCGGTTTACACCGTTTTCGAGAACGTGGAGTTCCCTCTGCTCCTGCTTGATATGACAGCTGGTGAAAGAAAACAGGCTGTCAATGAAGCACTTGATTGGGTGGGGCTCTCAGACAAAATTAAATCCCGCCCGGCACAGCTCTCTGGAGGTGAATGCCAGCGGGTTGCCATAGCCCGGGCCATGGTGAAAAAACCACAGCTTGTGCTGGCGGATGAGCCCACCGCCAACCTGGATGCAGCAAATTCTCATAACATCCTGCAGACCATGGAAAAACTAAATAAAGATTTAAATACAACTTTCATCTTTGCCACCCACGATGACAAGGTGATAAAATACCTGAAAAGGAAAATATCCCTGGAAGACGGCAAGGTGGTCAAAGATGAGCAAATATAAACAGCCATGACAGCTTTAAAATTAGCTTTTCGGAATCTCATAGGTGCCGGATTGCGCACCTGGCTAAACGTTGGCGTCCTCGCCTTCATACTGATCCTGATCATCATGCATTATGGGATCCTGGATGGATGGAACAGGCAGGCCGTGACAGACATGATCGCCTGGGAGATTGGCGGGGGACAAATATGGCAGGAGAATTATGATCCTTATGATCCTTTTACACTGGAGGACAGCCATGCGGCGATTCCCGGCTCAATGCAGGGTGAAATCGAAAAAGGAAACCTGGCCCCGGTATTGATCACACAGGCCACGATATATCCTGAGGGAAGGATGCAGAGTATTCTTCTGAAAGGAATAAACACGGACCAGCAGGTGTCAGAACTGCCAACTGCTCAACTGGCAGGGGATTACACTGAGATCCCGGCCATCATCGGACATATCATGGCCAGGAATGCCCGGCTTAAAGAGGGAGATCTTGTGACGGTTAGATGGCGTGATATTGATGGTACATTCGATGCCGCTGAAGCCCTGATCGTCGGAGTGTTCAAGGCCGATGTCCCGGCGGTTACTGCGGGACAAATGTGGATCCCCATCGAAAGGTTGAGGGAAATGACCCAGATGCCCGGCGAGGCCACCATACTGATCGCCGACCAGGAATACACCTGGTACGGTTCGGAAGAAGGATGGGTGTTGAGGGACCATGACTTCCTGCTAAAGGAAATGCGTGATATGATCCGCATGAAAACCATTGGTGGATCCTTCCTATATGTTATACTCATGCTCCTGGCAATGCTGGCAGTGTTTGATACACAGGTCTTATCCATATTCCGCCGGCAGAAAGAAATTGGTACCTATATGGCCATGGGAATGACCCGCTCGCAGATTATTCGGCTCTTCACCGTTGAAGGGGCCATGCATGCCATCCTGGCGGTTGTGGTTGGTGCCATTCCCGGGATACCCTTCCTCATCTGGCTAAGTAATACTGGCTGGGCCATGCCGGTAGATTCTGAAGGATTCGGAATGGCCATTGCGGAGAGGATATATCCTGCTTATAGTGTGGGACTGGTACTTACGGTTATGCTGATCATCATCATAACTACAACCATCGTGAGCTTCCTGCCTTCCCGCAAAATATCCAAAATGAACCCGACTGAAGCAATTAAAGGAAAACTACAATGATACGATTTCTGTTTAAAGGATTATTACGGGACAAACAAAGAAGCCTCCTGCCAATTATTATTGTTGCAGCCGGGGTTTCTCTAACCGTCCTGATGGTTTGCTATATCTCAGGAATACTTGGAGATTTCGCCGATTTCAGTGCCAAGTTCTCCACCGGCCATGTCAAGATCATGACCAATGCCTATGCAGAAAATAGCAACCAGGTTCCCATAGACCTTGCATTGACCGATGTAAGTGTTTTGCTCGATGAAGTCAAAGCCGAGTATCCGGATATGGAATGGGTACTGCGTACACGATTCGGCGGATTGCTCGATGTACCGGATGAAAATGGGGAAACCCGTGCGCAGGGCCCCATCATGGGAATATCCATCGATATGTTTACCCCGGGAAGTAAAGAACCCGAAAGGCTGACACTGGACAGGATACTGGTGCAGGGGGAGATACCAGACCAGCCGGGAGAGATCCTTATCTCCGATGACCTTGCCAATAAATTTGAGGTCCAGCCAGGAGATGCCGTAACTCTCATGGGATCGACCATGTACGGAAGCATGACTTTCTATAATTTCATCGTTGCAGGGACCGTACGGTTCGGAACAGTGGTGATGGACAAGGGGGCCATGATAGCTGACATTTCTGATATACAGATTGCCCTTGACATGTATGATGCATCCAGTGAGATCCTTGGCTACCTGCCTGGCGGTTACTGGGATCCCGAACAGGCTGAAATTATCAAGTTGGGATTCAATAGTAAATTCTCTGATCCCGATGATGAGTTTTCTCCTGTTATGGCTATGCTGACAGAGCAGAGCGACCTTGCAAGTTACCTCGAGATGGTGGATGCCATGTCCTTCATCATGGTTTTTGTGTTTGTATTGGCCATGTCTATTGTCCTGTGGAACACCGGGCTTATCGGCGGACTCAGACGGTACGGTGAAGTGGGTATTAGGCTGGCCATCGGTGAAGAGAAAGGCCATATTTACAGGAGCATGATCTATGAATCCATCCTTATTGGTATCCTCGGCTCGGCAATTGGCACCATTGTTGGATTAGGTTTCTCATACTGGATACAGGAAGTGGGAATTGATATCAGCGGCATGACAAAGGGTGCAACCATGATGATGCCAGCTTCCTTTCATGCGAAGATCGTTCCCCAGGCTTATTACATTGGGTTTATACCGGGACTGATAGCTTCGAGTGTAGGAACCATACTTTCAGGCATAGGGATATATAAAAGGAATACCGCCGTCTTGTTTAAGGAGTTGGAAACATAACAAATGACATAAAATGAAAAAACTATTCATAATATCAGCAGGCTTACTGGCAGCAGGTTTTTTAAATGCCCAATACCCTTCCGGGGATGAAGTCATGGAGCGCATGGACAAGAATATGTCATCAAAAAACCGTGTACTGACCTCGAAAATGGTAATCCATGGTCCCAGGTCTAGCCGCACGATAGAATCAAAAACCTGGGCGGTTGGAGAGGAGAAATCTTATTCCGAATACCTGTCCCCACCCAGGGAAGCGGGTACCAAAATGCTCAAGCTCGAGGATGCGCTGTGGATCTATTCTCCCTCCACAGACCGGACCATACAGATATCGGGGCATATGCTGAGGCAGTCTGTCATGGGCTCAGACCTGTCATACGAGGACATGATGGACGATGCTACCTACAAAGACAATTACAAAGCCGAAGTCACAGGTGAGGAGACCCTGCGTGAAACCAAATGCTGGGTCCTCCAGTTGGAAGCAATAACCGATGATGTCACCTACCAGGTCCGCAAGATCTGGATGGATGAGGAAAAGTATATTCCACTGAAGGAAGAACTTTATGCAAAAAGCGGAAAACTGCTGAAAAAAACAGAGCTATACGACATTAAGCGTGTTGGATCCAGGTGGTTCCCCGGAAGAATG
Source organism: uncultured Bacteroides sp. (assembly GCA_964642325.1). Lineage (GTDB taxonomy): Bacteria > Bacteroidota > Bacteroidia > Bacteroidales > SM23-62 > SM23-62. The sequence goes on along the minus strand of CAZXOJ010000142.1, from coordinate 1,453 downwards.
GTATTCAAAGACATGCTTAAAAAAGGTGATGGAACAGAATTTATAATTGATTCAATCGAATTCGATAGGGATATTCCCGAGCACATTTTCACCAAGGCATCTCTCAGGTAATTGAAGAAGCAGATTACTATGAAGAAAAACATATTGGTTTTTTGCCTAATTGTCTGGGTTGTTTCTTGCACTAACAATTCCCATCAGGCTCATGATCCATATTTTGTAGGCAGACCTCCACAGAATGCTTATACCGGGTTGGTTAAAATTAACGATAGCGATATAAGACATTACGGTAAGGATTGTTACATCATAAGTAAAGACGGAGGCTTAAGCTGGCAGACTGTCCCAGTCGAAGATGGCAATTTATATGGTAAACAAAGCCAGGTTACTGGTGAATTTTGCCGGGTTTTTTCAGTTGGAAATGATGCAGTATATGTGATCCGGTCTATTGGTGGTATCGATGGCGAATGGGTAAAAGAACAAATCGATACAAACGGTGCGATAATGATAAAACCCGTTGTTTATATTCAGAATGGTAGTCGGGCCATTGCGGCATTCCATACAAAGTACCGAAATGGTTGTGGCACTTATTATTCAGATGATAATTGTAAGACCTGGAAGAAGTCGAACCAGGTAAATGCACCAGATCACAAGGTGGGTGGTTTGCATAGGGGAGAACGTTGGAACCATGGGGCAGTTGAGCCTTCAGTTGTTGAATTACAAAATGGCAATTTGTGGATGTTAATGCGTACCGCACAGGATATGCACTATGAATCATTTTCAACCAATGGCGGGGAAATCTGGTCGGAACCCAAACCGTCACGATTCTATGGAACCATAACTATGCCAACCATACAACGGCTTAGCGATGGTCGAATCCTGTTTCTTTGGTGCAACACTACTCCACTGCCCGAAGTGAAACATCCGGATAGTTATTGGGAGGATGTATTTACGAACCGCGACGCCATCCATGCAGCAATCTCCGACGATGACGGTAAAAACTGGCAGGGGTTCAGGGAATTGTATTTAAATCCTTTGCGTAACGACAGTTTAATGGCAACCAGGTTTGGTAAAATGGGAAGCAATGACCGTAGTGTCCATCAAAGCGAATTCGTAGAGACAGGGGACGGAGAAATTTTAGTTTCTTTGGGACAACATCCTGAATTTCGGTCATTAATAAAGTTTAATCCAGAATGGCTATATGAAAAAGAACGCGCTGATGTATTTTCTGATGGACTTTCAAATTGGTCTTGTCAAAAATATATTAAGGGAATTGAAGGGCATTGCGCATACAACCGAATACCAGGTGCTTTCGTTATGCAACATCCCGATAAACCCGGAAAAAATGTGATGCATTTAAAAGCGGATTACGATTCAACATTATTGTCTCATTACAGCGGGGCAGTTTTTAATTTTCCTGCCGGAGAAAATGGCGAGTTGACATTCCGTGCTAAATTCA
>CAZXOJ010000141.1:0-10641 GCA_964642325.1 uncultured Bacteroides sp. | reverse complement strand
TTTCAGGTAAGTATACTAAGACCTGATTTGATTTACAAATGATTTGATTTTGTCCGGGATAGCACCTTCTCCCATGAGCGATTTCATGAAGGCACTACCAATAATGGCTCCTGAAGCATATTGGCAAGCCTGTTGATAGCCATCCCGGTTCGAGATCCCAAAACCTATTAATTGCGGTAGCTTCAGATCCATGGCATGGATCCGTTCAAAGTATTTGATCTGTTCAGGCTGGAAACCACTTTTCACCCCGGTTGTGGAAGCAGAGGAGACCATGTAAATGAATCCCTTCCCTAAACTGTCGATTTCCCTGACCCTTTCTTCAGCGGTCTGGGGAGAGATCAGGAAGGTCATGTGCAGGTTATTCTCCCTGAAATGATTATGATAATGTAGGGTATATTCCCTGACAGGAAGATCGGGCAGTATGACCCCATCTATGCCTACATACTGCGCTTTCTTGCAGAATTTTTCTATGCCATAATTAAGTACCGGATTAAGGTATCCCATCAGGAGAAGGGGGATATCCACAGTCTCCCTGATATATCCCAGCTGCTCAAACAGGAAGTTCAGGGTCATGCCGTTCTCAAGGGCCCGCTGGTTGCAGGCCTGCAGGAGGGGACCGTCCGCAAGGGGGTCTGAAAAGGGCATGCCGATCTCTATCATATCCACACCGTTTTTGGCAAGTTCCTGGATCACTTCGACAGTATCATGCAAACCGGGATATCCAGCGGTAATATACACCGACAGGATCCCGGATTTATTTGATCGGAATAGTCTGTCAATCCTGTTCATTCTCAAAAGCTTTAATATAGGTTTCCATATCTTTGTCACCTCGCCCCGAAAGATTTACTACCAGTACATCATCCCGGTCGGTTTTAAATTTACCCAGTATGGCAAGTGCATGTGCAGTTTCCAGGGCGGGTATGATACCCTCCAGCCTGGTGAGTTCCAGGGCAGCCTCCAGGGCCTGCTCATCTGTTACTGAATAGTATTCCACCCTTCCTGTTTTATGCAGGTATGAATGGATGGGGCCTATCCCCGGATAGTCGAGTCCCGCAGAAATGGAATAGGGCTCAATGATCTGCCCGTCATCATCCTGCATAAGCATGGTTTTGCTCCCGTGAATAATCCCCGGCCTTCCACAGGCCAGGGTAGCCGCAGTTTCCTCTGTCTCAATACCATTTCCAGCAGCCTCCACTCCTACCATCCTGACTGATTTGTTTTCAAGGAATGGGTAAAAGGCCCCCATGGCATTGCTTCCTCCACCTACACAGGCGATGATGCAATCTGGGACCTCCTTCCCTGTTTGCTCACGGATCTGCCAGGCGATCTCTTCCCCAATCACAGCCTGTAACCTTGATACCAGGTCGGGATAAGGATGGGGACCAACGACTGAACCGATGATATAATGGGTATCCTCGGGATGATTGATCCAGTCCCTTATCGCCTCATTGGTTGCATCCTTCAGGGTTTTATTCCCACTCTGCACGGGCACTACCCTAGCTCCCAGCATCTTCATCTTTAGCACATTGGGCTGCTGGCGCTCAACATCAGTTTCCCCCATGTAGACGATGCATTCCATTCCCATCAGTGCACAGACCGTAGCTGTCGCAACACCATGCTGCCCTGCCCCGGTTTCAGCGATGATCCTTTGCTTACCTAGGCGTTTTGCCATCAGGATCTGCCCGACTGTATTATTGATCTTGTGCGCCCCGGTATGACTGAGGTCTTCACGTTTAAGGAAGATCTGCCTCTCATATCTCTCGGAGAGTCTACCAGCATGGAACAGCGGTGTGGGACGCCCCACATAATTCTTCAGCAAGTTTTTGAATTCTTTCTTGAATCCATCATCCTCCAGGATGCCAAGGTATTCCTGCCGCAGCTCTTCCACGTTGGCATAAAGCATCTCAGGGATAAAGGCCCCGCCAAAATCCCCATAATATCCATCCTGGTTTACATCGTATTGCATAGATTTTTTTTTGGCCATCAGGTTCTGATCTTCCTGATGAATTTCTCTAATTCTTCTTTGTCCTTTAACCCGGGTTTGATCTCAAACCGGCTGTTCAGATCTACAGCATACAGTTGTGGAATATCCATATCCTTGATCCTGCGAGCATCCCCGGGTGCAATGCCACCGCTTAAAAAAAATGGCAATTCAAGTGTGTAATCCTGAAGCTGGTTCCAGTCAAACTTTAAGCCAGTCCCCCCGAATCCCTCTCCAGAGGTATCGAACAATATAAAGTCACAAACTTCAGCAAACGCTTCCATTTTTTCCATATCCAATCCCTGTCCCACCCTGAATGCCTTGATGACCTGGAAACCCTCTTCCCTTAATAAGCGGCAGAAAGCCGGTGGTTCATCTCCATGGAGCTGGAGAATGCGAATTGAATATGCCTTGCATGTGGATACGATCTCTTCCCTGGAAGCATCTACAAAGACAGCAACTTTTTCAATCTCACCTGGAATATTCACCAAATCCGAGGGGGAAAGCCTGCCAGCATATCGTTTTGATGCAGGGTAAAAGATAAAACCCATATAATCAGGCTTTAATCCCGCCAGTTCCCGGATATTACCCGTCTCTCTCATCCCGCATATCTTGATCTTCAAATCCATTTTTTACAGGCCCTCAATCAATTCCCGGCATGCAATGGCCGGATCCGTTTGTTGCATAAAGTATTCCCCAATGAGGAATCCCTTGTATCCATATTCTTTTAATTTGAGTATTGTACCTGGATCAGAGATCCCGCTCTCGGATATTTTAAGAAAATCAGCCGGAATTTTTTCTGACATCGCCAGTGAAGTGTTTACATCAGTGTGCATCTTTTTAAGGTCACGGTTGTTGACACCAACAATATCAATATGCTCATTGAGAGCGTCCAGTTCTGATTCCTCGTGGACCTCCAGCAATACTTCGAGTCCCAAAGATTGGGCAAATGCAGAGAGCTTCCTGACCTCATCTTTTTCAAGGACAGCTGCGATCAGCAGGATCACATCCGCCCCCCATGCCCTGGCTTCCAGTACCTGGTATTCATCTATCATAAAATCCTTGCGGAGTATGGGGCATTCATTGGCCTCCCTGGCCCTGGCCAGGTCTTCCCGGCTGCCGGCAAAATATTTGGTATCTGTTAATACTGATAAGCCATTTGCTCCTGCCTGAACATAGCCACTACTTACTTTAACCGGATCTGCATATTCATTGATCATGCCCCGGGATGGAGATTTTCGTTTGAACTCTGCGATGATCCCAGCCTTACTACTCCCTACCAAACCATCACGCAATGAGATTGTTGGCCTGCTAAACACAGGATCTCTCTCCAGTTCACCTGTTGAGACCTTCTGCTTTACCAGCAGCAGTTCCCGCTTTTTATCAGCAATTATGGTTTCCAGGATATCCACGGGCTACAAGATTATTTATTCATTTCCATTAGCGTATTAAATACTTTCAGCGCAGAACCACTTTCGATTGATTCCCTGGCCATGCCAAGGCAATCCTCCAAACTTCTTCCCGGAAAGCAAGCCTGGAGTCCCAATCCCGCATTAGCAATCACCACATCTTTTTGAGCATCAGTAGCTTTATTCTGAAGCACTGCCATGAAGATTTTCATAGCATCCTCAGGGGTGCTTCCTCCTCTCAACTGCTCCGCCGGATAGATGGGAAATCCAAGGTCAGAGGGTTGAATGATCCTGTCCATTGTTCTTGTAATCACCTTACAAGCACCTGTAAGAGATATCTCATCATACCCGTCAAGGCTGTGCAGGATCACATATTCTTTATCTCCGGCCTGGTACAGGTAGTTATATAAACGGGAAAGTTCCAGGCTGTAGACACCAACCAGCTGACGGCTGGGGAAACTTGGATTGACCATGGGTCCCAGCATATTAAAAAAAGTTTTCATGCCCAGTTCTTTCCTGACCGGGGCTACATTTTTCATGGCCGGGTTGAAAAGGGGAGCATGCAGGAAACATATTCCGGCCTTATCAATCTCTGCCCTAAGCTTTGATGCATCGCTGGAAAACCTGTACCCGGCAGATTCCATCAGGTTGGAGGATCCGACCGAGGAGGATACCCCATAGTTCCCGTGTTTGGCTACCTTTACCCCGGCTCCAGCCACAACAAAGGTTGAGAGGGTGGAAATATTAAAGGTGTCCTTCCCGTCCCCACCCGTCCCGCAAAGATCAATGGCATCAAATTCTGCCAGGTCCACCGGCTGGCAAAGCTCAAGCAATGCATCCCGGAAACCGGAAAGCTCATCAACCGTTATGCTACGCATCAGGTATACAGAAATAAAGGAGGCTATCTGTGAATGATTGTATACCCCGCTGGCAATGTTTGTCAGGACCTTTTTGGCCTCCTCCCTGTCCAGGGTTTTATGCTCATATAAATAATTCAGTATTTCTTTCATGGTTCCGCGTTTTTCAAATCATGAAATTATCCAGTTGGTCAGTATGGCCATACCCTCTTTGGTCAGTACAGATTCCGGGTGGTACTGCACACCCTTTACATCATATTCATTGTGACTCATGCCCATGATCTCACCATCTTCTGCCTTTGCAGTAATCTGCAGGGAGGCAGGAAGGTCATCTTCAGAGACTATCCAGGAGTGGTACCTGCCCCCGTCAAACTCTGCAGGTATGTCCCGGTAGAGGTAATCTTCCCTGTCCAGTACCCTGATGCGGGTGGATACTCCGTGAAACACCTTGCTGATATTGATCAGGCTGCCCCCAAAAACTTCAGCAATGGCCTGGTGCCCCAGGCAAACTCCGAGCATCCTTTTTTCAGGTGCATACTTCCGGATGATATCCTTCAGGAGTCCGGCTTCATCAGGTATCCCGGGACCGGGAGACAGGACGATATGAGTGTAAACGTCCAGGGCATCCATCTCAACCTTATCATTCCTGAACACATCTACCCTGGAACCGGTGATCTGGTTCAGTGCATGCACCAGGTTATAGGTAAAAGAATCGTAATTATCGATAACAACTACTTTTTCCATGTCTTAAATCTCCTTTGCCATATCGATGGCTTTTTTAAGTGCCATCAGTTTATTATTAACTTCCTGCAATTCCGTTTCTTCTACAGAATCTGCCACAATACCGGCCCCTGCCTGGTAGTATAATGAATTATTCTTGCTGAGAAATGACCGTATCATGATGGCATGGTTCAGGGCCCCGTCGAAGCCCAGGTAACCAATCCCTCCACCATAATAGCCGCGGTGCTGGTTTTCATACCTGTCAATCAGTTCCATGGCTCTGTATTTCGGGGCCCCTGAAAGTGTACCGGCCGGGAAGGTATCCCCCATCACCCGAACGGCATTGTAATCTTTCGGCAACATCCCGGACACCTTGGAAACCATATGTATCACATGCGAGTAATACTGTATCTCACGGAAGGTTTCCACCGTAACATGGTCTGCATTGCGGCTCAGGTCATTGCGTGCCAGGTCAACCAGCATGATATGTTCCGAATTCTCTTTTTTGTCCCTGGCCAGCTTGATAGCAGAATCTTTGTCCACCGAATCATCCCCTGTCCTTTTGAATGTTCCGGCAATGGGATGGATATAGGCAATCCTGTCCTGTATCTGCAGCGAAGCTTCAGGGGATGAACCGAATATCTTGAAGCTCCCGAAATCAAAATAGAAAAGGTAGGGGGAAGGGTTGACGGATCTCAGGCAACGGTAAACATTGAACTCATCCCCGGTAAAATCCTGCCTGAACTGGCGTGACAGGACGATCTGGAATACATCTCCGCGGTAGCAATGTTCCTTGCCCTTCCTGACCAGGTCCCTGTAGTCCTGGTCAGTCATATTGGATTCTTCCTTCTCAGTGGGACTGAAGGGAAAGGTTGCGAAATTACGGTTGAAAAGCATGGATTGTATGTAATCCAGCTGGCTATCATATCCATCGGTCTGGTTTTCCAGGATGGTAAGGGTATTCTGGAAATGATTAATGGCTATAATGATCCTGTACAGGGAATAAACCATATCCGGAATGGCATAAGCGCTTTCTACGTCTTCCGCCACTTTGATGTCCTCGAAATATTTAATGGCATCATAGGCTGAATAGCCAAAGAATCCATTGGTCCTGATCCTCGGGTCGGGATCTGCGAGCTCGAAAGATTGAAAGAACCTGTTCAACTCATCGGGAATGGATGTATCTGGCGTGATCTGCTGTATGTCGGATCCTCCATGCTCATCCCTCAGGATTATCTTTCCCTGCTCAATGGTAAAGGAATAGAATGGCTGGAGGCAAATGAATGAATACGAATCCTCGTTGGAATGATAATCACTACTTTCCAGTAAAATGGATTGAGAAAATATATCCCTTACCCTCAGGTAAACACTCACAGGCGTAATGGTGTCTGACAGGATCTGTTTTATGGCTGTTTTGATCTTTACTTTTTGCATAGTCATATTTTTTATCATAAAAAAAGGCCTGCCGTGATTGGCAAGCCTTAAATTTTATGCAGTTTTTTAACAATGGCTTTCACAACTCACGGGTTCCCCATGCAGATAAAAGCCACCACCAATTGTTAAAAGTATAATTTTTCATTACTGTACTTTGTTGGGTCAAAGAAAATGAATTCCGTTTAATAAACAAAATAAATTTAAGCAGCCCTCAGCCTTTTGACATCAGACTTTTCAAACTTCTCCTTGGCATATTCCAGTTCCACATGGACCTCCTTGGTCTCTGTGGAAGGCAAATTAAACATGTCATCTATCATTATGGCCTCACAGATGGAACGAAGTCCCCTTGCACCCAGCTTATATTCCATTGATTTTTCAACGATATAGTTCAGCACATCCTCATCAAAACTGAGTTTGATACCGTCCATATCGAAAAGGCTTTCATACTGTTTGATGATGGCATTCCTGGGTTCTGTCAGAATGCTTCTCAGGGCAGACTGATCCAGCGGATTCAGGTAGGCAAGTACCGGAATGCGTCCCACGATCTCAGGGATCAGGCCAAAGGCCTTCAGGTCCTGTGGAGCAATATATTGTAATAAGTTACTCCGGTCAACTTTATCTGAATCCTTCACTGCGGTATACCCAACGGTCTTGGTATTTAGCCTCTGCCCGATTTTCTTCTCAATGCCATCGAAGGCCCCTCCGCAGATGAACAGGATGTTCTTTGTATTGACAGGGATCATTTTCTGGTCAGGATGCTTCCTTCCACCCTGTGGCGGTACGTTCACTGTCGAGCCTTCAAGCAACTTGAGCAGGCCCTGCTGTACCCCTTCTCCTGAAACATCCCTGGTGATGGAAGGGTTATCACTTTTCCGGGCAATTTTATCGAGCTCATCGATAAATACTATTCCTTTCTCTGCAGCTTCAACATTATAGTCAGCCACCTGCAGCAGCCTGGTCAGGATACTTTCGATATCTTCACCTACATAACCTGCTTCAGTGAGTACAGTGGCATCTACGATGGTGAAGGGAACATGCAGCATTTTGGCTATGGTACGGGCCAGCAATGTTTTGCCGGTCCCGGTTTCACCCACCAGGACAATGTTGGATTTTTCTATTTCTACCTCGTTCGTATCCTCGCTCTTGACATGGACAAGCCGCTTGTAATGATTATATACGGCAACGGAGATATATTTCTTGGCATAGTCCTGGCCAATGACATACTGATCCAGGAAGCTCTTGATCTCATATGGTTTTGAAAGCTTGATCTGGTTTACATCAAACTCTGACTTTTTCTTCAATTCCTCCTGAAGGATACTGTGGGCCTGCTCAATACAACTATCACAGATATGGCCTGATATCCCTGCGATTAACAGATTTGTATCACGCTTTTCCCTACCACAAAATGAACACCGGTCCATATATTGAAATTTAAATTAGTCTTTCTTGCTTTTCCCCTTCTCCAGTACCTCATCGATCATCCCATATTCCAGGGCTTCCTTTGCTGTCATCCAGTGATCACGGTCTGAATCCTTTTCGATCTGTTCTATGGGTTTGCCTGAATGATCAGCCAGGATCTGGTAGAGCTCATTCTTCATTTTCAGGATCTCCCGTGTTGTAATCTCTATATCAGAGGCTGTACCCTGGGCACCTCCCATGGGCTGGTGGATCATGACCCTTGAATGCCTCAATGCAGAACGCTTACCCTTCGTTCCGGCAGTCAGCAGAACAGCACCCATGGAGGCCGCCATTCCTGTACAGATGCTGGCTACATCAGAACTGATATATTGCATTGTGTCATAAATCCCCAATCCTGCGTGCACTGAACCTCCAGGGGTATTGAAATAGATCTGGATATCCTTGGCTGGATCGGATGAATCAAGGAAAAGCAGCTGTGCCTGTATGATATTTGCCACGTAATCATCTATAGGAAGTCCCAGGAATATGATCCTGTCCATCATCAGCCGTGAGAAAACATCCATGGAGGCAATGTTTAGCTGTCTCTCTTCGATAATGGTCGGTGAAATATAATTGTTCCAGATAGAGGTATAACGTTGTAGGGTCATGCTGCTGATGCCCTGGTGCTTTGTAGCGTATTTATAGAATTCGTTCGGGTCCATATTAATGTGTTTACCTGCGAATTTAGTTATTCTCGAATAATTTATTGAATTTTTCTACGGTAATTTGTTTATTATCAACTCTGACAGCGGCTTTGAGATAATCAATTACTTTATTATCCAGGATTTTTTCCGTGGCCTTTCTGATCTCATCTTCATTCTTAAGCATCTCAGCAGCATAGTTTTCCAGGTTCTCTTCCGGAATGTTCATCATGCCATATTGCTGGAATTGCAGCCTGGCTATTTCTTTGGCCTGGGACTTTACCTCTTCAGCTTCAACCTTTATTTCCTGGTCTTTTACGATCTGATCACGGATTAGTTGCCATTTTAAGTCATCTTCAAACTTTGGAAAGTCCTCATCGATCTGTTCAATGGTGAATTTTCCCTCATTTACCAGTACAAGCCAACGCTTCAGGAACTCAACCGGAAGGTCAAATTTCATCTTCTTCAGCATCATCTTTTTGGCGTCTATCTCAAAACGGTATTCACTGTCCTTGGAAAGGGCTGTGCGAAGTTCTTCCTTAATTTTCTCCTCAAATTCCGCATCTGATTTAACCTCATCCTTGCCATACAACATATCCCAGAGTTCCTGGTTGATCTCTGCTGCCTGGAACTTTGTGATTTCCTTTATATGCATGCGGAAAGTCGGAACAATCTCGGGGACTGTTGCCTTGTCTATCTTAAGCAGGGAAGAGATCTCTGTATCATTGGGAAAGGCTGTACGAATATCGAAATCTACCGTATCTTCTACCTGCCTTGCCTTAAACGAAGTTTTAATTTTATCATCCTTGATGATTTCCATGGAGATCTGGGCATCGGCAGTAAAGATCCCACCATCGATGGGGTTTCCTTCCTTGTCAATCTGCATGAAATCTCCTTTTACCAGCTCAGATCCTTCTATTTGCTCTACGGGGATCATCTGACCCATCCGCTTGGCATAAGATTCCTTGCTCTCATTAATCATTTTATCATCAAGCTGGATCTCATACATGGGCACCTTATCCTTCTGGGTCAAAGCTATTTCCAGCTTGGGTGCGAGTCCCAGGTCAAAATCAAATTCAAACTTAGTCTGTGTATCCCAATCTATTTCCTCAGGTTGCTCCTGGCTTGGAAGGGGTTCTCCCAGTATGCTTACCTCCTCTTCCTTGAGGTATTTGGATATGGATTCTGAGACCAGTTTGTTAATCTCTTCCACCATAATGGGCTTATGGTACATCTTACGTACCAGTCCCGCAGGCACCTTCCCTGGCCTGAACCCATCCAGTTGAACTTTTTTCCGGTAATCTTTCAATACCTCATCAACACGCACTGTATAATCCGACTCTTCAATCCGGATCTTCAGAACGGCATTCAAATCATCTGTGTTTTCTTTGCTGATATTCATAGTAACGCTTATTATTACTTAAAAACCGCCATACGAACGACCGGTCATCGTCAGCACGGCGGCAGATCTGTTAAAAAGTGCGGATGAAGGGACTCGAACCCCCACGCCGTAAGGCACTAGATCCTAAATCTAGCGCGTCTACCAATTCCGCCACATCCGCTTTTTCCGCCGCAAATTTATTCTTTTTTCTTGAGAATGTCAACGGGACAGGAAAGATGCTCATCCTGGCTGCTATCTCAGCTCAAAATTTTTACCCAGATAAACATTTCGAACCTGTTCATCTTCTGCTAGTTCATCGGAAGTTCCCGATTTGAGGATATTTCCCTCGAACAGGAGGTAAGCCCTGTCAGTTATGGAAAGTGTCTCGTGTACATTGTGGTCGGTGATCAGTATGCCAATATTTTTGGTTCTCAGATTTTTAACAATCTGCTGAATATCCTCCACTGCAATGGGATCAACCCCTGCAAATGGTTCGTCGAGGAGGATGAACTTGGGACTCAAGGCCAGGGCCCTGGCAATTTCCGTTCTCCTTCGTTCTCCACCGGATAGGGTTACACCCAGGTTTTTCCTTAATTTCTCCAGTCCGAATTCCCCCAATAGCTCCTCTACACGGGCTCTCTGTTCATCCCTGGTCAGGTTTGACATCTCGAGCACTGCCATTAGGTTATCCTCTACTGAAAGTTTCCTGAATACCGAAGCTTCCTGTGCAAGGTAGCCGATGCCAAGTCTCGCCCTCTTA
>CAZXOJ010000140.1:0-10714 GCA_964642325.1 uncultured Bacteroides sp. | reverse complement strand
ACCCGTATTACTTCCCCTGTAAAATTCTTCAAAAACCAGTCCCCCTTCACTGGCCGGGATGCCCGGACCCTGGTCCAGTATTTCAATCATGACCTGCTTATTCCTGGCCTTTACACTAAGGTTTACCTCGCTATCAGGTTTTGAATATTTAATGGCATTAGCCAGCAGATTTGTTATCGTCTCCTCAATTGATAACTGGAATCCCACAATCTGATCTACCGGTTTGTCAATCTCCACATGTATCCGGATTGATTTTTCTTTGGACTGGGTTGCCAGGTCAGTCACTATTTTTTCTATGGATTCCCGGATGGAAAAATGATCGGTCCTGAACTGGTTGCTCAACTTAAGCTGGGTAATATACAGCAGATCTTTCACGAATTTTATCAGGGTCGCTGTCCGCAGGGATGCTATTTCCAGAAACTCCTGGCAGTCCTGCCGGATGGAGCCCTCCGGTTTACTTTGCATTACGTTCAGGGAACTCTGTATAGCTGCCAGGTGGCCCTTGATATCATGCGTAATGCGGAGTACATACTCGTTTTTAATTTCATCTTTTTTCTCCAGCTCCCTGTTGGCTTTCAGGTAGGCCTCTTCATGCCTGCGTGACCGCATCACGATGGAATTTGTGATATACACAACAAGGTACGAGGTACTTATGAATACCAGTCCAGTTCCAAATAGATAGATCCGGCTCTCGAAAAGATCATGTGAAACAAAGCCATGTAAGGAATGGTGTGGAATGATCCCCAGATATTCCAGGGTGGCAAGCAGGATCACGAGGCTCCAGGCAAAGCTTGCCTGGACATAACTTTCCCAGGGGGAAAGGACGATACTGGCCATCACCATATGGAAAATAAAATATATAATGAAGGGATTTTCAATACCTCCTGAAAAATGAAGCAGGAGTGTCAGGATGATAAAATCAGTGGAGATCTGGAAATTTGTCAGCCACCTGAGTGGCCTGGCAGCATCCCTGTTCTTGCGCTTTGCAATATTCATCAGCCATAGGAGGTGCAGGATGTTCAACATCAGGAGAGCGGCTGCAACAATATACAAAGCATGTTCACGGACCTTTATCTCCAGGATCCGGCTGGATACAAAGGTGACCAGCAGGATGCAAAGAACACCCAGCCACCTCAGCCTGATCAACCACAGGGCAAAGCGATAAAGCTTGCTGGAGATCATACATCCATTGTCATTGCCATCAGTTCTCTCACGTTGGAGAGTAGTTCTTCCCTTTCGAAAGGTTTGTCCAGCATGGCAACATATGGCAGATCATCAATGCCTTCAAATGCGTCTCTGATATTCACTCCCATGGTATCCAGCATCCCTGTGATTATTAGGATGGGGACTTCCTTATTCTCAGGGTCCTGCTTGATGGCATGCGCCAGTTTATGACCTTCCATGTCCGAGTCCATCATGACATCCAGGATCAGCAGATCCGGCTTGAAATTATTAAACTTCCCCATCCCGGACGCTGCATCATTGGCAGTATCAACATGGTATTGTTGATCTTCGAGCAGGGCTTTCAAAGATCTTGTCAGATCCCTGTCATCATCGATAATGAGAATGTCTCTGGTTTCCATAATCATTTGGTTTGGTTAAAGGAAAATAAATTCAATAACGATGAGAAGTCAAATTGGGAGCTTGAAATATGCTATGCTAAGATTCCGTTTTCTTTCTGAGCTTCTTCGTATAATATACCGAAGTAGCCAATGAGATAACAGCCAGGAACAGGAAAGCCAGCACCTTGTATCCTACCTGCAGGCTTGCCAGGTCAACAACAAAAAGGTAAATGGCTGTAGCAATGAATGTAAAGATGGCCATCCAACGGTACTTGATATTCTTCAGGATGAAGCTCAGTACCAGGTAGCCCGCAGCCGCGAGGGTCCATGAAAGCGTGACGTACTGGGCAGGTACAACCTGCTGAAGGCTAAACAAAACCATAAAAAAAGCTTCAACCAGGTAGAGGTTCCTGAGAAACTCTGTCTGCAGGGTGAGTCTTTCCTTTTGCCAGTTAAGGACCCGGGCGGATACCAGTGCTACCAGTGCAAATACAATGTTGATGCTATCTACGGATGGATAAGCGATCACATAGATCAATAGGATCATGAGGTACAAAAAGGTATTCACAACCACGATGATCTTCGATCTGTACCACAATGCCATGGACATTACAAGCAGGCTTTGAAGAGCAAGAAGAAGATGGGCGTTGGGCAGACCTGTATATCCATATACGGAAACACTCATCGCCATAAAACCAAAACAGGCAAAAAGTGCAGGTATGAATTCCCTGGTCTCGCGTCTGTATAGCACCACCGAGTAAGCAAGGCAAATTACCGTAATGACGGCAAATATACCGGCATAGCTCTCTTCATAGAATGCCAGCACCACCAGAAGGACCAGCAGCATGAATGATATGGCATTCCAGATCACCAGGCTAAGATAAAACCTTTCCGGTATGGATTCTTTTTTAGGCGTCAGCGTCAGGAAAGCATATATGGCTACATAGGCAAACAGGTAATACAGATTATGCTGGGGCGAGTCAACCACACCGAAAGGATTACCAAGGATGGGATTTCCCATTAACCATATCAGGTGGGAAATATAGACAAGGAAAAGGGAAATCATGAGCAGGAATCTCCACTCCTTCCAAAGAAATAGAAAAGCAGACGCAGCAGCAGTGCTTACCAGCAAAGCCAGGGTGACATGTGTTACCCCGGAGAAAAGTGCCGTGGCTACCAGGAAGATAATGGCCAGGGTAGCCAAAAATTCCGATTCTTTCCTGAGGGCAAATCCCACAAGCAATGCAATCAGGACCAGGATGAGTGCCAGTCCAACTCCAAACTGGCTGATTACAGGATCGGGAGTTAAAAAATGAAGCCGCAGTGTTACATAAAAGGCCAGGATATATCCGCTGAAGTTTAACATGAAATCCAGGTGGGAAAGGCTCTTCCTGATTTTATGGGCCACAAAGAAGATTATGCCTACCAGCAAGTAGCCGAGAATGCTGGGCAGCATTGAATAGCCCAGGTTCTGGGCATATGTCATTAAAAACATGATACCAAATATCAGGACAATGTTCCCCAGCCATGCAAGTCCGTGGCTGCCAATCTTGACCTCAATATCGCTTCCACTGCCAAGGGAAATATCAAATTCATGGTCCTCTTCTATTAGTTTCCTAACCGGTACCTCAGCCGACCCAAGCCTGGCCTCGATCAGGGAGATCCTTTTCTCAAGTGAATCATACTGATTGAGCAGTTTTTCGATGTTTGAATCATTGTCACTAGTGGGACCTGTCATAATATACCTCCTAGCTGCGCCGCAACTTTTTAATTTTAATCATTACATAAAAAACGTACATATAATGGAACCAAACAACAGAGAGCAGCACTAACAATGTATAAACCATCCAGAGGGGTGCATCCGTATCTCCCAGTCCCCGGCGCCTTTCTACCACGACACGAGGCATTGCCAATCCCCAGTCCTTCACGCCAACCGCCTCTACATTGCCATACAATTCATGGTCTTCAATCCTGGCAATGATGGTAATATTCCCTATGGAATCCCCTGGCAGGGTGGTGGGAAAACCCAGTCGCGCCCTTCCCCCTTCGAACCATTCCTCGCCGACGGGCAGCAGGCTGAATGACCTGGGGGCGTAGAAATAAACATCCGTTGCTTCCAGGGGAATAAGATTACCCTCCTGGTCCGTTTCAGAAGCTTTGGCTACAATGGTTTTGACAGAATCTACTTCAATAAAATCCAGGTGTAGATTCAGGGGTCTTACTTCCACCATGTCCTCTGACATTTCATAATCCGGGTTTCCCTCAAATACTGCCCTGAAAGTATAATTGTCCTCCACACTGATAAGCCTCTCAGAACCCTTCATGATGCGAAATTCCGCTTCCCCGTTCATGTCTGTCGGGACTGCCTCAAGCTGCCTGGAATCCTCCCCGGCATCATTGTAATAAACAACCATTGCCCCGCTGATTAAGACATCTCGTTCGCCATTCCAGAAGCTCAGCCTGGTCTTAAGAACGAACTCCTGGTTGTTCTGAATGCAGCTAAAAGAAAAATCGGGATACTCTTTTGATTCATCCTGGGAAGCAAAAACAGTCCCGTTATTTAGAAGGAGCAATACAAGAAGTGTAATGATCGGTCTCCGTGTCGCTGGAAATCTATGGTGGATAGCTTTTTTCATGTCGTAAGATTTTTCTCCTCATCATTCGATTCTGCTAGCTCGCTTACCGGAATTATGGGAACGAATTTTGAACTGAAATAAAAAAACAGGAAAAAGGCGGCGATCCCGCTGAAGGTCAGGGCCCATTCCACCCATGTAATGGAATAGTGTACATACTCCATCCTGGATTCCTGCATGGGAAGAAGAGGCGTTTCCAGCGTAGGTATTATGATGATGTAACGTTTGACCCACATGGCCGTGACAACGATGACAGAGGCAATGGTTATCCCGTTGATGGTCCTTGTTTTAGGGATGGCCACAATGATCAGGGGCACAAGAACGCCTATAAAGGCAGCGTAAAAGAACATAGGCCCAAATTCATTACTGTCAAAAAGTTTGAATATTAAATGCAATTCCCACTTTTCGGATCCATACCAGCTGGTAAGGTATTCACTGAATGTAAAATATCCGTAAAGTCCACCGAGAACCAGCAACAGAATTCCCAGGTACTGAAAATGTTTCTCCTGCAGGAATTCCTCCAGGTGGTAGAATTTCCGGAAGGCCCACATAGCAATGATGAGCACCCCAGTACCGGAATATACTGCAGCTACTACAAAGTAGGGTGCAAAAATGGTGCTGTGCCATCCTGGTCTAAGGGTCATTCCGAATATCCAGGAAAGCACCGAGTGGACCAGTACAGCCAGGGGAATGATAATGATAGAGATGATGGTGAGCGCCTGTCTGAGGTGGCTTCTCTGCTTCTCGCTCGCATCGTACCCTATGGCGAAGAACCTGTAAAATCGACGTCGCCATTTGCCAAACAGGGGATTCCCGGAATCCCTCAAAATCGCAAAATCCGGAACCGTTGCCAGGAACAGGAATATCATGCTGCCGATCAGGTAGGTGGTAATGGCGATGACATCCCATGTGATGGGGGACTGTATCCTGCCGAACAGTGCCAGGTGATGAAGCCTGTCAAGGCGTCCGATGCACAATAATATATAGAGGGGGCCCAGTATGGTTGAAATCACTGTGATGATCTCGGCGATACGGATAATGGGCTTCCTCCATTCCACTTTAAGCAAATACAGTATTCCGGAGATCAATGCACCCGCATAACTGATACCGATAAAAAAAATAAAATTCACTATATAAACTCCCCATACCACATTGTCGCGCATTCCGGTCACGGAATGTCCCCTTTTGATCTGGATGAGTAATGCGTAGAACCCCCACAGGACTGTCAGTCCACAGACGGTGACGAGTACTTTTTCAAGCCTGGTGGACCGTGTCATTTGCGGGGCGAACCTGTCCAGCAGTGCAGATACCTTGCTATTGTTTTCCATGAACTGTTTATTAAAGTTCCTTCTTGATTTTTGTCCTGGCTACCTCGTACCTCTTTTCCACCTCTTCACTGAGATTCTTGAATCCTGTATCCGGATGGAACAAACGGTTGACCGGTGGCAGGTAGTAAACACTGGGATTGGTACCCAGCTCCTCCATATACCTGTAACCGGCCCTTTCATAAATGAGCTCGCTGAAACGCACTGTCTCAACCCCGTTAGTTACGGCATCCTCATTCTTATCCCCGTAATACAATACGCCATTCGGACAGGCAGTAACGCAAATGGGCAATTTGCCCATCCTGGCCATATCGGGACAGAAATCACATTTACCAACTGTTCCCATCTGGTGCGGGACACTTGTTTCAGCTGAGAATTCCACATTTTCCGCCGGGTTGGTTTCCGGTTCATTCCATTGAAATACCCTGGATGAATACGGGCATGCCGCCATACAGAACTTACAACCTATGCATCTCTCATTATCTATCAGCACCAGTCCATCAAGCCGCTTAAAGGTGGCCCCAACCGGGCAGACATTTACGCATGAGGGACTGTTACAATGGAAACAGGGTTTAGGGAACCAGTAGGAGGCAGTATCCTCGCTGTCTTTCATCAGGTAGACCTTGATCCACTCATCCTCGGGAGGCAGAAAATGCATTCGTTGGCATTCCTCCACGCATTTCCTGGCATTCCGGCATTTTGCCAGGTCAATGACCATGACATATTCCTTATTTGGGTCCCCCAGCCTGGCTTCCTCTGCAGAAACCTGGTTATGTGCCAGGTGATGCAAATGGGCAGGGTCTATTTCTGCAAGCTTCCCATCTGTGGTCATCACTTTCACTTTCCCGCCGGTTGCTTTCGCCTCTGGCGTAGAACACCCGCCTACACAGGCAGCACCGACCAGTGTGGTGGTCCCAAGGGCCAACCCGTTCCTGAGAAACTCCCTTCGATCAGATTTCTTACTTTTTTTTGAAGACTTCATAATTATGGACAGTTATTCAGAATCATTTATAGTTGATTTCAATGTAAACATTAAACAATTGTGTATCAAACCACTATTGACAATGGAATTAGTCTAAATAAGATGCCGAATCAGATATAACCTTATCTGTCGGCAATGTAGCAGGCTGAGAACAAAATTATAGTCGACCTTATTTAGAAGTTATTTAGAATAGCGAAGAGATTGTCCGGAAGAAGAAGTCACCGAACTACAGGTCAATTCAGCGATCCCCGCAATTCTGGCCAGGCCTGAAAGGCAATATATTATTTAGAACAGAGCACTACGGGGCCAGTGATCTACAAAGTGGTTAAATGTATATTACAGGGATATAAAACCAGGAGAAAGCCAGGCATGGAAACCCTGACTTTCAGTCCCGGTAAAATATAAAACAATATAAACATGGAAGGTGACAACTGGATGGACGCAGTGACATCTCCAACTGAGGATCATAGTTTCATAGTCGGGCTACTTCACCATTTTAACCATTCTGATGGATTCAATTGAGTCACTGGTTCTTAATTGCAGAACATAGATCCCGGTTGGTAAATGATCAGTTGAAAGCGATATATTTTCATGACCACTGTACTTTTCTGAAAACACCAATCCGCCGTGCAGGTTATACAATCTCAAATCCAGGGGTCCCTGGGATTTCTCATCAATCCTTACGTTTAACATATCATTAAACGGGTTTGGGTATACTGAGAATGAAAGCGGGTCATATAAATGATCCTCCAGTCCCGTGGACACATCACAGGGGGGACCGATCTTGGCAACATATGCATCTGTAGAACCATTGCTGATCAAGGTATCGTTGTCAAAAACCAAGATGGGTGGGCCCATGCCTGCAACCAGACCTCCGGCGATCAGGGGCCTGTTCCCGTAGGCAGTGACTGAAATGGCCTCAGCAAGTGCGGTGTTTGCCTCTGGTTGTTTTGCCCATAAAGCATTTCCGGAGGGATCAAATTTTGCCAGGTATAGATCTCCGGAGCCATTAACCAGGGTAATGTCATCAAAAGTTATAGTGTCATTGAAAGTGCCTGTAATATAAACATCTCCTCTGCCGTCAACCGTGACATCATTGGCATAATCATGCTCCATTGAACCTGCCCTGATGCCCCATTGTGCATTGCCGCTGCCATCAAAAGCCATCAGTAGTATATCCCTTCTGGGAGGTGAGATATTTGCATTCTGAAGGGTTATCCCACCGATAAGGACTGAAACAGACTCAAATTCACCTGTTGCATAAATATTGCTGCCATTGGCATCAACTGCAACCTTGTTATAAAAATCATTCTGGCTTCCACCGCCGGTCACTGCCCACTTGGGAGTCCCGGAAGCATCGTATGCTGCCACAAATACATCCCGGTTACCTTCGCTCGGATAAGGTATCTCGTTGAAAATAAATTGTGACTGGAAATACCCGACAATAAAAACATTGCCAAGACTGTCCACGCCAACACCAGTGCCCCAGTCCCCGGAAAGAGATCCGCAGCTTGCTGCCCACACGGCATTTCCGTCGGGATCATACTTTGCGGTAAACACATCCTGGGCAATTGTACTATTCACAATATTTCCATCAAAGCTTGCAGAACCATAGTAATCCCCTATGATATAGCAGTTTCCTGCCGGATCAACCGCAATATCCTGGGCGTATATATTGTCAGAACCACCGGCCCTTTTGGCCCATAACAAACTGCCGGCCGCATCGTACTTAACGATGAAAATATCTCCCACTCCCGCACTCTCCAGGTCTACATCACCGAATGTAATGGTGTCGGTAAAATTCCCTGTGATAAATATGTTCCCGTTGGAGTCTGACGCAATTCCATTGCCAATGTTTTCAACACCATCTCCAACTCCGGCCAGGCCCCTCAAGACAACACCATTTGAATCTATGATGGCGGTAAAAACATCCCTGCCGGCAGAGGCCGTCAGGGTATCTCCCCCGATGATGGCAGTTCCCATGAACTCTCCGGTGATTGCACTGTTGCCATTTGGATCCACTGAAATGCTTGTAGGAATTTCAAAGTTGGGACCTCCCATGTTAACCGCCCATTGCCAGCACTGGGCATAGGAATGATAAGTTGAAAATGGAATGGCCAGAATCATCATAAGACCTGCAATTCGGTTCAACTCACGGATCTTCAGCAATAGTAATTTTCTTTTCATGTTGCGATTTTTTTTAGAAGGTTAATTAATAATTATTTACTAATATTTATTAATGTAACTATTAGCATACAAACTATCAACCCACTATTGATAATAGAATTAGTCTAAATAAATTCCTAAAACATCCATTGCTTGATCTGCAGGCAATGTAGAAGGTAAAGAACAGAAATGCAGCCAATTCTATTTAGACCTTATTTAGAATAATCCGAAGGGCTACAGCAGTAAGAATCGTTTGAATTGCCGACCAATTAAGGGATTCCGGTAATCCAAGCCAATCACGATTAGCAATATTTTATTTAGAATGGAATTCCGATGACAGCCAGAAAGAATAGCCAGGTATTAAATTCTACATGTGTTTACTGATTCTAATAAGTTAATTTTTTGATAAAATCCGCCCCCTCCTATTGCAGACAACAAAATAATATTTACATTTGTACTACTAATACGGTAGTACTGGTAGGACACTTAAAATAATTATGCAATTCAACACGAAAACGAGATACGGTTTAAGGACAATGATTGAACTTGCCATGAATGGAAATGATTCTGGGGTATATCAAAAAGAAATATCCGAAAGGCAGGAAATATCATTCAAATATCTCGATCAGATCATTGCCTCCCTGAAAGCCTCCGGCCTTATTGTCAACTCCGAGGGCAGAATGAGTGGTTATATCCTTTCCAAGGATCCGGAAGAAATCAATGTTTATGATGTCTACAAAGCTTTTCAGCATGAGTTAATGATCATTGATTGTCTGCAGGGTAAAGGTAATTGCAGCCGTGAAGGTAAATGTGCTACAAGAGAATTCTGGGGAGGTTTGAACGATCTGATTGTGGACTACCTGGAGTCAACGAACCTTAAAGACCTGGCTCAAAAACAGGAAGCCATTAATGAACGTGAATCAGAAAGTATGTTTTATATCTAAAAATTAATATGATGAGTTTAGTATGCCCAATATCAGATAATTATACCGATGAGAATATCGCACGCATGAATGCATTTTTTACATTCGGACTTGTTCTTATATTCCTGATAACACCTTTTAAGTGGATCATCTTCGTGATCGCAGCAGATTTTCTGTTAAGAAGGGTATTGCAGGGAAGGTATAGCGTAGTATCCCGGATAAGTATTTTAACAACCGGTGCACTTGCATTAAAAAAGGTAAGGATCAATGCCGGACCGAAACTGTTTGCAGCAAATGTAGGTTTTGTGCTCAGTATCCTGGCAGCAGTCTTTTATTTCACAGGAGTACCTTATGTATCCTATGCATTGGCAGGTACCCTGGCCTTTTTCACCATGCTTGAAAGTTTTTTCAACATCTGTGCCGCCTGCATCCTTTATCCCTTTGTTTCGAAATATATATCTTAAAATATTTCGCTAGCAGCAGCTGCACTCACACTCAGCGTCATCTTTTCCCTTAAGGGCAGCCGAGAACATGGCCGTGGCACAACCCACCCCGCTGTCCACTGCAAGGGCCCCTGTGGGACAATTGAGCTGGCATGCCCCACATTCCATGCATCTGGACTTATTCGCCATCTTTACTACTTTCCCATTTGGTTCAAATACTGCATGGGGACATACATGTAGGCACATCCGGCATCCATTGCAGAGTTCCGGCTTAAAAGCCAGTGTATTTTCTATGTAGGCATCTAACATTTTCAAATAATTGTCAGGGAGATGATTATTGTAGCAATAAATAATAAAAGTCCCCCGCCAGCCATCCAGACCATCACAGGGAAATAAGTATTGATCTCTTTTCTTACACCCGACCTGGATGTAAAAGTAGTAGCCCCGGTAAAATTAAGAGAAAGGAAGGCTGTTACCGGTGGCAGGGTGATGACATATGCCAGGGTGGAAACCAGGATAAAGATAAGGGGCTGGTGGAGGTTGCCAAGCAAATGTACCAGTCCGAAACCAGATGCTACAATCCCTCCAAGGATAAATCCCTTGGTACTGAAATTCTTCGTGGGCAGCCAGGGAAGCATGGCCGGGAAAAGTACGGTCCCAGCAATGCCAGAGCCAAGAAG
>CAZXOJ010000139.1:5266-10785 GCA_964642325.1 uncultured Bacteroides sp. | reverse complement strand
AGATTTTTTGCAGTCTTCTTGCTCTTATTTCTTGAATTTGGCGGTGTATACGGTGGTTGGATACTGATATCTGATCCCAGCGGCAGCTATGTTGCTTAGAAATCATCATGCTATCAATACTGCCATAGAATGAAAATCTTGACTAAAGAAGTTGGCCGATATACCACCGGCATCTGGATAGCCCTGGTGGCAATCTTTTTCACCATGTTAGCATGGATCATGCAAACCTATTCTCTGATAGACTGGGAGGGGGCTATCCAGCTGGGAGTTCAGAACGAAAGTTTCAGCGGAGACCCGGTTGAAAAGACACTGGCAAATGTTGAATGGGGAATTGCCATGGCGGATATATTGTGGGCCCTTCCGCTAACAATAATTGCGCTCATCGGTGTGCTGAAAAAGAAATTATACGGGCTTGTAACGGCAATGATGGATTTTGCGATATGTGTTTATTTTCCGCTCTTTTTTGCTTTCCAGAGATGGGATTCTCACAGGGATATTGTTCTTACTGCGCTGATATTATTTGCCCTTCCCTCATTGCTGGGAATTTTGGGATTATGGACCAACCGAAAAGTATTTATTTAATAATTGATGATAAAACCAACATTAATAACATGGATCATCGCCATATGTGGTGCGATCACCTTTTTACCTTTGATGGCTGCTCAAGTATTGATACTGTTCAAACCGGATGATCAGAAAACAAAGGATTTACTTATTGGAAAAGGGGAGGATTGGCGTGATAAAACACATTTCAAATCAGCCCTTGCCTTTGCATGGGCGGATTGGTTGATCATATTCCCCCTGCTGGTTGCCGGGACTACCGGCGTATTATTGGGCCATGTATGGGGATATATTGCATGGCTCGCGCTTGGGGTGGTTTCAATTTATTTTAGCATTGTATTCTGGATCATGGAAAAAGAATACACATTCCCGTCAGCAGGTTGGCTTGCCTACTATACCTATTTCTGGGGTTTCTTTCTCTACTGGGGGATTGCTGCAGTATTGTATTCGCTAATTATAATATTGTAAACGATATTAGATATTTTTCAATTATTTATCGGGTCAATTTTATAAATTGAGCTGCAAATGCAAATCCAGGACGATCATAATTCAAAGGAACCGGTAAGCGAAAATAGTATCGTGGTTCTTCCCTTCCGGAATATTAGTTCCGATGCGGAAAATGAATATTTCAGCGATGGCATTACAGAAGAAATTATCAATGCCCTGACAAAGGTCAGTGGATTAAATGTCATTGCACGTACATCTGCTTTTGCATTTAAGGGGAAGGATATTGATCTCAGGGAAGTTGGAGCCAGGCTCAAAGTTGTATACGTGCTGGAGGGGAGTGTCAGAAAAGCGGGCAACAGGATCAGGGTAACTACCCAACTGGTTAAGGCCTCTGATGGATTTCACATATTCTCTGAAACATATGACCGTGAGCTACAGGACATTTTCAAAGTCCAGGATGATATCTCGACAAAAATTGCGCAAAAATTCGCGGATAGTATTGGGATTAAAAAAGCGGGATTGAACCTGGTTGGTTCTTCCACCGGAAGTATGGAAGCTTATGAACTGTACCTGAAAGGACGGTTTAATTTGAGCAAGGGCTCCCTGGAAGCGGCACAGTCAGCCATACAGTATTTTGAAGCTGCCCAACTGAAAGATAAGAATTTTGTTTTGCCACTTACTGGTCTTGCAGCATGTTATACATTCCTTGGAGGATCTGGTTTAATGTCCCCAACCGAAGCATTTAAAAAGGCGAAAGACTTTGCCGGGAAAGCGAACTTACTTGACGAAAATATAGCGGAGACCCATCTTGCCCTGGCAAATTCATGTTTCTGGTATGATTGGGATTTTGAGCAAACAGCCAGGTCGATAAAAAAGGCTATGCAGCTGAGTCCGGGTACAGCAAGTATCCATGGATTTAATGCAGTTTATTTGATGGCTGCCGGTAAAATGGATGAAGCATTGGTGGAGGCAAAGCTTGCTGCCAAGCTGGATCCGCTTTCCCTTAAAGAAAAATTTCACCTGGCAGAATTGTTTTACCGTTCTGAAAGATATATTAATGCCATTGAGCTTTTTGATGAAATCCTTACTGATAATCCATTCTTTAAGGAGGCAAGTATTCTGAAGGGCTGGAGTCATCTGTTTGTGGGTGAACATGATCTGGCTGTAAATATATTTGGGAATATAGCTGTTACATCGGATACTTTTCTGACTTTTTATGGTGGATTGGCTTATTGCTACCAGAAACTTGGAAAGATGGAAGAGGTATTGGAATGTCTCAAAGATTTCAAGTCTGATCTTCTCACCGGGTATTCACATTGGGTAAGCTACAACTACACACTTATTTTTCTAGCCCTCGGTGAAACGGAAAAAATGTTCGAGCACCTTGAAAAGAGCCTGGAATATAGGATCACACCATTGATATTGATCCGCATGGATCCTGTGTGGAGTGAATTCAAGAATGATGAGAGGTTTAATTCACTTCTCGAAAAAACTTTTGTCCCTGAAAAGAAGGACAGGATTGTATCTATCCAGTCGGATACCCGGGAGACGCTTCAGATAAACCTGAGACAACTGGTGTTTGTAGAAGCGCAGGAAAATTACTCAAGGTTTGTATGGCTAATAGGGGATGAGATCAATGAAAAAATTTTACGTGTGACCCTAAAGAAAATTGAAGGTCAGATTGCTAATGGAAATATTGTCCGATGCCACCGTTCCTACATGATAAATTTGAATTTTCCCTATACCATCCGGGGTAATTCAAACGGCTACCGCTTAACCTCTAAACGTTTCAGGGAGATAATTCCTATTTCACGAGGTCTTGGAAAAGAGATCGTTGCAAAGCTAAGGGGCTGCTGAATCTGGATAATAGATCAGTCTCAGCAGCGTATCTGTAAAAGCTATTTTATGGAGAAGGTTTGATATTTCTATTTGTACGGAACACATTCTCAGGATCCCATTTCGCTTTCACCTGGGCAAGCCGCTTGAGCCCTGAACCCAAAGCTGCCTCGATACGATCCGGTCCCTCGTCTTCCGTTAGGAAATTTATATAATTTCCTCCGGTGGAGTAAGGCCGTAAGTCGTTCCAGGTATCCTGTGCCCACTGGATGTTCTCCTTATCCTTGTCTTCATGATCCCAGGAGCCACCAATGTTCAGCACGAAACGTGCATCACGGTTGCCGACAGGGGAGTGTTCTTCCGGTAACTCGTTCAATGCTCCTTCCAGTTGGAACAATATTACCGCTGAGTGGGGCGATGGAATCTTTTCCGCATTTTCAATAACTTTCCTGTCCATTCCCGGATCTATACCCGGGAGGTACTCACTCTTCCAGTAATAACGCCTTCCCTTTGGCTGTGTTCCATCTAACATTGATTGTAACTGTGTATAGGGCCGGCGAACAAGTACATCACCAATGGGCTTGCCAAATGATTTTATGGGGGCGACCGCCTTTTCTCCTTCCTCAAGATCACCGCTGTGACAGGCAAGCAAAATTACAATGGGCTTGAAATGCATATCCGCTGGAAGCCAGGGAGCCGGAGGAGCCGGACGCATGAGCCAGACCAGTGTAAATTCAGGCGGAGCATCTTTTGCAAGAGACCTGTATAGCTCGAGCACTTTTGGCGCCTCACTTGCTGGCCAGGCGACCGCTCCCCCGATTATTTCCGGACCAACGGGGTGAAGCTTATAATCGATACCAGTCACAATGCCGAAGTTCCCTCCACCACCCCGGAGTCCCCAAAAAAGATCCTCATTTTCGTCCTTGCTTGCCCGGACAAACTGTCCATCTGCAGTAACGACATTCATGCCGACAACATTATCTGTAGTCCATCCCCAACGTCTGGTCAAATAACCGAATCCCCCACCCAGGGTAAGTCCGACGATACCTGTAAGGGAGACGAAGCCAAGGACAGTAGCGAGCCCATGCACCTGAGTTTCTCGATCAACATCTCCAAGGATGCACCCGGCCTGACCATGTGCCAATTTATTTTCTTTGTCCACAACCACACCGCGCATCCTTGACATGTCAAGCATCATCACACCGTCGGCAGTCGCCAGGCCTGCAATGTTATGTCCCCCGCCTTTGATAGAGATCAGGAGATTGTGTGCCCTTGCAAACTTCACACTCACGATTACGTCTGCTACTCCAAGGCATAGAACTATGAAAGCAGGTTTTTTCTCTATCATGGCGTTCCAGATGGTTCTGGAATCTTCGTAACCGGAATCTCCGGGAACGAGCACTGAGCCAGCAAGACTCATTTTCAGTCCCTGCAGCTTGTCTTCATCCAGGTTTATTTCAGGTCCATCTAGTGTTTTTACTTTCATGATCTTATCTCCTGTACTAAGTGTTTGAATATTAGTTAATAATTGTAATATCAATATGGAAATTAAGATTTTAATATCTAAATATATACATACATTAAATCAAATAACCCTAAAATAAGGCATTGGTATAATAATCTGTAAATGAGAATGATAATGCAGACATGTCTGAATGGGGGGAGAATAAAATTGGAGAAATAGTTATGCTCGCGAAACCAGGGATGGAATAAAAGAGCAGGTTTTTAAGTGGTGCTCGGACAAAATCCTCATATTCAAAATAAAATCCCCGCCCCAATGAATCGGGACGGGGATTTGGAGCGGCTTGAGGAGGTAGCTCGTGCCGTATTAATCGCCATACATGACCATAGCCTCTATAAGGTCATTCACATATACATTAAAGGGTGTTTCAATCCCTCGAAAAATCACATCCGTACTTACATCATCTATGCCGTACAATGATTCACTGATATTCCTATTATAGGATAGGATTCCTCCTTTCAGGCTTACCCCGGCAAAAAGTCCTTTGCTCCGGTGATAGGAATAGATTTCTGACTCAAATGTGATATCGGTACTGGAAGAAGAACCTTTGTTAGCAGGTCCTGCAGCAACTCCGACATCACCTCCAAGCGTGATGTCCGCCTGATCAATTTCTATAATATCATTTCGGTCTTTGAAGAGCAATACGATGTCCGATGCCTGTGCACCAATCTGGAATCCAAGGCTTCCCTCACCCAGTGTAACAAAGAATGGATTACTCCAGCTACCATCCTCCTTGCGGATCATGGCTATCCCTCTCGCGCCCTGGCCACCAAGAAAACCTACGGCCACTTTGAATGCACCTGGAAAAATCACGATTCCTTCCGCGCTTTGTATAAGGTCTTGAGGAATGCTGCTTTCAGGATCCTCCATGACATGGTCAAGGGCTATTACAGCCTTTTTTAGTGTTTTTTCTGCCTTTTCGGAATCGGCAGACTTACTTTCCCCCGATGAGGAGGCAGCGTTAAGGTTTCCAACTGTGATAATCAGCATGGAAACTAAGATCAGATTTAATAATGTTTTCATGATTTTTAAATTTTAATTTGTTTGATTTGAATTAACAATACTCAAATGTACGCAGCAGGATATTTACCACTTGTCTTATGTCATGGATTGGCTAAACATTGTAAGGGATGGTTAAATAAATGGGATGAAT
>CAZXOJ010000139.1:0-5166 GCA_964642325.1 uncultured Bacteroides sp. | reverse complement strand
GATGGTATAATTGTTTATTTTAGCATCAAATAACACTAATATGTTACGCAACTTCTTCAATATCTTTTTCAGGAATGTGTTGAGGCATAAAGCATATTCTTTTATCAATCTCGCCGGACTGGCCATAGGGCTTGCCTGTAGCATACTGATCACAGTATTCGTGTTGAATGAACTCAGCTTTGACAGGTTTCATTCGAAAGCTGACCAGATTCAAAGGCTCTCCGTGAGCATGAAAATTGGTGAGCGGGCATCAAGGCAAGCCTGGACAGCTATCCCTTCCGGTGCTGCATTCAGGGATGAGATACCAGAAATCCTTGATTTTTGCAGGATCAAAAAATGGGATGATATAATGCTGGAGTATGAAAATAAAAAATTCGTTGAGGATGATTTCCTTTGGGCTGATTCCTCTTTCTTCCGAATTTTCGATTTTAAATTGTTGCGCGGTGATCCTGAGACAGTGCTACGAGAACCAAACTGCATTGTACTGACCGAAGATATGGCAATAAAATATTTTGGTGATGAAGATCCGATAGAAAAAACCATCAAAATCTTCTCCGGCGGTGATCCTTACCGGGTTACCGGTGTTGTGGAAAATGAACCGGCAAACACACATATTCCTTTTAACTGCATCAGTTCGTACCATTCCCTTGATGAGGCTGAGAATACTTTCTGGATGAGTCACAATCTTTTTACCTATTTCCTGCTCGATCCCCTTGCGGATGCAGCCATTGTTGAGGAGAAATTGAATCCCATTATGATGAAGTATGTAGGCCCTGAAGTCCAGCAATTAATGGGTATTGACCTTGAAACCTGGGAAAACGAAGGTAATGAATACGGTATGTTTCTGCAACCACTTTCAGATATTCACCTGAATACAGAAATTGAGCAAGGGTTAAATGAATCGCATGACAAGAAATATGTGTATATCTTTTCATTGATTGCCATATTTATTCTGCTGATAGCCAGTATCAACTTCATGAACCTGTCTACAGCACGTTCAGCAAACCGTGCCAGGGAAGTCGGATTAAGGAAGGTGCTGGGATCTACTAAGAATCTGCTGATCAGTCAGTTCCTGTGGGAATCCATTTTCCTCAGTTTTATCGCGATGATTATTGCAATGCTGCTGGTGGAACTATTGATTACTCCCTTTGGCAATATGATCGGCCAGGAGCTTGCAACAGACTATTTTGGTACCTGGTACCTGGTACCGGGATTGATCATGCTGGTTCTTCTTGTGGGATTGATGGCAGGAAGCTACCCCGCTTTCTTTCTTTCATCTTTTAAACCAATAACTGTGCTCTCCGGAGAGCTTGGGAAAGGTATGAAGTCGGGATGGCTGAGGAGGATACTTGTCATATTGCAATTCGGAATATCCATTGGCATCGTCATCTGCACGCTGGTAGTATACCAGCAGATAAACTATATGCTTAAAGTTGATCCGGGATATGACAGGAATGGCTTGCTTGTCGTTCAACGAATTGGTTCTGTAGGCAACGAGCATATTCAGACATTTAAACAGGAAATCGGAAAGCTTCCTAGTGTGAAAAGCTCAAGTAATTCGACCATGATCATGGGTTGGACCAATAACGAGAACGGGTACATGATTGAGGGACAACCAGCTGATAATCTGCATATTATAGCAACTAACTGGGCGGATTTTGATTATGCAGAGACCTATGACCTGGAAATCGTTGAAGGACGTTTCCTTTCAAGAGAAAATGCTTCTGACAGTCTTAATTGTGTTATCAATGAATCAGCAGTAAAATCTTTTGGTCTTGAGGATCCGCTGAGTCTGAGAATCATGCAGCCGGGTGAAGACGGACAGTTTATATTCCACCCCGTTGTGGGGATTGTAAAGGATTTTCATTTTAAATCCCTTCATACCGAGATAGGGCCTTATATATTCTTGATCAAACATGATGACTTGGATTGGGGTGGATACCTCAGTGTAAGGATTGACGAGGAAAACCGTAATGAAACAATCAAGGCGATAAATGGGATCTGGGATGAATTTTCCAATGACCAGCCATTTGACTATTACTTTCTTTCTGATGAGCTGAATAGGCAATATGATCAGGAATCCCGGATAGGAAATGTCTTCCTTGTGTTTGCCATTCTGGCCATTTTCATTGCCTGCCTGGGATTGCTTGGATTGTCATCTTTTATGGCAGAACAACGTACCAAGGAAATCGGTGTCAGGAAGGTGATGGGTGCATCGGTCCCGGTCATTATCAGGCTTATGGCACGGGAAACCATAATACTTGTACTGGTGGCTGCCATTATTTCCTCTGTGGTAGCCTGGTA
Organism: uncultured Bacteroides sp.; assembly: GCA_964642325.1. Taxonomy (GTDB): domain Bacteria; phylum Bacteroidota; class Bacteroidia; order Bacteroidales; family SM23-62; genus SM23-62. The sequence continues at coordinate 2,862 of CAZXOJ010000139.1, read as the reverse complement.
TTTCATGAATAGCTGGCTTGAGTCTTTCTTTTACCGTATAAATGTTAGTCCAGTGATGATTTTACTGGCTTTTGCTGCCGCCCTAATCATAGCACTGATTACAGTGAGTTTCCAGACAATTTCAGCAGCCATGCGTAATCCTGCTGAAGCCCTGCGCCATGAATAATTTTCCAATTAATACATTGGGACAAGGATCTGAATAACTGAGGAAATGGACCAGGTGCTCTTTCATTGCCATCGTGTATGATACGTTCCATCCATATCTTTTCTGAGATAGGTATGGGCTCCGAAGAAATCCCGCTGGGCCTGGATTAAATTGGCTGGTAGCGAATCCCGACGCATGGCTTCAAAATAGGCAAGTGATGCTGTCATCGCAGGCATAGAAATTCCCGCCTTTACTGCTGCGCTGACGATGTCTCTCCATGCCTCGACACGCTCTCGTATTTCATTTGTAAACGTCTCATCAAGGATCAGGTTCTGCAGATCCGGTTGGCTTTCGAATGCGTTCCTTATCCTATCCAGGAATGTAGCACGAATGATACAGCCACCGCGCCAGATACTGGCAATTTTGCTAAGGTTCAACTTGTATCCATTCTCTGCAGAGGCAATGCGAAGCAGGGCAAATCCCTGGGCATAAGAACAGATCTTAGAAGCGTACAGGGCTGCCTCAATTTTAGCTATCCATTCCTTGGGATCTCCTCCAATTTTATCCACACCGGTATGATAGACTTTTTGCGCAAGATTACGTTCTTCTGTTAAGGAAGAAAGTGCCCTGCCATGCAAAGCGGCAATAATGGTCGGTATTGGTTCACCATAGGTCAAGGCTGCCAGGCTAGTCCAGGTACCGGTGCCCTTCATACCGGCTTTATCGAGAATATTATCAATCAATACTCCTTCTTTGCGGTCATCAGGGAAATTAACGATCTGTGAAGTGATCTCGATCAGATAAGAACTTAGCTCACCTTCATTCCATGAGGCAAAAGTGCCTGCAATATCGTCCGGTGATAAGTCAAGTCCATATCGCAAAATATCATATGCCTCAGCGATTAGCTGCATATCCCCATACTCGATGCCATTGTGTACCATCTTGACAAAGTGCCCTGCACTGCCTTTCCCTATGTAGGTTACACATGGAGCTCCATCCTCAGCTTTGGCGGAGATCGCCTCCAGCACTGGATGAATATAGTGATAGGTACCCTCATCTCCCCCAGGCATCAAACTCGGGCCAAACAGTGCACCATGCTCACCGCCGCTCACACCCATCCCAATATATTGAATACCGGAACCTTCTAATGAAAGGATACGCCTTTCAGTATCAGAAAAATGGGTATTGCCACCGTCGATGAGAATATCACCCGGTTCCAGAAACGGTTTCAGCGTTTCAATCACCGCATCTACAGCTTTACCTGCTGTAACCATAATAAGAATTTTCCTTGGCCTTTCCAGTGCTTTGACAAATTCGAATACTGTCCGTGCCTCAGTAAACTTCTGCTCGGGTTTTATCCCGCTCATAAACGCCTCGGTTAAATCATATGTGTAATTAAAGACGACCGTGGGAAAGCCGTTGCGTTCAATATTCTTGGCCAGGCTGGCTCCCATCACCCCGAGGCCAAATACACCAAAATTTTGTGACATGAGTGGATTCCTTTCTAAATTAATTAATTGATCACAAAGTAGATACAGCGAAAATAAAGCCATTTCAAAGATATACTTTTCATCGTTAGTAACAATTTCAGTGTATCCTTTTTACCATTCATCCCAAAATCATCCATTTATCCCAGAAATAACACAGCTCATTACAAAACCTATCCTCTACACTACAAGAAATTGTGAGCTGTTATTACCTAACGTAGATTTAATTAGAATTTTAATAACGATCAAATGAAATCAAAAAACAACACGGTTAGTATCACAGGGTTCGGGCCTCTAATTATAAGATTAGCCGGTATTTTCTCAAATGAGCTTATTCGCTTCATCTTTACTTTGCCAGGATTTTCCCCGGCAAAGGCAGAAAGAATTATGTCTTCTAAGGGGATAATATGCAAGGGATCTGTCTGCTATCTGGTCCTGGTCATTTCTGATGTGATCTTAGCAGTGGCACTCCAGGTATTAAACAAACCAATAAACAGATGTCTTGCTATCATTCTCATCCCAAGTAGGTAGAAATGCCTCTTTCCAGTGAGAGTAATTATTATTTCGAATATTTAAACATTATTTATCATGAAAGTTGAACAATTATCACAGTACGGAAAGGCATTAGAAATGCCAAAAGAAGGATTGAAAAAACAGGAGAAAGCTATTTTCAGCCTTCTCAGAAAAGAGTTCGGACTAATTGGGATGCTTGGTCTTTTTATGGGTATTAATAAACATACCAAGCGCATAAAAAAAGAGTATCCTGAGCAGATTGAAAAGGCCAAACGAATTGGAAAAGATATGGACAAGCAGCTTTGCATGATGGGAGCTTTGTTTTTTACGATTGCAGATAAAAAAGATAGAAAGTTTGCCCAGGATTTTATGACCGGAATGATGCAAAAAGTAGCTCCTGTATCCATGCCTGCTATCTACCAGCTAGAGGATCTCATTCAATGCGAAGGCGATGTTTTTGATAACTACAAGAAATTCAACCGGGCTATGTTTATGGAGATTGACCGAATCGGAACCTGGAAAAATAGTGGTTTTAATGAGACTGAAGACTTATTGGAATTTAAGGTAACTTCCTGTATAAATGTTGAATTATTTGAGGCCATTGGTTGTCCTGAAATCAATACCTTGGGATGCGATCATGACCTTGCTGGATACCCCCTGATCGAGGATGCAATCAATAGTGAATTCAGGCGTCCTTGCACACTTGCCAAAGGAGGT
>CAZXOJ010000138.1:0-10805 GCA_964642325.1 uncultured Bacteroides sp. | reverse complement strand
CCGCACCGATTGGCAAGAAGCAGTGGCAGAAGCCGAAGCCAATGTAGCGACCTTATGCCAGTAAGCCTGCATATAAGAACCTAGGCTTTCTACACTGAATATTATTGGGGCTGTCTCTGGACTATTGTGAGACGGTCTCTTTTTTATTATGTAACTTTATTTGCTAAAATTACTGTAAAAAAAGTCACATGAAGAAAGCCGGAATCATCATCATTTCGTTCGTAATATTGAGTGGGTTCTTATTGGAAAGCAAGTCCCAGATTCTTATTGGGACTACCGAGATTGATACAAATACAATTGCCACGGATCTGGATACACCCTGGGAGATCCTTTGGGGACCGGATGATATGATCTGGATTACTGAGCGCGAAGGGAGGGTGAGCCGGATAGACCCGGAAACAGGCAACAAAGAGGTCCTCCTGGAGATTACGGATATAGTAAGTGAGAGTGAAGAAAGCGGAATGCTGGGTATGGTACTGCACCCGAATTTCATGCATCCTGACTCTCAATTCGTCTACCTGGTTTATACTTACAGTAGTGGGGGTACTGTCGAAAGGTTGGTGAGGTATACCTTCGATTCAGACACTTTGAGAGACGAGTTGATTTTGCTTGATGGTATCCCGGCCTCTTATTACCATATCGGATCAAGGGTGATCATATTGCCCGACAGGACCATATTAATGTCAACCGGGGATGCCGGGTCCGGCAGCTTTGCTCTGGATACCAACCGCCTGCAAGGGAAGTTCCTTCGGATTAACCTTGATGGATCGGTGCCCGATGATAATCCCATCCCCGGAAGTTATGTCTGGTCCCTTGGTCACAGAAATCCCCAGGGACTGGTCCGGGCCCCAAGTGGTATCATTTATAGTTCTGAACATGGACCTGCCGATAATGACGAGGTCAACATCATTGTGAAAGAGGGGAATTACGGATGGCCTGAGGTACATGGGTTCTGCGACCTGCCTGATGAGCAAACATATTGCACAGCCAACAATGCAGTTGAGCCCATCGCTGCATGGACACCAACGCTGGCTGTATGTGGAATAGATTTTTATGATCATTATGCCATACCTGAATGGCAGAATTCAATCTTGCTTGTAACCCTGAAGGAAGATGACCTTAGGGTGTTAAAACTAAATGCATCTGGTGATACTATTGTTTCGGAGGATACCTATTTTAACAATTATTTTGGGCGGCTGAGGGATGTATGTGTTTCTCCTGATGGAAAGATTTACCTTGCCACCTCCAACCAGGATGGACGGGCGAACAATCCATTTCCAACTGCCCAGGATGACAGGATCATTGAGATAGTTTCATTGAATGTCAGTGTATATTGTGATGCTGAGCAATCCGCTACTATTTGTCCGGGTGAGACCTACAACTTTTATGGACTCGAAATCAGCCAGTCAGGGACTTATTATGATACAATTCCTGGCGGAAGCGAATGCGATACAGTAATTACCCTACAATTGGCTGTAGCTGAGGAATATAATATTGAAGATGAGATAGCGTTTTGCGAAGGGGATAGTGCGTTGGTGAATGGGAGATACCTTTCAGAGGAGGGTTTATATGCAGATACATTATTAACAATACATGGATGTGATTCCATAGTGTCAACCCTGATCAGTTATTTTGATTCTGAAAGTATTGGTCTTGAGGATTCTGTAATGATGGCTTTGGATGATACCGTGACATTGACCGCAAACGAAGGTTTCATTTCTTATAAATGGAATGATGATCCTCCTTCACAGGACAATACAATCACCATTATTGCCAGTGAGCTGGGAATAGGAACGCATTTTTATACAATTGAAGTTGAACATGCAGGGGGATGTGTCCTTGCCGACACAGTAGCAATAATAATTACTCCTGTTGTTGGGATCGATAAATTTTCAGACCTGGTATTTTCTGTCTACCCTAACCCGGTTACAGGGGATGAACTAAACGTAGATTATACGATTACTTCTGAAGCTGTACTGATTATATATAACCAGGTCGGAATGGAAGTATCCAGGAAAATCCTTTCCCCGATGAACAGCACAACAATAGTTACTCTCCCGGAGGAAAGTGGACTTTACCATCTTAGAATTAACAGCAGTGAAGGGACAGGGTATATGAAGGTTATAAAACAATAGGTAATACCCAGGCAATATCATCATCATGAACAAAGCGTCATTTCTGCTGAGTACCCTCCTTGCCATAATAAGCATGATGGCACAGGCACAATTGGGCACCAAAGAACGCATCAAAGTCTATAGCCATGCCCTCGAAGGTAACCTGGTCAATGACCCTGCCGAACGGGATGTTTCGGTTTACTTGCCGCCATCCTACCAGGATGAGCCCAATCGGCATTATCCGGTTGTTTATATGTTGCATGGGTTTACCGACAGTGAAAGTAAATGGTTTGGGTGGGAAGAGCACTGGATCAACCTATACGAAGTAATCAACGCAGCGCTTGAAGATGGGCAGACAAAAGAGATGATCATTGTTATGCCAAATGCTCATAATCGTTTTAAGGGAAGTATGTACTCGAGTTCTGTCACCATTGGTGATTGGGAAACTTTCATCACGAAAGAACTGGTAGATTATATAGATGCCAATTATCGAACCATTTCTGACGTTCAAAGCCGCGGATTAGCCGGCCATTCGATGGGTGGATATGGAACCATACGCCTGGGCATGAAATATCCCGATGTTTATTCTGTCATTTATCTCTTGAGTGCATGTTGCATGGAGGGTACAAATCGCTCCAATCTGTTGTTCATGGAAAAAGTTGAAGCCATTGCTTCGTTTGAGGAACTGGAGGAGGCTTCCTTTGGTGCAAAGGCCATCCTGGCATCTGCAGCTGCCTGGGCTCCAAATCCTGATAAGCCTCCTTTATATCTCGATTTACCGTTTGCCAATGGTAAAGAGCGTCCCGACATCATTGCCAAATTTACGGCTAACCGGACACTTAATACCATTGAACAATATATTCCCAACCTTAAAAAACTAAAAGCCATTGCCATGGATGCCGGACTACAGGACCAGGGAATCAGCGGTTCTACTAAGAATCTTCATGAATTGTTTGAAAAGTTTCATATTCCCCACCTGTACGAAAGTTATGAAGGTAACCATGTTAACCGTATTGGGGAACGCATCCAGACCAAAACTCTTCCTTTCTTTTCGAAGCACTTGTCTTTTGAATAGCCAGATATTAATGTTTTTTATCACCTTAAATTCCAATAGGAGCAACGAAAATAATTACAGGGGACTCAAATGGTAAAAAATACGGGAATATTAGTCATGCTCCTGAACCTGATTGCACATGTATCTTATGCTCAGAATGCAAATATTACCTACCCGGAAGAAGAGCTATCAAAAGTTGAGGAGATAATTGTAGTGTGTAAAACACATTTTGATATTGGCTATACTCACCGGGTGGATGAACTCATTTCATATTACCGTACAACCATGATAGACAAAGCATTGGCTATTATGGAAGATTCAGAAGACTTACCACCCGAACAACAATTTGTATGGACAGCCCCGGCCTGGGTTATGAGCAAAGTTCTGGAAGACTGGGATGGTCAGACAACGGAACGAAAACAAAAACTGGAGGAAGCCTTTAGGTCGGGCCGGTTTGTTGCCCACTCACTTCCTTTTACTTCCCATTCTGACATTATGAGTCCTGAAGAATTCGCGCGCGGCACACAATATTCATCCTACGTTTCACAGAAATATGAACTGCCTTTGTCGTATGACGCTAAGGTTACAGATGTGCCATCACACAGCAATTCCCTGGCTACCGGCCTGGCAAATTCAGGGGTAAGATTTATTCATATTGGCTGCAACTGGCCTTCAGGCCCGGTAGATTACCCGGGATTATTCTGGTGGGAAGGTCCTGACGGTTCGAGGGTGCTGACATTCTATTCCTCAATCTATGGAACTTGTACAGCTTTATGGCCCGAGGGATGGGGAGGTAATACTGGTGATGACCACCCGGGCGTAATTGGTACAAACTTCCTGCCACCAAAGGGATGGCCTCATAAAACATGGCTGGCAGTCCTTGTAACACCGGATAATTCAGGACCACCCCAGGCTGATGCTTTGCAACCGCTTTTTGATGAGGTGGCTGAAAAAATGCCGGGAGTAAAAGTGAGAATGGGACGTATGCAGGATTTTGCAGATGCCATAATTGAATCGGGAGCGGAGCTGCCCGTGATTAAAAAAGAAGCTCCTGATACCTGGATCCATGGCGTGATGAGTGATCCTGGTGGAATGAAAGCGTATCGAAATCTTCAACCTTTATCTCCGGCAGCAGAAGCATTGAACACACAATTACAAATCTGGAATTTACCAGTTGATGATGCCACTGGAACATTTAGTAAGGCAAATGAACAAATGATGTTATATGCCGAACATACATGGGGCATTGCTCAAAACGTAAAGGTATACGGTAATGATTTTTATCAGCAAGCGGATGATGAATACCAAAATCTGGAAGATTCCTGGGAAGACAAAACGAACTATGTTCGCAGGGCAGACTCCTTGATTTCTGCACGTATAGAATCAGACCTGGCGGCGCTGGCTCAAGGAGTTAATTATGATGGAGAACGAATGGTTGTGTACAATCCATTACCATGGACCAGGTCGGGAATGGTTGAAATCCCAGGTTCAAGGGGTAGCTATTTCCATGCAGAAAATATACCGGCGAACGGATACAAGACTTTCCCTTTAAAAGATGCCGCAGTTCCAGAAAATTCAATTGAGGCGTCAAATGCCATTGAAAATGAATATTATAAAATAAGTTTTGACCCTGTCCGGGGAGTGATTAAATCCCTTATCGATAAAAGGTCTGGCAAAGAATGGGTTAACTCAAGCGCCACTGAAGGATTGGGGCAATATATGAATGAGCGTTTTACTTATGAGCAGTGTCTTGACTATACGCTAAGTTATCAAAATAAGCGAGCCCTGGGATGCTTCAATTTGCCCGAGGATGAGGATTGGCCCCATCCCGGCATTAATAAACCCGGTATGATTTCGGATAGCATAGTGCCATACCGTGCAGCGTCTCCTGTAAACGGTTCACTTAGTATTACCCGTGGCAGCTTAATTCAAACCGCTGTACTTAAAATGCCGGGAGATATAATCAATCATTTACCTGCAATAGAATTGCATGTTCGGATAGAAAAAGGGATGCCTTATGTGGATATAGAATGTATGGTTAAGGACAAGGGAAAAGATAACTGGCCAGAAGCTGATTGGTTGTGTTTACCATTCAATATTCAAGATCCTGCTTTTAAGATAGGTAGGGCGTTGGGGACAATTAATCCGGCAACCGACATTATGGAGGGAGCCAACAGGCATTTGTATTCGGTCGGTTCAGGAGTTATTATCACTGGTTCCGATGGCTCGGGAGTTGCTGTTTGTCCGCTGGACCACCCATTGGTTAGCCTTGGGAAGCCGGGGATGTGGAAGTTTTCTAGAGACTTTGTCCCCCAAAATCCTACCATTTACCTGAACCTCTACAATAATATGTGGAATACCAATTTTCGCTACTGGTATCCGGGAAACTGGAGTTCACGTGTGAGGCTATGGACTTTCGACGAAAAGAAAGATATTGAGGCCAGGTTCCTGACAGCATCACTTGAGGCAAGGACTCCACTTTTAGTATCAATGGCAAAAGGAAAGGGAGGAAGTATTCCGGCAGAACAGGAAGGTATTGCATGTTCAAGAAAAGGTGTTGTAGTAACTGCATTCAGTATAAATTCCAATAGTGAAAAAGAAACATTAATCAGGGTGTGGGAAAAGGCTGGAAATTCAGGAAAACTATCCATCACTTTACCTCCCGATTTAAGGGTTAGCACTGCTCAACCTGTCAATTTACGTGGAGAAAAGATGGGTGATCATATCCCCGTGATAGGAGGTAAGCTAAGTTTTGAGCTGGGGAAATTCGCTCCCGCAAGTTTTATTCTAAAATAAGTAGTCCATGAAATTTTTACATCTTTTATTGATCGGTTTGATTTTTTATTCCTGCAGTACACCAAGCGTTCAGGTTTCAGATCTATCCAATACCAGGGTTGGTGCACATTCGGCTGCAGAAATGGTGAAATACCTGGATCAGTTATATAAAAATGCTGATTTTTCCTTGATTGATGATGGAGGGAATGCAGATATTCAATTCCGCTTATCATCGCAAATAGCAGAAAATGGAATTGTAATTAGTGATCTGCCTGAAAAGCAAGAAAGCTTTAAAATAGTGAATGATAAGGGAAAAATAATCATCGTTGCACCTGATGAACGTGGCTTGCTCAATGGTACCTACGCTTTACTTGAAAAGCTGGGATATGGATTTTATATTTCTGGTGATGTATTGTCGAAACCCAAAAAATGGACAGGCTTTAAGGGTTGGGAAATGGAAGATGAACCCGTGACAGGTGACCGCTTCGTTTTTAACTGGCATAATTTTCTTAGTGGATGTACAGGATGGAATTTACCGGATTGGCAATTATGGATTGACCAGGCTAATAAGATGCGCTATAATGGGATCATGGTGCATGCATATGGTAACAACCCAATGTTCAGCTTTGAATATTTAGGTGAAAAGAAAGCGACAGGATATTTAAATAATTCCAGTTCCGGGCGGGACTGGGGAAATCAGCATGTCAATGATGTCCGGCGCATGGCCGGTGGGGGGATTTTCGATGGTCCGGTCTATGGGGCAGAGGCCTCTATGGCTACTGAAGAAAATAAGGAAAAAGCCGCGACAGCAATGATGCAGCAGGTTTTTAGATATGCAGAGGAACGTGGGACCAAAGTGATCTTTGCACTGGATTTTGATACATGGATGGCCAATCCACGAAATATTATTGAGAAATTGCCCGCGGAAGCTGTATTTGAATTAGGGAATGGCCACCTGACACCTAACCCGGAGCATCCCGATGGTTTTGCGTACTATGAGCAGGTATTGCGGTCTTTGCTTGAAATGTATCCAGAGATTGACCAGCTTTCAGTCTGGCACCGCAGGCCAAGCATGCAGCCCGGATTGGGTACCATATGGATGAATTTTCCTTATGAGAAACTGCCGGATCATTGGAAAAAGGAGTACCTGGGTATTTTGAAAGACCACCCGGAAATTACCAATGACCTTCAGGCTTCCGGGATGTTTGCCTATAGCAAAGTTGTGAAGGCCCTGCTGAAAGCCAGAGAATCTATAAAGCCGGATCTGGAAATTAGCAGTGGCTCATGGCAGTTTCATTATGTAAAATATGCTGATTTGTTTTTCCCAAAGGATGTAGCACTGTTGCCGTTGGACTGGCAGGTGGTATTTGATCAGCCAGAAGCGAAAGCAACTTTGGCCAAAGCAGGTGCCAACAGGGATGTGTATCCCATTATCTGGGCACATCATGATGACCATCGCTATATCGGCAGGCCCTATACTCCCTGGGAAAATCTCAGTGACATGCTGGAGGAAAGGAATTCAAAGGGATTTGGAATTATTCACTGGACTACCAGGCCCCTGGATCTGTATTTCACCAGTTCTGCAAGACAGGTTTGGAAAAGTACAGTTAATGAACCATTGAAAAATACAGTTGACAAATACGTAACAGACCTGTTTGGAAAGCAGGATGATCAGCTATCTGATTATTACTACACCTGGTTGACAGCTGGTCCGATGTTTGGCAGGGAAACCTCTGATCATTTCATTGATCAGGGTAAACAGAAATTAGGTCATGGATTGGAATCATGGGAGGAAATGAAGGAAAAAACCCTTCAGCGTTTAGAACAAATAAGTGCTTTGCCTGGAATCGATGAGAATAAGATGCTGGCTTATCAGAAGCAAATGGAGGAATTCTATCTGTCATTTTTTAAAGACCAGATCCTGTTTCAAGAAACATTTGATCTTGCAGCGGAGGGTAAAACTGATGAAGCTATTAAAATCCTGACGAATGCAGACCCGGAAAATACGATTCAAAAATATGTTCAGGCCATTGAAAGCATTGAATTTACGGCAGGAGAAAAAGCCATGGTTTTTTCAATGAATACCCGTTGGCTGGCAGATTTTTACAACCTGGAGCAACGTCTTGGCATGCGTGCAGTTCGATTTATGTTTTCGCCAACCCAGCATGATTCATTAGCCCAGGCACCCGGACATTTTACCTATTTTATTGATGAAGAAAGCAACTGGTGGAGATGTCTATGGGAGCGGGAAATGAAGGAATATCAATTTGTTGACGAGGGAGGAAAGACAGCCCTTGTACTTGGAGATGAATTGGAATTTCCACTGGTTACCATGCATAGACAGCTTTTGCCAGATGGGGTTTACCAGTTGGATATTAACCTATCTGGTGATCAGGATGTAGAAAAATTGACATTGAAACAGGTAGATAGTGATCATGAGCAAACCATTACAAATAAAAAATCAGAGAATGGTTTTTCTGCAGAGATTGAAATAAGTAAAGAAAGTTTGATAAAGATCTCTGGCATTAATGGCTTGCAAATAGAGGGAATCGTTTTGACGAAAAAATAACAGGAATGATGCACAAATTAGAAATTCATAGGTGGACGATATTTATATTACCCATCCTGGTGTTGTTTAATATCCATGGAGGTTTTTCTCAAAACGCTATCAAAGATCTTGGGGAATTGCCTGTAGTAAACGGAGCATATGTCAATGGAGTTCAACAGGATTATTTGATTGAGAATCTTACTGAAAAGGCTGATGTTTTTAGAAATGATAAGAACAATGAATTGATCCTTTCCAACGGATTAATCTCACGTACTTTCAGGCTTTCACCTAATGCAGCCACCACCAGCCTGAAAATCCTTAAAAACCAGCAAGAACTGGTCAGGGCAGTGAAGCCAGAAGCAGTAGTGACTATAAATGGATTCACGATTAATGTAGGAGGATTGACCGGACAGCCAAACCTGGCATTCCTGTATCCGGATTGGATTGATGGACTGGTGGCAGATCCTCTGTCATTCAAGTTCTCTGGCTTTAAGGTATCTGAACCTGAAAAACGATTTGAATGGAAGGAGGTCCGGCATCATGCTCCGGGTACCGAGTGGCCTCCAAAAGGGATTAAATTACAGATGGATTACAAATTGGGAGACCTCTCATCGGAGGATCTCCTGGCCATATCCAACGAAAGTAATGTTGGCCGTTTGGAAATATACCATGACGATTTCACATCTCTATCATCGGTATGGAAAGTCAGGACAAGTCCATCGCATGAAAGAAGTTCATTTATAAATGAAGGAAAACCGGGAGAGATATACACTCCCAATAATACTGCCGTTTATGCCGAATATGCATTACCTGAAGGTGTTGGCCTGGTGGAAACGTCCATCGACGCAGGTACAGATATGAGCGGACAGTGGGGCCCGGGGATCGCATTGTTATGGGAAGGCCGAACCATAAAATTTAATATGCGGCCAGGCAATGAATCAGGTGCAAAGAATAATGGAGCCTGGAGATTTACCGTATTTGATGGAGAAAAAGAGAATACAAGGGCCGGAGGAAAAGACAATGTTGATTTCAGCAAAACATGGGTATTGCGCATGAGGATTGATGGAAGGAGGGTGTATTGTGAAGCAAAACCCAAAGATGGTGTATGGAAAACCTATGAGTTTATTGACCTAGGCCGGCAAGTTGAAGATCCATTGGCCGTAAGGATTGGGAAACTGGGCAAAAATGCCGGAGGTATGGACCATGAATTTGTAGGCGACCTGGTACGTCTTAAAATAAATAAATTTGCCGCCTACACCAGGCTTGATGCAGATGCACTCGCTCAATTGAACGATAGATTAAATGCCCTGAGGAATTTAGTGATTTCGGTGAACTATGAGTTGTATGATGGAATACCGGTCATGTCGAAATGGTTGGCTATCCATAATGAATCGAAAACACCTGTACTGGTTGAAAACATAATTTCAGAATACCTTGGTGTCACCGACCATGATCCCTATGGTGGGTATCGTGACAGAGATGATCTTAAGGTCAAACCCAATATTCATTTTGAAACAGACTATGCATTTTCTGCCGGCCGGGTGGCTGTGGCCAATCACCAAACAGTTCATTGGGAGGCAGATCAGGATTACGTGACCCAGATTTCCTGGGTTCAGGATATTCCTAATACAATGAAGATCTATCCTGATCACGGATACCATCAGCAGCTTAAACCCGGTGAATCGCTGGAATCAATAAGGACATTCTTGCTTCCATACGATTCCTATGATAAGGAGAGAAATGGTCTTGCACTGAGGAAAATGTACCGGACGATTGCTCCCTGGATCACTGAAAATCCCATGATGTTCCATATAACCCGGTCTGAGTGGGATGATTTTACAACTGGTGTTAACCAGTGTGCAGAGCTTGGTTATGAAATGCTGAATTTCTCTTTTGGCAGTGGATTCAATCCTGAGGATGAGAGTGAAGAGAATTATCAGCAAATGAAAAAATACGCCGAATATGCTGATAGCAAAGGAATTAAAATTGGGACCTATTCATTGCTGGCCTCAAGAAGTATCAGCGAAAAAGATGATGTAATTAACCCGAAAACAGGGAGAAGAGGTGGTTTTGCCACCTTTGGGAATTCGCCATGCCTGGGAAGTGAGTGGGGACAGGAATACTTCAGGAAAATGTATAAGATGTTTTCGGAAACAGGATTTATGACATTTACCCATGATGGCAATTATCCGGGCGACATTTGTGCATCTGAAGATCATCCGGGGCACGTGGGACTTGGAGACTCCCAGTTCAACCAGTGGAAGATCATTTCTGATTTTTACAAATGGTGTAAGGAAAATGGGATTTACCTGCG
>CAZXOJ010000137.1:0-10895 GCA_964642325.1 uncultured Bacteroides sp. | reverse complement strand
CGTACCCACCGGATAGGAATGCTGTCTTCGGCAGCCTGCCGGATCTTCCGGATCTCGAAAAAGCCAGTACGTGTTCCCTCTTCTACATGTTTATGGCAATTCATACAGAGGCTGATAGGTGGGATCCCTGCATTTTTGCCTTTCAATACTCCGGAATGACAGAGATTGCAATCGATTTGATTATCCGTAGAATGTATGGCATGAGAAAATTTGATAGGCTGTACAGGAGCATAATGCTGTGAACGATTGAACCCGACAGCATCCTGAACCATGATTACCAGTACTACTGCCCATGCGATTGGTACCAGCATCCGACGGACTGTCCTCGGCACTTTTCGCAACTTTCTTTTTTCTACCCTGAGCAGGATAAGAAACACAAACATCCCGACAAAGACCCACAATCTCCATTTAAAGGATTTAGCCGTTACAGCAGGAGATTTGTCCAATCCAGCCATATAAGCGATAACCTCATTTTGCTCATCATTCGTTAATGATACGCCAGAATGGGCTTCCTTCATGACATCTCCTTCCGGTACATCGAAATATTCCCCAATGCCTTCGGCCATGTATAGCCCGGACCGGGATGCCAGGTCCTGGGCCGAGGGATTCCAGTTAAGGGTATCGGTCTCTACAAAATAATGGCAGTCAGCACAGGTTTTTCCGTCTGCATTCGCATTCCGCATATATATCTTTTCACCGGCGGATTGAAGTCCCGAGTCATCCCTGTTGTCCTGGGCTATACCCTGACTGACAGGCATCTGCCACAGCAGGATGAATGCTGCGGCTCTTAGTATGCTTTTTGAATATCTCATAGCAATTGATTTGTATCAGCTTAAGTTAAAAATCCTTCTTTCGGGCAATCCTGACCATGGCAAAGGCCGGGATCACTATCCAGCAAAGCATGCTGAATACAGATACCGGTATGCCCCTCGCAGTGCCGAAAAATTTCAAAAATACCGCTCCTGTATAGCCCATCATGGCGGAAATGTCGAGTCCCAGCATGATGGTCACCCTGGAAAGATCAATGGGATTCAACAGGGTCAGGATGATGGCCAGTGAATCTGTCGGGTACTCCTTAAAAAGAACCAGTAGAACCAGTATCAATGCATCAAAAAGAACGGCCAGAAAGAACCATATAAAAAGGGCTATACCGAATCCCAGGATCTTGTTTTCATGCCTCAATGCCGTCATATAGGCTATGGCAGACATACTGAAACTCAGACAGGTCCCTGCCAGCAAGATCAGCAGAAAATCACCAAGGTGGTCTGAAACCAGTATCCCGTGTAGCAAAAATGGAATGGATACGCCCGCCAGGAAGCTCAATGACAGGGAAAGTGCCAGCCCTGTATACTGCCCCAGGATCAATGATCTTCTCCTCACGGGTTGGGCCAGTAATAGTTCTGTAAATTCCCTTGAATTATAATAATAGATCGTTCCGAAAATGATGGAAACCAGGGGTATCAGTACAATGACGATATTCATCATGCTTACGATCGATTTGGTTAGATCAGCACTGAAATACAGGATCGCAGTGCTGACGACGATGAAAAAGACGAAATAGATTATCGTCCAATAACTTCGTATCAGGTCAAAAAAGCTGTATCTAATAAACTTTATCATTCCCGTTTTTGTCTACCAGATAGGCGATTGCATTTTCCAAGGTATCCCTGCCTGATTCAGTCAATATTTCCGCTAGTCTTCCTTTGAATATGATCCTGCCTTCCATTAATAATATAATACGGTCTGAAAATTCCTCCACAAGGCTCATAATATGTGTGGTGTACAAAATGATCTTCCCCTGCTTTTTCTTTTCTGAAATAAGGGTCTTGAATTTGGCCAGGGCAACCGGATCAAGGCTGACAGTTGGTTCATCGAGTATAATGATTGGCGTATCAAAGAGAAAACCCAGCACCATATTAACCTTCTGCCTGGTTCCCCCGGAAAGATTTCCCAGTCTTTTTTTCATCTCAGGCTGCAGCTGGAATAAATCTATCAAAGGCCTCTCATCCCCGTCCTGGTTTCGGATATCCTTGATCAGCCGGATCAGTTCATAAACCCTCAAGTTGTCCGGAAATCTGGCAATCTGGGGCAGGTAGGATATATCCTTCCGATACAGATGTGTATCCTGGACCCGAGTCTCATTAACCCTGACCTCCCCCTCTTTTGGAAGCACCAGGCCGATGATGGATTTCAAGAGGGTGGTTTTACCTGAACCATTGGGTCCGAGGACAGCATAGATCCCCGGCTCCTTGATATCCAGGCTGATATCTTTCAGGATGTGATTCCTGTTATAGTATTTATTCAATCCCCTGATCTCTATCATGGTTGATCTTCTTCATCATTGGTTCCTCATCCAGCAGGTTATGAGGTGTGATAACCGGGGCTATCTTTTCAGCATGGTTGATTAAATCAACAAGCAGACTCCTCATTAAAATGGTAGTCGATTGCATATTTCCTACCATGTAGGAGAAAAGTTTAACCGGACGGTAGGGTACATCAGATACTCCGTCCCTGTCAATGTCGTATCCTGCCGTGTTATCGCTCCAGAAATTCCCATTATAATCATTGTAATTTCTGCTACTATTTGTGGATACATCAAAGGTATTGTACAGAAAGTTATTATTCCGAACGGTAATATCCGCACAGCTGCCAAGGATATTCAATGCCCATCCGTTCCTGGTGAAATCATTGTTCATAAGGATGGTGCGGCTTACCCCTTCACCATATATTCCTGTTGTATTGTGCTGGAAACGGTTGAACCTGATATCGCTGTCGGTGATATCCTTCAGCAGGAGACCATATGATGCACTTCCCCAGTTATTAATGAAATCATTATCCTCCATCCGGATATATTTCGAGAACATGACAGCTACTCCGGCACCGTTAGATTCAAACCGGTTTCCCAGGTACTGGTCGTTATCGGAAAACATAAAATGAAGCCCATACCTTAAATTATCCACCACGATATTGTTTTCCACAATACTGCTATCGACAAATTCGAGGTAGATCCCATCCCGGTGACCTTCCGCATGATTTCCGGTGATGACAATATTCTTACAATACCATAAATGAATGGCATTCCCGGAATTCATTTCATGTTCAGCATTTCCCAGCATCCGGTTGTTCCTGATGATGCAATCCTGGCAACGTTCGAGGTATATGCCAAAAAAAGCGTCCATCAATCGGTTAGATTCAATGATGCAATGTTTGCTCCTGATCAGACGGATGGCAGAACGGTCCTCCACATAGCTAACTCCTACATCTTTGATTGTCAATCCCCTGATAACCACACTATCAACCCAGACCCGTATTATCTCGTATTCATTTTCTCCATCCAGGATGGGGTCGTTAACGCCAATCAAAGTCAATGGCTTCCTGATTTCAATGCTACCTTCCCGGTAGATTCCCTGAAATATCAGCAGTGTATCCCTGGCTTCCGCTGAAGCAATAGCCTCCGTTATGGATCCATACGGCTTACCCCTGCCAACTTCCAGCACTGCTGCATTCCCTGTTATGCAGACCATGATTAAAGCCGATATGATGATGAGCTTATTCAAATTCTTCTATGGCTTTTAATCTGATCGATTTAAAATCCTTGTAAATTTCTTCCCAGGAATACAAAACACCGCCATTGGTGGACTGAAACGCAGTAGCCTCCTTCCGGCCGGTGAAGGCTGTGAGATAGGCTCCCATGGGACTGGGCATTTTTCCGCTGACAAGATAGGTAGCACCCTTCGCGTCGATCAGGTGATTGGGGTCTGTATAGGGAGTTACCAGCAAGAACTTCGCCGCATCAGCCATCTCTTCATGGTAATGCAGATACTCAATCAGGCATTCAGCGGCATCAAAGGTGTAGACCTTCCCCTTCTCAGTTACCAGTTCAGAACCGTACCGCTGATCCATGATCATCATCTTGCAATACTCACATTCATCAGCACCATATTCAATGGGCCTTTCACTCACCTGGCAGGAGCCTAGTAACAAACCCAGGAATATCAAAGTGTTCCTGATCTTTTTAGTATTGCCTTCTTCTATTTTCAAATTCTCAAACTTAGATGGATATAAAAATTCCTGCCGGGTCTTAAATATTGTCCCCAATCCAGGTGCTCACTATAGGCTTTATCAAAAATATTCTCCACTCCTGAACTCATTTCCAGCAGGTATTTTGACAGCGCCCATGACCAGGATGCCCGGAGGTGGAATATTGCGAAAGCATCGGTAGGGGTTTCACCGAAAGTTGGTGATATCCTGTATTGGGCGGATGAGAACTCCCCTTCTGCCTGCACTGAGAACGACTTCTTCTGGTACCTGAATATGCTCATATTTTTAAATGGGGGGATCAGTGGCAAAGGTTCTCCCTCATGCGTCCTGGCAAAGGTATATTTGAAAAGGGAATAAAGCTTCAGGTCCTCAACGGGGGTCCATTGTAGCTGCAGACTGGCTCCATAGAGGAAAGCATGAGATATATTCTGGTATCTTTTTAATCCCGATGCGTAAAGATTCATTGGCGGAATGTCAGGATCTATCCTGCCCAGAATATAATTTTTGACCTTACTAAACTGGTTGCGTAAAGTAACCTTAAAAGCCGGTTGGGAATAATGGAGGTTGGCCCGTATATGCCTGGAGCTTTCCATCCGTAAATCCGGATTGCCCAGGTAATCATAACCATCCAGGGCATTGTAAAGGAAAAATCCGAATTGTTCACTATTCGTTGGAAGCCTCTCAGCATAACCCAGTCCGCCGTCAACACCGAACCTGCCTTTCCTGTAATTCAGATTCATATTCACGCTCTTTGGGAATTCAACATAAGGCCTGTTTATATCATATCCAAAGATGGAAAACTGGCGCCAGCCGGTTTCAGATGTTACCCGGGATATGCTATTTTCAATCCTAGCATCTAATATAAGATTCAAGGATTGGTTCAGATAACTTGTATTCCTGGCATAAACACCCACGACATTCCTGTACATGTCAGGCCATGTTTCAGCGTACATGGGTGGTTCACCAGGATAACCCGGCTGGTTCATATACATGGTCATATTTGCCCTGGAAAAGTTCAGGTAATCATCTACTTTAAGGTATAAATGATTGTTTTCATTCAAGGCAATCTCAGTCTCCAGAAAACCACCCCAGGTATCACTCCATCCAGGCATATCCATTCTCATATATACAGTGTCCATGGTCCCGCCTGGTTCATCATCCAGGAAGAAAGTACTATCCCTGCGAGAATCATCCATCAGGTGAAATACTGAATTATAATATAATTTGGCCTTGAATTGCTGAACCATCCCTTTTCCCGTGTATTTCTCATATTGAAGGGAATATATCCTGGCTTTTGCTCTGCCAACATCCATTGGCAAAGCAGGGTATCCTACATCGAATGCATCATCCAGCAGGAAATCCATCCTTAGGATATTATCATGATCAAATTCCACTTTCAGGACTGAGTGCAGATTGATCTTCTCGTATTGTGAGTGAGGAACATGTTCCCCATTACCATCTGTATAACTGGCATGCTTCCTGTAGGTGGCACTGGACCTGAAAGCCCATTTTTCCCGGTTGATTTCAAGGGCCCCGCTCGCATTGATCCCCTGTGAAACCGTTTCATAACCCGTCCCGGCCACAATCGAAAATTCACGGTCAGGGCTGGTCTCAGGTCCCTTCAGCAACATGTCAAATGAACCACCCACGGCAGATCCATGACGATTGCCAGCAGTACCGTGGGTGATCTTCAAACTTTCCAGGTTGTCCGGTTCAATGTAAGATGTTACCGGGTCCATTCTATCAGTGCAGGCACCAAACATCTTCATACCGTCGATGGTGATGTTTATCTGTCCGCCAGAGAATCCATGCATCTGAGGTTCCATGGCATAGGCCCCTCTCCTGATAAGGGATATTCCATCCAGCCTGGCATTGATCTTATCGATTGAAGAGAACCTGCTGGACTGGTATAGATCGAGGACGGTACGGTTATTCAAAGGAACCGTTTCTGTGATCGTGATCTCTTCAAGTTGAATGGTATCAAATACCGTAAAACTTTTCTCCTGGGAGAAAGCAGTGCTGGTAAGACAGACAAAGTATATGATCCAAACTTGGTTCCTCATTGACTATCTATTATTGCAGGGTAATATCCATATGGGCATCATCAGTGATGATTTCATTGCCCTTCTTTAAAGTAATATGAACCCGCCACCATCCGGTCATGGTGAAGTTCAATTTTCCAACATAGTGTCCGTCCCCTGTATGAGTTGGATGTTCATTATTGGGTGAACCATGGTCCATGGATGGCATTTCAGGTTCAATTTCCAAGGTAATATCCTCGGCAGGGGGAAAGCTCATCATGCTTTCTTTATAATGGATGGTAAATTCACAGGTATTGATCCCTACCATGGGCTTGACGGGTTCGACAATGGATACAAAATATTTAGTTTCATCAATGGCCGATATCACATTGATCTTCCTGGGTTCTTCCAGGCTCTTTACAACAGGGATAATGATATTGGCTGATCCCTCGTAATCACCAGTCTTGATGTTGACCTCCAGTGTCCACCCCATGTCCGCAGTGCTGGGCATGATAAAAACCACTGCCCCTTCAAAATATCCTTCGGCGTTTGTTACACCAGCCGGATTTTCAAAAGGTGCCGAATGTTTCATGGTTATCATATCCATCATAGGCTTAAGTTTCAGTTCCGCTTCACTCAGGGTATGGTTGCTTACCTGGTTTGTAATTAATAAAAACAATTTGTTATATCCCTCAAACAGGGTATCCAGTGCATATAATTCAACCTTAAACGATTGATCAGTAGAAATCCCGGATGATATTAATACCAGGTCTCCATTCTGATCTCCCTGATTATCTGATTTCTCACAAGAGATTAACGTTAGTGATATTGCATATAGTAAACCATATAAGATTACATTTTTGTACATACTTTTTTCATCTTTGCCAATTAACAATGCTAAGTTATTTCTTTAAGGATCAGGAGATTAACCTAACATTGGTGGATGAAAAATGGTCGGGATGTACTGAAATGTATAATCCATTGAATAAATTGTCCTTAATAATGCCTGAAATTGATGTGGCTTGTCTGTCAGTTTCTGACCCATCAGGTAATCTGTCCCTTCATTTCTATCGTTCTGGGGCGGAACAGGTTCATTCTTATCTAAAGGCTGTGAGACTTCTTTCCTAACCTGCTCCTTCAGATGACATTTCCCGTTGCATTTCATTGCCTTTTTATTCCTGTTGATGCAAAAGTTTTCAATAATGTAATCCTTTCGTGCCAGGTATTCCAAAAACGGGATAGCTGGCTTCACAAGCATGAATCCAAAAATCACTATTAATACTATGGCATTGATCTTTATCATCCAGTAGTACGTCTGCTTTTCATTCCAAAGTAAACAGACAGGCCACCACATAGAATGGATAATGCCAGGAAGAGTGATCCCATTCTGGGCAAAGAAATGGCTAAAAAATTCAGTATCTGTTTCTTCCCGATTAACGGCGGCTGGTAAGCCATGCCCTCAATTTTAATGGCAGCCGAAGAATCCAGATTATGACCGTAATCATATTCCCATAAATAAAAATCATACAATGCTAAAGTAGCCGCCGCCGCAATCAGAATAAACCAGACCAGGTTCAACTGCCACTTGTTCAGAAAAACAAAAAGTAGTGCCAGTCCTGTCAGGGCTAAAATAATGTAAGGCATGTATCTTAATTCAGGGATGGATTCCGGCTCAATTGCCTTCATGCCAATATAGTGGTTCATAATATTGATATTCTGCAATGTGTTCGGTTCAGAACCTGTGATCTTATTTACCCAGATATACATACCCAAACCCTTGGGATACTGGGGGGCTTCAAGTGTTATCTTCCAGATGGGAAAGACAAACATCAATGGAAGCGCAACTGCTGCAGCCAGCATGAATATTCTAGTCTTTGATTTCATGAATCTGTTTTAGCTATTTTCTGACCTGGAAGAGAAAATTTCCGAAACAGGTCCCGCATGAAAATTCTTGATAACCCAATAACAATTTATTGCGGGACCTGTCCGGAAAAATATTATTATTCATAGTTTCCTACGTTCCACTTCATTTCGGGACTCGAGCCTCTCGCTGAGACCCGTATATAGCCCTGCATTTCCTGGTGTAGCGCAGAACAGAAATCTGTACAATAAAACGGAATGACCCCCTCAAACAAGGGCTTCCACAGCAGCGTCTCTGTCTGACCAGGCATGATCAGCAATTCAGAATTCTGCATACCCATTACAGCAAATCCATGAGGTACATCAAAATCTTGTTCGAGATTGGTAATATGGAAATACACCTCATCTCCCACTTTGATTCCTTCAATATTATCCGGGGCAAAATGCGAGCGAATGGTGGTCATATATATACGCACTACATTTCCTTCCCTGACTACCTTGGTATCCTCTTCAGACATGATCGCATGAGGGTGATGGTTCTCCTCGAGTTTATACAATTGCTTTGAATTGTTCATGATTACTTCAGCTGGAATTCCCTGAGCATAGTGTGGCTCCCCAACAGTAGGGAAGTCAAGAATCAACTGCATCTTGTCACCTGAGATATCGAACAACTGGGCGGACTGGTTCAATTCCGGTCCGGTGGGAAGATACCTGTCCTTGGTAATTTTGTTCAAAGCCACCAGGTACTTTCCCCAGGGCTGCCTTGAATCTCCGCCAGGTACCATAAGGTGTCCTACAGAGTAGTAGGTTGGGGCCCTGTCAAGTACCTCCCAGGTACCTACCTTCCACTTGATCACCTCAGAGCTAATGAAGAATGTAGTGTAGGCATTCCCATTGTTATCAAATTCGGTATGCAATGGTCCGAGTCCCGTGCTTTTCACAACTCCGGCCAGGGTGGCATCAAAATTCAGTACAGGTATACCGTATTTCTCATCTTCGAAATCTTCATTCTCAATGGCAGCTTTCATCTTGGTGAACGAGTGAACTGTAAGATCTGCTGAAAGCTTCCCGTTCCCGACAATGTATTCCCCGGTGGGATCCACATCCACTCCATGGGGAGATTTCGGGGTGGGAAGAAAATATACCAGTCCCGGGCAATCTTCCGGTTTAAGTACTTTCACCTTGTTCAATGTTTCCGAAGTGGCCATCTGTGTCCCTTCATCGTAATAATTCCTCATGTAGGAGGAATTCATTTCTTCATAGTTCCCTTCAGCAATGAATTGCTCGGCCAGTTTCCAGTTCACAGCTGCAATAAAATCCTTATCATGCTTGGAAGCTTCAACTTCAAGCAGTGTATTGCTTTCTTCCGTATTGTAACTAGTGAAAAATGTCCATCCGTCAGATTCCCCTTTTCCTGAATGGGCAAGATCGTAATTATAGCCCGGCATCAGGATCTGGAAAGCAATATCCATTCTGCCATCATCTGCAATCTTTACAAATGAAAGGGCTCCTTTGTAGTTGCCTGCATATTCAGAGATGGCCATGTCCTTTTGTGGGACGGGTACACTAAAACGTGTTCCAGCCACTACATATTCAGTATTTTCAGTGGTGAATGGTGAACTGTGGTTCCCGGCAGAGTTGGGCAGTTCAATAATCTCAACGGTTTCAAACGTCGTCAGATCGATCCGGGCGATTCGGGGGGTGTTATTCGCATTGATAAACAACCAACGACCATCAGGGATACCGTCTGTCTGAGACAATTCCGGATGATGTGAATCATCCCATGGAAGGAATCCATGAGAAGTTTCCAGCATGGGTTTGGTTTCTTCATTGAAACCCCATGCTTTTTCAGCATCCACAGAAAATACGGGTATGACCTTAAACAGCCTTCCTGAAGGTAGTCCATACACGCTGACCTGCCCGCTGAATCCGCCGGACATGAAAGCATAGAATTCATCGTATTCTCCGGGTGCCACATATACTTTCTGTGCAGCATCACCTGCACCCAATGGTCCTTTTGAGCCATTTTTATCACCTCCACAAGATGCCATCAGCATCAGGGTCAGTGAAAAAACGATCAAGTTTCGGAATCTTTTTAAGTTCATAGTTCTAGATTTTTGTTGGTAAATGGTTAATTATTAAAAGCTAATTAATATTATTTGCAATCTTATGTTTTTCGGCAAGTTCTTTCAGGTTCTGGGATGCCATACTTGTTTTAATGGATTGATTCAATTCACACCAGTATTCCTTTAGTACACATGTTCCTTTCCTGGGACATTCACCATTGATATGCAAGCAATCGATTATGACAAGTTCATTCTCAAAAGCTACATATATATCATATATGGTGATTTCATCAGCGGGTTTGTTCAACCTGTAACCACTTTTTTTACCACCAACATTTACAATTAATCCAGCAGCCTTCAGGTCGGCAATAATATGATCAAGATATTTTACAGATACATCCTGGTTCTCCGCTATTTCTTTCTGCAGTGTACCCTCCTCACTATCCTCTTGTAAGGTAAGCTCAAGCATGGTTCTTAATCCATATCTTGTTTTTGTGTTGAATTTCATCTATTTTTACACTTATCCTACCAATTTAGTAGGATAAAAGTATACTTTTTTTTTTACTATGAAAAATTCCGGTAAGAAATGATCAATAAAATGATATAAAACATGTTATACCAATCTATTAATCTAAACATCCAATCATGAAAAAGTTGAACTTCATTTCCTTAATCGTTTGTGTATCATTTCTAATTTCTGCCTGTTCAGGAGGTGGAACAACTGAATCTACCAGCACGGAAAAGGCCATTGCCACCCATGGCCAGTCAGGTGTAGTAGACAAGGATTCTGATAAAAACATCCTGCAAATTGCAGCTTCATCACCAGATCATACGACCCTGGCGGCAGCCTCAACTGCCGCAGAAATGCTTGATGTACTTGCCAATCCCGGTCCCCTGACTGTATTCG
>CAZXOJ010000136.1:0-10957 GCA_964642325.1 uncultured Bacteroides sp. | reverse complement strand
CATATGCCCTTCCACAGTTATGATATGAAAAGCACATGTCCATAATATCGTCATCGTTCCCTGTAACCGCTCCTCCTTCTCCTGAGGGGATATGTTTGGAGTTCTGGAAACTGAAACATCCAAGGTCTCCCAATGTGCCACATTTTTTGCCATCGTATTCAGCCAGCCATGCCTGGCAGGCATCCTCAATGACAACAAGGCTGTTTTTCTTTGCAATGGCATTGATACGATTCATATCACAGGGCAAACCGAGGATATGAACAGGAAGGATGGCTGTGGTCCTATCCGTAATCTTCTCTTCAATTTTGTGCGGATTAATGGTAAACGTTTCCTGATCGGTATCAGCAAATACAGGTAAGGCCTTCTGGTTAAAAACGACATTGTAGGTGGCGATAAAGGTATATGGAGATACGATGACCTCATCACCTGCATCAACCCCCAGTACATGAAGTGCTGTTTCCAAAGCTGTTGTTCCGCTTGCCGTGGCAAGGGCCCGCCTGGCACCGATAAGTTCTGCATAGGCTTTTTCAAACTCATCAACTTTGGTACCCCTGGCCCTGTACCAGTCTCCACTACGGAGTACTGACAAAACCGGTTCCTCAGCATCCCTATTCCATACCGGCCATTTCAGCCAGCCATCAGTCCGGACTGGATTACCTCCCTTGATCGCCAGTTCAGCATCCAGCACATAATTTGAATTTCCGAAAACGGGTACCCTGGATGCAAGTAAGGCACCGGCTGTTCCCACAGAGGCATTAACAATGAATTTTCTTCTGGAAAAGTTTTTCATTTTCATGACTTAATTTATTTATATAAAGTGTTAAGCAGTTCTCCGATTTTATTCCGGTATTGGATCAGGGATTGTGGATCCTTGTCATATTCTGTAGGTCCGGTAACCAGTGATGCAGGTAAGTTAAGTAAATTACGGGCTTCTTTTATAAGTTTTTTATGTTTCCCACCATCCTCATTGGCTGCTTTTTCCAGCAAAAGCAGATATTCATAATCCTCAATGCCATCACGGATCTTTTCCAGCCGTAGGCAGGGGACAGGGCCATCCAGGTATTTTGCAGACCGGTCTCCGGGATCCCTGTTCGGTGGATAGAAAAACCTGCCATCCCCGTTCCCCCAACCCACCTGTTTTCCATAAGGCAAACCATAGCCTACAGTATAGGACATTGGATCTTCCCACGGATTTTGCCAAAAACCGGTGGGTGAGGCTGTAGTGGAATTCCAGTAATTCGCAGACCATATTAAAATACCGGTCAAATGATATTTATATGATAACCAGAGCCACATCCTCATGTTGATATCATCGTGGTCAATAAACAGGCTCATGTAAGGTGCCTTGGGACAACAGCATACATATGACCAGAATTCTGTACCCTGTGCCACCAGGTCTTTGATGATTTCTTCATCCAGCCGTCCGATCACAGTACAACTGATATCAGTGATGTCCATAATATCCGGACCAGGTTGATGTTCGGTAATGAACCGGGTGATCTTCGGTGCCGAGCGGTGAATAATTTCCATTCCCTCGCGGACAAAAGGGTAATTCTCGGTGTTGGGTTCATCAAACCAGTATACATATTCCCTTCCCAGCCAGCCTTTTTCTTCCAGATGGTCCTGGACCATTGTCAGGTATACCTTCATTAAATAATCATATTCTACTGTTCCCTGGGAGAATCCCCCGAACACCCCCCTTCTCTGCTCATGGAAATTGCCAGAAGGCAGGCCCTTCAGGGGTAAATGATAGGCGTTGAAACCCAGCTCATCCAGGTATTTTTCTCCTGCCTTATCAAAATCTGTAAAATCAACATCAAGATTCAGGTCTTCCGGATCCAGCTCAAAATCACCCTGAGGCAAGAGATTTGCACCCTTATCCATATCGAAGAATCGGATATCGTCAAACCAGGCGGTCCCGGTATAATTACCTGAATTACTACGGAATACAGGGAACAGGTGTACAGTTACATATTTGACTTCTTTTCGGAACGGCCTGATTTTAAGGGTATCGGCCTCCCATTGGCCATGGCCTGTGAATTCTTCAATCCTGTTTTCAAAAAGCATTTCCTGCTGCCTGGCATCGTAGCATTTCACCATCATGCAATACTTCTGTTCAGGCTTGTCGGTCCGGGTATACCAGGTAAGTGCAAAGGTTCCGCTATGCTGCACTTCAATCAATGCACTGGTGTAGGCCTCGGTATTTGCCTCCACATCATTGTCCACTACTTTGAGGGATTTATCTCCTGAGTGTACCTCATCACCGGAAAAAACACCACCCGTCCATTCCAGTCCATCAATCTGTACTTCCATTGGATAAAGGCTGAAAGGAGCTGTGGGGGCAATTTTATAATCAGCCATCATGTTGTAGTATTTATCAGTCACCTCTCTCAGTTCTTCATCTGATTCGAGGTTATGATAATCCCGGATCATAGCTGTGCCCATGCCAAAAGAAGACCGCATGTTGGTCCTTTCAGGAATGGCAAAATTCCAGACTTTCACAGAAATGGGTATGTCCCTGCTCCAGTCTCCGGCGACCAGTTGCACTGAGCCGGTGTATTCCCCGGGACCCGCATCTGCCGGGATCTTTACGGTGATGAAGAATGTTTGGTTTTTTCCCGTCTGAAGGTTTATTGGTTCGCTGAGTAATGGCAATGGATCCGGGTACCAACCCGGTTTTCCATAATCATCCGTTGGTCGCACTACTTCTAAATATTCTACCTTCCGGACCGTGAATTGTGCTGCGGAAATAATGGTACCTGCCCCAGATCTCAGATCCGCTGTTTTTATCTTAAAACCACTCATGGTTTTATATGGAAGCACAATCACCTGTACCGACTCAAATTCATTTGCCGCTGCCTTAATTTGGATTGGAACCGGCTTGCCCTCGGGGACAGGATCCTTGTGCATTATTTTATAGGTTCCTTCCGCCCACCAGACAGCGCATAAGTCATCAGTGCCGATATTGTAACCATAATCCGCAGCCTGTGAATTGAATCCGGTAAATAGCATTAATAAACCCAAAAACGGAAAAAGCATTTTTAGCATTTGAGATCTCATCATCTATTTTTTTACTACTTGTTTAACCATTTTACTATTTCCTCGATAACCTGTGGTTTTTCCTGACTACAAACAAAGTTGAATTCATCACTCCTGCCTTTTTGAGCATATACAATTTTTGGAAAGGCCAGGCCCTCCCCTGCCTTTATCTCATTCGCCATGGTTCCATTTCCCGAAAGTGGATTAATGACCAACAGTTCTCGCGGGCATATCGCGGCCATAAGATCAGCCAGGTCATAATGATTTATGGCTCCTGCCACCGTAGAAGGAATATAACCTGGCAGATATTTATGGGACAGGGCAATATCAGCAAAACCTAAAAAGGGCTTTATCAGGCATATTCTTTCAATACCACTATCAAAAATCCCTGCATGGAGTAGTTCACTTCCGATCACACCGACAGAAATGGCTGAGATGGAATTACAATCTGGCAGATTGCTTCTAATAAAGTGCGCCATTCTTGAAATATCTTCTGCCCTTAACCCTACTATTGACTTGCCTGTCAGAATGCCGGCAAACCACTGGTTATAAGAAATATTTTCGATATAAGCATCCCCCTTCAGGTATCCCGGTCCCAATTCTCCCATCCCCGGCAGATCTCCCAGCAATACCGTATATCCATTCGCTATCAGCTGTTTTGCCAGGCTGTCTGTGTTAGCTGCATGGTTTTTTCCCTTTTCATGCAACAGAAGGATTGCTTCATTTCTATTATTTCCGGAAGGCACAAATAAAGCCATGGGGATCATATATTCACCACTTCCCGGGATCAGGTATTTTTCCAGCTTGTAATGACTGTTTACATAACGTCCGGAAAAAATTTCCCGCCCGAAATCCATTGGACTTTCATATCCTGTAATTGCTGAAGCTAATTCGGGAAGACCGGATAAATGATCATTGATATCGGATCGCTTGGATTCGAGTGCCGACACCTGTTTTTCAACAATCTTTTTATTCAGGGAAAAAATGGTCTCACCTCCTATGGAAGTTGCCAGCTGTCCGGTTTCAGTGACCCAGAATTCTTCAAGCGGTATGGGTTCCACCTCCTGGTCCCTTACATCACCTGGATTTTCCAGGTGTTCCTGAAAAAAAGCATAAATGGCTTCCCTGTTTTTCCGGGTGAAACCATGAACATAATCTTCTTCTGTCATTTGTAAATTGCCCTCCGCTCCCATAACGGCATAAGCCTTTCCGGCTTCCTCAAATGTTTCCCTGGCTCCCTGTATGCTGAAAAAGTCACGGGTCGTAGTGCTGATCAAGGTTGGCTTGGGAGCCCTGGCTTCTATGAGATCGGGATGATCAAGACCCTGGTAAATGAATTGGAAAAGATTTTGTTCAGCATCCTGAGGGCCCCTGCTTTTAAGGAGATAATTGAAATTGGTGATAAAACATTCGGGAGCTGCAGCAAGGATCCGGTCATCCATGGCCCCGATGAAAGCCGTTGAAGTCCCACCACCTGAAAGTCCGGTGAGCCCAATTCTTTCAGGATCAACTTCATCCCTTGACAACAATACATCAATGCCTCGGATCCCATCCCAGATAAAATATTTTGCCGGGGAATATCCCGAAATAAAACATTGGGCTCCAGGGTAAGAATGTTCCTGTGTGGATCCAAACCTGGACTTCCCGGCTGTTGCCTCGTAATATTGAAGGCGTTCACCCTGTCCAACCTGGTCATAAGTCAACACGATAAATCCTTTTTTCACCAGATTGATAATGGTATGCTGGTATATATCCCTTCGAAAACTCAATGTGCTATGCCCTATCGGATTCAGGATGGCAGGGGCCTTGCCCTTAATATTACCGGGGATAAAAAGTGCAGCAGTTACATAGTATCCCGGCATGGATTCGTAAATCAACTTTTCAACCCGGTAACCTTCCCTGTTTATGGTTCCGGTAACATTGATGTTCAGTGGTGATCTCTCAGGAAACGGACCAATTATTTTTAGCAGTTTTTCACGTACATCCTCCTGCCGTTTTATCCAGTCCTCTTTTGATTGCAGCTTTTCAATAACAGCTTTCCTTTCTTCCAGCTGCTTAAACCCGACTGAACAAAAATACTTATACAGCGCATTATCAGCATCCGAATAATACTGCCAGTAATCAAATAGGGTGACATCATCCTGGGACCTTAAAGGTATAATCTGGATAAACAGGAAAGCAAGGAGAAGAAATAGTTGGGTTTTCATCCAAAGTTTTGTCTTCCACATGTATTATTCTTTAAATTTATCAAAATTTAATGGAAATGTCTAAATCACATTGCTCCATGCGTATCCTGTTGGTTTTGTCCTTTTCCATTGCAGGTATGCTGCCGGCTTACACAGCCATACACGATACTTCTCCTGGAGTATTATATCAACATTTTCCATCGCGAATGCATGCATTTATTTGGTGTAACTGGGAATCGGTCCCACTTGACCGTATGGCAATGGTACTGGAAACAACTTCAGAAAATGTTCGTGAAGCCGGCCTTTCTATGGGCCTTCCACCACACCGCAAACCAGGTCCGGAATTTTTACAACGAGGGTATATCTCATTGATCCGCCGCAACTGGCACCTTATCAGCTACGATCAGATACTTACCTTGCTGGATTGGAATGCTGAACAATTAGATCAAACCCTGAGAGACGATGACTTTCTCTGGGTTAAAGTTGGTGGGATGAAACCAGAGTGCCCGCCCCTACAATACATATCACCAAACCCGAAGATCGATAAGCGTTGTGCAGAGATCAAAAGAATCGTCGAAGAAAATTTTGGTGAAGAATTATACAAACCCCAGGAAGAGCGGTTTGCATTTATCCAGAACTTATCTGTCATGGATGAAAACTATGTTCCTGGCTCATCCACAGAAACAGATAAGGACGAATCCATACGTTTTATTTATTCCTATTTCGCACCGTTTGGCGATCCCTTATTGCATCCTGATCTCAACCCTTTTCCGGATGGTTTGCTTCAGCGGCTCAACAAACAGGGAGTTAATGGAG
The DNA here is from genome assembly GCA_964642325.1 of uncultured Bacteroides sp. Lineage (GTDB taxonomy): Bacteria > Bacteroidota > Bacteroidia > Bacteroidales > SM23-62 > SM23-62. Next base: position 4,916 of record CAZXOJ010000136.1, on the reverse strand, counting down.
TCTGGCTTCATGTGGTTTTACATCAATTAACATCCAGTAAAATCTTCCCTGAACTTGGCAAGGACCATGAAATACGCCTGGCAAACCTTCATAAACTGGCAAAGCGTGCTGATAAATATGGTATAAAAATATATCTGTATATGAATGAGCCCAGAGCCATGCCTCCCTCATTCTTCGAAGACCGGGAGGACCTGCTGGGCTATCCGGATAATAATGGTTTTGGTACTTTATGTACCAGTGTTCCCCTGGTTCGTCAATGGGTCAAGGAATCCCTGACCAATGTTTTCGACGATGTTCCTGAGCTTGGCGGAGTATTCACCATATCAGGCTCCGAAAACCTTACCCATTGCTGGTCGAAACAACATGGGGATCAATGTCCGCGATGTTCGAAGCGAGAGCCTGCTGCAGTAATTGCAGAAATCAACAAAACTGTTGCTGATGGTGTTTGGGAAGGCAATCCGGATGCAAAAGTGATTGTGTGGGACTGGGGATGGCCGGATGGAACAGCATGGGGTAAAAACCGCTGGGCTGCCGACGTTATTAAACAACTGCCTGATCATGTTTACCATATGAGTGTGAGTGAATGGAGTTTACCTCTTCATCGTGGTGGTATCGAAACAAACGTCGGCGAATATTCAATTTCCGCAGTAGGACCTGGACCGAGGGCCCTTCGGCTTTGGGACCTGGCGAAAAGCCGGAACCTGAAAACAATTGCAAAAGTTCAGGTAAATAACACCTGGGAATTATCTGCCATTCCCTATTTACCGGTTATGAACCTGATCGGTGAACATATTAAAAATCTTCAAAAAGCAAATGTAGATGGCCTGATGCTCAGCTGGTCCCTCGGTGGATATCCATCACCAAACCTGGAGCTGGTTAAATATATCCAGGACCATCCTTCCCAAACATTAGCTGAGTGTCTCCTGGAAATTGCCAATAACAGATATGGAAAAAAAGCAGCTCCGAAAGCTGTAAAAGCCTGGGCTACATTCAGTTCGGCCTTTACCGAATTCCCGTACGGTCTCAGCGTTTATACTGCCCCCATGTCTTATGGTGTTTCCAACCCTTTTTATGCTGATTCAACCGGGAAAGAATCGACCATGCTTGGGTTCCCGTTTGATGACCTGGAAAAATGGCGAGGCGTTTATCCCGCCGGGATACTGGCTGATCAGTTTACTAAACTGTCTGAAGAATGGAAGAAAGGACTGCCCTATTTTAAAAATGCCCTGGAAATAACAGATAACCATACACAAAAAATAAATGCCATTGAAGACTATCGGTTTGCAACTACCGCCTGGATCCATTTTAAAAGCGTTGCCAACCAGGTCCGGTTTATCATGGCCCGGGACAGCCTCAGGTCCGGTAAGCTGGAGGTAAAAGAGGTGGAAGCAATAATAAAAGTCATTGAGGATATTGCCATGAATGAAATGCAATTGGCCAGGCAATTATACACTATCTGCAAAGAAGACTCCCGGATCGGCTTTGAGGCTTCCAATCACTATTACTATTTTCCTCTTGACTTTGTGGGGAAAGTGATTAATTGTGAGTTCATTCTCAACTCCTGGCTGCCGGATGTCAGTGCAAGCTACCAACAGCAATAGCCTACCAATTGTCCAGGGCCATCACCCTTTTATGTTTTCCCTTTCCAACAATGATTGCTTGATCGGATAATATTTTCTCCGGATTTTTCAATACCAGATCAAGTTCCAATAAGGCATACATCAAATAGCCCACACCATCCATGGCTTCATAATAAGGCTTGGCAGGATGTCCCCGAAAAAGCCCATTATAATATAGTCTGTCAATGGCAATGTCAGCTATTGATATCGCTTCTTCCAGATATTTATTTTCCCTTGATATGATAAACATATGGATATAGAATGAGATCGTTCTCCCATACTTTCCGGCGTAGGTACCTTTGTGACCGAATATCTCCGAGTATTCACGGTACCATGTTTGTTCTGTTTCCGGGCTTCCTGGAGGGCTTTGTTTGATCCATTCAGCAAACCGTTCAGCGGTTGTTAAAAATAGCGGTTCCTGGCATAACTGGTAGGCATAGGCATAAGCCTGTGCGGTATAGATGGCATACTGGTAACCTGCTGAATAAGGTTCCCACAGGTCGAGATGTCCGCGGGGCTCATACTGGGCATAGTCATCCTGGAGCCTTGGACCTGGCAGCGGTGTGCCGTCCAACTTCAGTGCCCCCCAGAACATGCCGGTTTTTTCGTCAAATCCGTATCGGGCATAGGCTGTTAAAATATCAATTGCCTGATCTTTGAATACTACCTCTCCGGTCATCTCATAGGCTTTCAGCAAGGAATGACAGTAAAGTCCAGGAATACTGGTAACAAAACTGCTTCCGTCAAATCTATCCACCCCGGCATTGGGCCGTTCAGGGAACAGGTCCGTTTCGGTATTCCTCCTTGCCCAGTAATAATCAGCAAGCAATCTTGCCCGGTTTAGCCATACCCTCTGCTTTGTTTTGGTGTACAGGAAGGAGAAAGCTTCCAAGATGGCGCCGCTGCTCATACTGAAATCGCAACCCTGCCGGCCATCAGCATGGCGGTTTATCTCCCCGGTTTGCTTATTGATCACATGCCATTGCCATAGGGCTTCAATCTCCTTTTTAACAGCCTCCTCGTTAAGCTGCCATAAATACTCCCAATTGATACAGTTAATGGCATGGATCTCATGGTGGTTCCCCTCATGGCCATCCATACTATCCTTGAACACATCGTAATGGCGGTGCCATCCCCACCAGAACAATCCATTGGTGTCGACAAGATGATGTAGGTAATAGTCTGTGTACCTGTTGGCAAATTCTTCGTAGCTACCATCATTTGTGACCTGGGATAAATTAACCATGGTTCTCAACAGGGCATTATCCGAGAGCAAGTTGGCCCCTGCGGGATTGCGCCTTTCTCGCCGGGTGACACGCCAGGCTTCATCAAGTCCCAGGGGGTCCTCTGGAGAAATCCTGGATTCAACGTCCAGTATACTGACCAGGATCGGGGTGTGTTCCGGGCCATATGTATCTGTTCCATGTATCATCAGGAGATCTATGCATTCCCGGACATATGCCACATAGGATTTATCTGTTCCGGGAAAATGGTTCACTTCCGCATTGATTGATTGCCCTGGGATAAGGAACAACCAAATCATCATGATGATCGGATAGGTATTGAAGTTTTTTGTCATGGCTAATCTTTATTCAAAAATAAGAGCTTATACCAAAAGAGGCAATATTATACCAATTATTTGATCCTGGCCGGAAAATCGACCACTCACGAGCTGACCAGCGTGAATTTTAGGTAAGATGTTGTTTCAATATTCACTATATTAGGCATTATTATGAAAGTAACAATTGTTTTATTAATACATATTTTGGTGCAGATGTGCACTGGTAATCAAACTGAAATGGCTTCAAAATACAAGGTCCAAAAAATCAGCATGCAGCCTGAGATAAATGCAGTATGGGACAAGATGCCCTGGAGTAGGATTGAACCCATTCAAATAAAACAGTTTATGGGAGATAAGCCGGAGCATTTTCCATTTACCCAGGCAAAGGTGGCTTATGACAATACTGCAATCTATGTTATATTCAGGGTTGAAGACAAGTATGTAAAAGCCGTTGCCGGCAAAAACCAGGGCCCGGTATATCTCGATAGCTGTGTTGAGTTTTTCTTTTCCCCGGAAGATGGTATTAAAGAAGGATATTTCAACCTGGAAATGAATTGTGGTGGGAACATGTTGTTTCACCACCAGATGGAACCCAGGACCAAGCAGACATTACTCAGTGAGGATCACATTGCTCAGGTGGAGGTAGCAACTACACTTCCTGAGATTGTCGATCCTGAGATCGTTGAAGATACTACATGGGTAGTTGAATACAGGATCCCCTTTTCAGTATTGAGTAATTACCATTCATTCTCCAATCCTGAAGCCGGTTCCATCTGGAGGGCAAATTTTTATAAGTGTGCGGATAAAACATCCCATCCTCACTGGCTCACCTGGTCTCCGATTGATTTTCCCACGCCAAATTTCCACGTGCCAGAATATTTCGGCGTACTGGAGTTTCAGGAATAATACAAGATCGCCAATTTGAAACAACTATTGTTCACAATTTTCTTTTACCTGTCTCTGCCACTGTTTATCTATGGGCAGTACAATGTCGTTCCCGGATTTCAGGAGGTGCAGGTAAATAAAGGTAAATTTCAATTGACTTCCTCCTCGAGAATAGTGGCCGATGCTGGTAGCTACAAGAAATTGGAACAGGATTTAATGGTTTTAAAAAAAGAGTTGGGATTGCTAACAGGGATTGAATTGGCTGTCATAGAGGGAGCATTTCAAAAAGGAGACCTGGCTTTCACCCTTGATGTGAATGATGAAAGCCTGGGCGGGGAAGGCTATCAAATGGACATCGGCAGGCAGGTACTTATAAAAGCCAATACCATAACAGGTTCTTTTTATGGTATGCAGTCACTTTTGCAACTCTTTGAACAAGACAGCAAGATACAAAATGGCTCTATTCGCGATTTTCCAAAATTTTCTGAAAGAGGCTTTATGCTTGACCTGGGGCGTAAATACTTTGAAATAGAGTACATTGAAAACATGATTCGTAAACTGGCCTGGTTGAAAATGAATTTTATCCATCTGCACTTTACAGACTGGAATGGATTCCGGCTAAAAAGTGATTTATACCCCGGATTGGCAGCTGAACAATCATACAGTAAAGAAGAAATAAGGAGAATACAGGACTATGCTGCAAAATACCACGTTATGGTGGTACCCGAAATTGATCTCCCTGCCCACGCAACTGTCATTACAGATTACAATCCATATCTTGGTTTTGAATGTGCATCAATGCGGTCATCCTGGTGGCAAACAGCATCTTTAGAAAAAGCAGGATATTCCAC
>CAZXOJ010000135.1:0-10986 GCA_964642325.1 uncultured Bacteroides sp. | reverse complement strand
GCCCGGTCGTGACCGCGTAATTCTTAACCAATTACTGGAAGATTCTGAACGGGGATTCTTTGACGCAGTTATTGTGACCAATGTTGACCGTTTTAGCCGGGACAACGGGGTTGCTGACGACTGCCTTGAGTGATGGAAAGAATTAGGCATTAAGTTTTATGAAGGGATAACAGAATTAGACTTATTCAACCCAGGACAGGAAAGGTATGTCAAGGAAAGCGCACTGCAAGGTGAATACGTGGTCAAGCGCAATGCGCGTGATTCAATGAATGTTCGCATTGATAAAGCTGAAGCCGGATTTCCATCTTCAACCGACAGCTGGCCTTTTGGTCGGACATTTGAAGCTGTGGAAAGGGATGATGGTGAAGTGATCCCCAAGTGGACGGTTGAACGGGAAAAGAAAGTGATGATTGAACAGGCCGCACGGCGGTACATCAAGGGTGAAAAAATATCTCAGATAGCCAGCAGTATTAGTATGCACCCTAAAACTTTGTACCGCAATCTGGTCAAAGCCAGTGGACCAATCTGGATTCAGAAATTCAACAGTAAACTTCTCAACATACACGCCGAAGTTCCTACTGACGTAGGTGCATTGCTGGACGCGGAAACCCGCCGTAAAGTACTCCGCCAGAAGGAATTGAACAAGACCTTCCATGGTAAACAGAAGAACTTCTACGTCCTGTCCCATTTCATATGGTGTGGGCATTGTGGCTCCCGATTGAATGGTAAACCATCGGGGGATTATTCGTATTACAGTCATAAGACCGAAGACAAGCCAAAATGTAGTAACACCAAGGGTACACCCGTAGCGGATTTGGAAACCGCAGTAATGGTTCACCTGATTCATACCTTCGGGGATGTGGAGCGGATTGAACAGGCCGTTAAGCGGGCACACAATGGTGATATTGATCAGGAACGTTTCCAATTGGAGGACGAACAGACACAGGTGGGTAAGACTGAACGGGATTACATCAACCGCAGGAAAGAGATCATACGATTGCTTGGTAAAAAGCTTTTTGATGAAAAGGAAGCAAAAGAAGAATTGAATGACATCCGGAAAGGTATCCAAGCATGCAATGACCGTCTGGAGGCGATCGAGACCGAACTTGATTCCCTGCCCAAACCCAAGCAGGTGAAAGAGATTTCCAAGAGAGCACGGAAGGTTATGTTGAATGTTTTCAGTGGTGCTATGAGAGATCCCCAAAATATTAATAAGGATACTAAACGAAGGAAAAAGATGACCGACAAGCAAAAGCGCAAAATAATTGAATACGCTTTCGATGGAGTGGATAGTAAGGGCAAGCCCCTTGGTGTTTACCTCCACCGGGATGATGAGGGGAAATATTCTGTCAGGATAACGTGCCAGTTAGGGGAAAATCTGCTAAATTGGGCTGAAATTATAATGTTGAACAAAGAGGTCGAACCGGGAGAATATGTACCAATCCGCGAGGATTTAGGTACAAAGGACTTCGGTAAGTACCAGCGAGATCCCCAAAGCCTACAGTCCCGTAAATGTATTCGGCCACATCCTGGGAAATGCAACGGAATTTAGAAATGTAAGCGATGGGGATGAAATAAAGGTGACAAAAGAGATATGAAATATATCAGTCGATTCCTGCAGTTTATCAAGTCTGAAGTCTGGCTTCTTGAAACCAGCAAATTTCACCCCGTACTTGGTTTCCTGATTCGTCAACTCAGGATCATTCTTATTGCCATTAAGGGCTTCAAGGACCACAGGATACAGTTGAGGGCATCTGCGCTCACCTTTTATTCCTTGCTTTCCATTGTACCAGTAGCCGCAATGGTCTTCGGGATTGCCAAGGGATTTGGTTTTAAAACGAGGCTGGAAAATGAACTGAATAAGATGATCTCGGAACGTGAAGAGTTGGCAGATGTCCTTACATACGTCCAGGAATTTGCCAATTCCATGCTAGATAATATCAACGGAGGTGTTATTGCCGGGGTAGGCCTGGTATTTTTATTTTGGTCGGTCATGAAATTGCTGGGCAATATTGAAAACTCGTTCAATGTGATCTGGCAGATCAGGAAGTCCAGAGCATTTGCCAGGAAATTTGCAGATTACCTCTCCATAATGCTCATTGCCCCCGTACTCTTTTTTCTCAGTAGTACGATTACTGTCTATCTTGGAAATATCGCAGGTTCAGAGTCCATTATAGGCGAAAATCTTGGCCCGCTGCTTATGTTTGTTGTAAAGCTAATGCCTTATCTGTTGATCTTCCTCCTGTTCACACTCTTATATGTGATCATGCCCAATACCAAGGTGCAATTCAAATATGCGTTGAATGCCGGTTTTATTGCGGGCATCATTTTCCAGATCACCCAATTTGTATACATCTATTTTCAGGTAGGAGTAGGAAGATTTGGAGCAATTTATGGCAGCTTTGTGGCATTGCCCCTTTTCCTTTTCTGGCTCCAGATATCCTGGTTGATTGTGTTGCTTGGAGCCGAAATGTCCTTTGCCTACCAGAATCTCGAGAATTATGAATTTGAGTCCGAGGTATTCAGTATATCCCGGAAGAACAGGCGATTACTTACTTTTTTATTGATGCATACCATAGTGAAAAGGTTCCAAACCGGAGAAAAACCCAATACGGCAGCTGAGCTGAGTCATGCACTGGGAATTCCGGTAAGGATGGTCAGGGAAATTATTTATGATCTCATTGAAGCTAATCTCCTGGTCGAGGCTACTACCGATAGTGTCAGAGAGAATGCTTATTTGCCCGCCATCGATATTAACCTTATCAGTGTTGGACTGCTATTCGAACGGCTTGAGTTATCAGGAGATGATAGGATAATGGCTGAACCGTCCAAACATCTCAAAATATTTGCTGGTATACAGCAAGCCCTCTCTGATGCTATCAATGATTCACCTGCCAACAAGTTATTGAGAGATTTGTAGGTTTGGACCTAAAGGTTTGGACCCATTAGTCCCAAACCTTTAGGTCCAAACTATCAGTTCATAATAAAATAAATTACTATCTTTGCAGATCTGAAGTATTCTTTCTATAATTGCATCAAATTAATAGGTAAATGAATTTTACAACTGCATATTACGGGCACCATCATCACAGATGACCGCGTGTGCTATGCAGCTTATCGAATAAACTTTATAAATCAAGGTTTGCAGATGCTGCAAACCTTTTTTTTTTATTTCAAATTATGGAGAAATTAAGTATTGCCGTACAGAAATCCGGCCGCCTCAGTGAGCAATCTCTTGAACTATTAAAGGAATCAGGCGTTAAACTTGCAAATGGAAACAGGAAGCTTTTATCAGCTGCAAGGAACTTTCCGTTGGAAGCTGTTTTTCTGAGAGATGATGATATACCGCAATATGTGTTTGACAAGGTGACAGATGTGGGGATTGTCGGGGAGAATGTAGTTATGGAAAAAGGGCATGACCTGGAGATCATTGAGCGATTGGGGTTTGCCCGTTGTCGTATGTCCATTGCACTGCCCAAAGGTGAAATCTATAATGAAGTAGGAGACCTTGATGGCAAGCGGATAGCCACATCTTATCCGGAAATACTGGGGACTTTCCTGCACGAGAATCATCTCGATTGCGAGATCCATGAGATCAGTGGTTCAGTTGAGATCGCGCCAGGCATAGGATTGGCCGATGCGATCTTCGACATAGTCAGTACAGGTAGTACGCTCATCAGCAATGGCTTGAGAGAGGTTGAGGTAGTTGCTGAATCGGAAGCCGTGCTCGTGGCCAATAGGGATTTATCAAAATCGGTCCGGCAGATACTTGATAAGCTTGTTTTCCGGATAAGAGCAGTGCAAAAATCAAAGAATAATAAATATATATTGTTAAATGCTCCAAATGAAAAACTGGATGAGATTACTGCTATTCTACCAGGTATGAAAAGTCCTACTATCATGCCACTTGCTGAGGAAGGCTGGAGTTCTGTCCATTCAGTCCTGAATGAAAATGAATTCTGGGATGTAATTGACAAGTTGCAGAAACATGGTGCACAGGGCATCCTTGTCATTCCGATTGAGAAAATGATAACCTGATGATATGGACATATTTTTAAACCCATCAAAAGACCAGTGGCCATCCATATTGGCCAGGCCGGAGGCAGATTTTTCTGCGCTCAGGGACAATGTGCTCAAAATCCTGGAAAGGGTACGGAAGGAGGGAGATAGGGCCCTGAAAGATTATACCCTGGCCTTCGATAAAGCAAATCTGCAAGAATTTCAGGTCTCTACGGATGAATTAAGGGGTTCCAGACAGCAGATATCTGAATCCCTCAAGGAAGCCATAAGCGTAGCAAAATCCAATATTGAGCGTTTTCATAAGAGCCAGAAGCCAGAAGACCTGGTAATCAATACAATGCCCGGGGTGGAGTGCCGATTGAAGCATATGCCCATTGAAAAGGTGGGGCTCTACATTCCCGGGGGGACCGCTCCCCTTTTATCAACTGTGCTGATGCTGGGTATCCCTGCAAGGATTGCAGGCTGTCCTGAGATCATTCTATGTACTCCACCGAACGCTGATGGCATGATCCATCCGGCCATTTTGTACTGTGCCGGGATCCTCGGTATCGAAAAGATTTTCCGGGTTGGAGGAGCCCAGGCTATTGCCGCTATGGCTTTTGGTACAGAAAGTATACCAAAGGTGGACAAGATTTTTGGTCCCGGCAACCAGTATGTGACGGTTGCAAAACAACTTGTCAGCCTGGAGAATGTTGCCATTGATATGCCTGCCGGTCCCTCAGAGGTAGCCATTATTGCAGATAGCAGTGCCGATCCTTCATTCATTGCCGCTGACCTGCTTTCACAGGCTGAACATGGGACAGATAGCCAGGTGATCCTGATAACTACCAGGGAGAAGATCATATCAAAGGTCAGGGCTGAACTGGACAGACAGCTTTCTACACTTCCCCGCAGAAAGATCGCAGAAGCTGCACTGAAGAACAGCAGGATGATTGTCATGGAGGACATGGAGAACATCCTGGATATGATCAATAGTTATGCCCCCGAACATCTCATTATCCAGTGCCGGGATTATGAAGAAGTAAGCAACAGGATATTTAATGCAGGATCTGTATTCCTCGGAGCATATACACCTGAAAGTGCAGGGGATTATGCATCCGGCACCAACCATACACTTCCTACCGGGGGATATGCCAGGGCTTACAGCGGGATAGGACTGGAAAGCTTCATGAAAAGGATCAGCTACCAGGAGATCAGTGAAGACGGACTCACCAACCTTGGTCCGACCATCCAGGTAATGGCTGAGGAAGAAGAGTTAATGGCCCATAGCATTGCCGTACAGATCAGACTGAAAAAATTGACAGAAAATTGTTAGGGATGAGTGATATTAAAGGCCTTATTCGGAAAAATATCAGGGAATTGATCCCGTATTCCTCTGCCCGGGATGAGTATTCAGGAAAGGGAGCAATTCTGCTGGATGCTAATGAAAGCCCTTACAATGAACCATTTAATCGGTATCCAGATCCTGTTCAGATGACCCTGAAGGAAAAGATATCAGGTATTTTTTCTACTCCTGTTGAACGGATATTCCTTGGAAATGGCAGCGATGAGGCCATAGACTTGTTGATCAGGATCTTTTGTGAACCTACCGCAGACAGGATCATAATTATAGATCCTTCCTACGGGATGTATAAAGTCTGTGCAGATATCAATAATGTAGCGGTGGATTTTGTCAGCCTGAATGACGATTTTAGCTTGGATGCGGAACGTTTACTGGCAGCTGTAAGAGAGGAAACAAAAATGATATTCCTCTGTTCACCTAATAATCCCAGTGCAAACCTGCTTGCAAAGGCTGAGATTACCAGGATCCTGTCGGAATTCAAAGGGATGGTTGTGGTGGATGAAGCATATATTGATTTTTGCGGTACCGAAGGATTGCTTCCGTCGCAGGGCGAACACTGGAACCTTGTCATTCTGAGAACCCTTTCGAAGGCCTGGGGACTGGCTGGTATTAGGCTTGGCATGGCCCTGGCAGATCCGGAAGTGATCCAATACATGAACAGGGTTAAGTATCCCTATAACGTGAATTACCTGACCCAGGCAAAAGCCCTGGAGATGCTCGGATCAAGTAAAAACAAGGAAAAGTGGATAAAAGAGATCCTGGCTGAAAGAATTAAGCTGGAAGGCAGGCTGGAAGAGTTAGGATACGTACAGAAAATTTTTCCTTCTGATGCGAATTTCCTTTTGGTCAGGGTGAAGGATCCCGACAGCATATATGCATTTTTGAATAAACGGGGTGTTATCGTAAGGAATCGATCTGGCCTGACACATTGTGAGGGCTGCATCCGCATTACCCTAGGAACACCTGATGAGAACAACAGGCTTATTGAACTTATGAAATTATATCCTCAATGAAGAAAGCATTATTCATAGACCGGGATGGTAGCCTGGTAGTTGAACCACCGGTTGATTTCCAGGTGGATTCGCTCGAAAAACTGGAATATTTACCTGGCGTGTTCAGGAATCTCTATTTTATCGGGCAACAACTTGATTATGAGCTGATAATGGTTTCTAACCAGGACGGGATGGGCAGGCCACATTATCCGGAAGATGTATTTAACCTGGTTCAGGACAAGATACTGACTGCATTCAGAAATGAAGGTATCACATTCGACCGGATCCACATAGACAGTTCCATGCCTGAGGACAATCTTCCAACAAGAAAACCGGGTACAGATATGCTGACTGCTTATATGGAAGGTGCTTACGACCTTGCTAAATCTTATGTGATCGGGGACCGCCTGACCGATATTGAACTGGCCAGGAACCTTGGAGCAAAAGCCATACTGATAGGGGAACCAGACAAACAACCGGAAATTGATGAAGCGGGACTCACCGAGTTTTGCAGTTATTTAGCAGGGGACTGGTCAGCCATTTATGCATATCTATTAAGAAATAAACGTCGTGCACAGATTGTGAGGGAGACATCCGAAACAAAGATCCGCATAGACCTGAGCCTTGATGGGACCAACCAGTATAAGATAACCACAGGGATAGGCTTTTTTGATCATATGCTGGAACAAATTGCCAGGCATGGAGGGATTGACCTGGAAGTCGAAGTAAGCGGTGACCTTGATATTGATGAACATCACACTATTGAAGATACGGGACTGGCATTGGGAGAAGCATTCAGCAAGGCGCTGGGGGACAGAAGAGGCATTGACAGGTACGGATTTTTGTTGCCCATGGATGAATCCGAAGCTAAGGTGTCTATGGACCTGGGAGGAAGGAGTGCGATGGTCTGGAAAGCTGCATTCAGCAGGGAAAAGATCGGTGATATGCCTACGGAAATGTTTGAGCATTTCTTTAAATCTTTTAGTGATTCGGCCAAATGTAACCTCCATATTGAAGTAGACGGAATAAATGAACATCACAAAGCCGAAGCTATATTCAAGGCCTTTGCCAAAGTCCTGATGCAAGCTGTAAAGCGAAATCCATGGCAATCGGAAATCCCTTCGACAAAGGGTGCTTTGTAAACAGTAGAAAAGACATGAATGAACCAATTACAAATACTGCTATCCTGCTTATCCACTGTCCGGACAGACCCGGGATCGTAGCAGCGGTCACCAGTTTCCTGAGCAAACACGATGGAAATATCTTATACCTAGATCAGCATGTTGACAGGGAGGCCGGGGTATTTTTCATGAGGCTGGAATGGGAACTGGAAAAATTCCGGATCCCCATTGAATCGCTGGAACAACATATGGATCCCCTGGTCAGGCAGTTCAAAATGACCTGGAGACTTTATTTATCGAATATGAGGCCCCGCATGGCGATCTTCGTATCCAAGATCCCGCATTGCCTTGACGATATCCTTGCCAGGTACCAATCAGGCGAATGGAACGTCGAAATTCCCCTTGTAATTAGCAACCATGAAACCCAGAAAGATACAGTGCACAAGTTTGGACCCAATTATTATTGTTTCCCCAAGACCAAAGAAAACAAGGCAGAACAGGAAAGGCAGGAACTTAAGTTATTAAAAGATTATTCAATCAATTTTATCGTCCTTGCCAGGTATATGCAAATCCTTTCCAATGATTTTATCAGCCATTACAGGAACAAGATCATCAATATCCACCATTCTTTCCTACCTGCTTTCCCGGGTGCAAAACCCTATCATTCAGCTTATGACAGGGGTGTGAAGATCATTGGAGCCAGCAGTCATTATGTGACGGAGGATCTTGATGAGGGCCCTATCATCGACCAGGATGTGGCCAGGGTAAGCCACAGGGATTCTGTGCCAGACATGGTCAGAATTGGCAGGGACCTGGAGAAAATCGTTTTGTCCCGCGGAATACATGCACACTTGTCCCGCAAGGTAATGGTATACAAAAACAAAACCGTTGTATTCAGTTAAACAATGAAGGTAGCCATCGTAAAATATAATGCAGGGAATATCAGATCAGTATATTTTGCCCTGGAAAGGCTGGGTATTGAAGCCGCCATTACAGATGATCATGAACAGCTGCGTGCGGCAGACAGGGTGATCTTTCCTGGTGTGGGTGAAGCAAGCACAACGATGAAATATCTGAAAGAAAGAAAACTCGATATCCTGCTCAGGGAGCTAACACAGCCGGTTCTGGGAATATGCCTTGGACTACAGCTAATGTGTGCCCATACGGAGGAGGGTGATGCGGACTGCATCGGCATTTTTAACCTTGAGATAAAGAAATTTGAAACGAAACTGAAAGTCCCACACATGGGCTGGAATAGTCTTGAAAATGTCAGTGGCAAACTATTCACCCAGGAAGTTGAAGGCAGTTTCGTCTATTTTGTGCACAGCTATTATGCAGCATTGGGGGAGAATACAAGTGCAGTGACCCAATACGGTACCCCTTTCAGTGCTGCTATTGAACGCGATAATTTCTATGCCACACAGTTCCATCCCGAAAAGAGTGGTCCGGTTGGTGAAAAGATCCTTAAAAAATTCCTGGAACTATGATTGAACTAATACCGGCCATTGATATCATTGACGGGAAATGTGTCAGACTTGTGCAAGGCCAATACCAGCAAAAGAAGATATACGCTGAGCAACCCCTGCAGGTTGCCAGGCAACTGGCAGGACTCGGTATCAGGCGATTGCACCTGGTGGACCTGGATGGGGCAAAGGCAGGAAAGGTTGTTAATCTTGACATTCTCCGATCAATTGCTGAAAACACAGCTTTGATCATTGACTTCGGCGGAGGTATCAAAAGCGACGAAGATATAGAATCAATCTTTGATGCAGGGGCAGATATGATAACTGCCGGGAGCATCGCTGTTAGAGACCGGGCCAAAGTCGAAAAATGGCTGTTGCAATACGGTCCCGAAAAGATCATTCTCGGGGCTGATACCAGGGATGGAAAGATATCCATCAATGCCTGGCAGGAGGATACCAAAATCGAGATTTATGATTTTGTACAGGGATATATGGACTTAGGAATTATCAGGCTGATCTGTACGGATATAGCCCGTGACGGGATGTTGGGGGGGACAGCCCTGGATATGTATAAGGCACTGAAAGAAAAATTTCCAACACTGGAGATAATTGCCAGTGGCGGAGTATCAGGGATGGCAGACATCAGGGAACTTGACAAGGCCGGGATAGATGGGGTCATTTTTGGAAAAGCATTTTATGAAGGCAATATCACATCACAGGAGATAATGGATTTTTTAAATGAATGATCAGATATGTTAGCGAAAAGAATCATACCATGCCTGGATATTCGTGATGGGCAAACCGTAAAGGGCATCAATTTCCTGGACATCAGGGAAGTGGGGGATCCTGTAGAAATGGGGGCTGAGTATGCCAGGGCAGGAGCGGATGAACTTGTTTACCTTGATATCACAGCCACCCATGAGGGAAGGAACCTCTTTGCCAACCTGGTCAGAAAGATTGCAGAGCACGTCAATATACCCTTTACTGTCGGGGGCGGTATCCATGATCTCAGCCATGTTTATCCTTTACTTAATGCAGGAGCAGACAAGGTGACCATTAACTCTGCCGCGGTGAAGAATCCGGACCTGGTCGGCCAGGTTGCCAGGTCCTACGGGAGCCAGTTCGTGGTTGTAGCCATAGATGCAAAATTCGAAGAAGATGACTGGTTCGTGTATGTCAACGGGGGCAGGATCAAAACAGAACGGAGGCTATTTGAATGGGCTCGTGAAGCAGAAGAAAGGGGTGCCGGTGAAATACTGTTTACTTCTATGAACCATGATGGAACAAAGAACGGGTATGCCAACCAGGCCACAGCACAATTATCCACCAGTCTTGGTATCCCTGTTATCGCTTCAGGCGGGGCAGGGAAGATGGACCACTTTGTGGATGTCTTTGGTAATGGTGAGGCAGATGCTGCACTGGCGGCTTCCATATTCCATTTCAGGGAGATCGGGATACAGGACCTTAAAACACATTTAAGAAACCATAATATACCAATCAGGTAATAAAAATATCATTATGTCATTAAACTTTGATAAACTAGGAGGTATCCTTCCCGCCATCATCCAGGATGCTCAGACTAACGAGGTGCTGATGCTGGGTTTCATGAACCAGGAAGCCTATGAGAAAACCCTAAGTGAAGGCAAGGTCACTTTTTTTTCCCGCACCAAGGAACGTTTATGGACAAAAGGGGAGGAGAGTGGGAATTTCATGGATGTTGTTGAGATACTGGAAGATTGTGATGCTGATACCCTTCTCATAAGGGCAAATCCACAGGGACCGGCATGTCATACCGGGATGAGGACCTGTTTCGGGGAAACCGTCCAGGATGACCTGTCATTTCTTCAGAACCTACAGGCATTGTTGCAAAGCAGGAAAGAAGAGCTGCCCGAGAATTCTTATACTGCAAAACTTTTCCGCAATGGTCCCAGAAAAATTGCCAAAAAAGTTGGCGAAGAGGCCACAGAACTGGTCATCGAAGCCATGGATTCGGACGATGAACTTTTCTTAAATGAAGCAGCTGACCTGCTGTTCCATATGACCATCCT
>CAZXOJ010000134.1:0-11016 GCA_964642325.1 uncultured Bacteroides sp. | reverse complement strand
TTGCTTCCTGAACCTTGATAACGACCGAGATCACAGTGGCCAAGATCAGTCCCATGGTACCATAGACAATAGAAATGATACTTACTGCTTTCATTGCTTGTTGAATTTTACCTGCATATCCAGGGTAACTGACAGGGGCTCATCGGGACCGGTGAAGAGGTTGGTAACAGAGTATGGAATACTTATATCAGCATTACCTTCCTTCCCTTCAGTCAGGTTTTGAAGCCGCATGAAGGCAATCCTGCCTGGATACAGGACTAGCTCCGGTGCATAACCAAACCCCTTTAGTCCATCACCCATCTTCAATTTAAAGATAATATCAGACTCATTCTTCACCTGGATATAGGTGAATTTTTCACCTATCAGTTTGACAGGCTGGGAAATCACCCGGACTGACTGGTCAAATATGGCTTTCAGGAATGTTGCCTGCCCGTATAGCTCCTGGCCTCTCCAGACAGCAGTCCTGCCTTCATCTAATGCTTCCCGGACAGATTCAATATTTTTCTCCCGGGCAAAAACCAATGTAAGGCTTCTGGTTTCTTCACCACCCGAGTAAAAATCAAGTCCGGTAGGATTGTGAACATCCGAGTTTCCAAAAATGGTAATCTCTTTCTCAAGACACCACTGGTAGGCAAGAGGGTAGTAGGAACTTCCATTTACGATTTCCATGCCATGCATCCATCCCAGGCCATAGATGCTATCATGTTCACTATGCCAGATGGGGATCTCATCTTTCTGTCTCCATCCCGGATGATTCCAGAAAATGTAGGCTCCCTGGTCAACTGCGGCCTGCATCGATGCCCAGAAATCCTCTTCGTCAAGTGCTGCAACATCATCCAGGAACAAGCAATTAAAATGACCTGGAGGCATCTGCCTGGTAATTTCTGCCGCCCGTATCAGCAGCAGTCCCATATCATCTGCATGAGGTTTGGCAATCTCATATGCCCTTCCAAATTTAACGGGCAGATCATCCTTATGGGGATGATATTCCATATGATCAGTTATGGCTATTGCATCCAATCCTTCCTGCCAGGCCTCTGCGACTCGAATAGATGGCCAGACATTACCATCCGAAAAAACAGTATGCATATGAAAATCACATTTCAGGGTAAGATAACCAGGTATGTCCGGGATATTGATGACCCGGCGGGTATTAGGCTGGGCATTTACACTAAACTGGGAAACCAGCAGTACAATTAGCAGGAAATAGCATTTTTTCATGGTTCAGGGATTTGATGATTAATGATTTTTTTTACCCAGGGCAATGATCTGTGTGGGCCTTGATATTCCGTTCTCCCGGAAGTGTTCCTGCAGAACTGCCATGCGATTGTTATAATTCTCCCGTTCAGGATGTGAAGCTATCTCATCCAACCAACCGGTCATCCTGTCTATGTATTCTTCGACATTGGTAGGATCTTTTGGAGCCGGTTCCTCAGGCTGGTAATCAGCTAACACAAGATCTTCCAGTCCCACAGAATAAATCAGATCCAGCAGGTCACTGCGGAAATAGGTTTTATTATGGCTAATACCGATAAGCTGATCAATCTCAGACCGGAGATGATGATAGAGCAAATGTGATTCCTGAGAAGCTGAGAGACCATCCCGGATCATCTCATTGATAAGAAAATAACCACCCCGTTTCAGGACCCGCTTCATCTCGCCGAGGGCTTGCCGGTCATCTTCCACATGATGCAGTGCCTTGGATATGCTGACAAAATCAAACGAAGCATCTTCAAATGGAAGGGACAAAGAACTAGCTTTTATGAAGTTGAATGTTTCCGACCGGAATTTACTGCGGGCTTCCTCAAGGACCCCATCATCCACATCTACTCCTGTAATGGAATCGAAGGATCCCAGTGATTGCATAAGGATCGCAATGAACTGGCCTGATCCGCAACCGATATCCAGCACCTTGCCGCCATGGATTTCCACGAGCAATTCTTCAAATATCATTTCAGGCTCCTTCAGGTTCACCTTTTAAAATTGACCAAAAAAATCCGAATTTCAATGCGACCCGGTTTTATCCATAACAATTCTATTTGTATAATGATATCAGGATTCTTAAATTTGGGAACCAATTTTATTCGCTAGACCCAGTTACAAAACCTAAAACTTTAGTCCCCTATGAAAATGTCCAGAATAATATTTGTGGTGCTGGCAGGCATGATCGTCAGCAGCATGATCTTTGTTAATTGCAAATCCAAGACGGCTGGTGATTCCAAGACAGAAGCAGAATCAAAAGCTGAAGCTGTTGGACCAAACCAACTCACCCAGGAAGAAATTGATGACGGATGGGTGATGCTCTTTGATGGTAAAACATATGACGGCTGGAGAGGCTACGGACTTGAAGCATTTCCGGATACCGGATGGGTAATTGAAGATGGTGCCCTGAAATGTATTTATTCCGGTCTGGGTGAAGCAGGTCTCGGAGGTGATATCCTCTATGACAAGCAATTCGCCAATTTCCATCTGAAGCTTGAATGGATGATAGAGGAAGGTGGAAATTCAGGCATCTTTATCCTGGGACAGGAATTGGATGGCAAAAAAATATGGTATACCGCTCCGGAATATCAGATCCTGGATAACGAGCGCCATCCGGATGCAAAGTTGGGGAAAAACGGCAACCGGAAAGCCGGGACTTTGTATGACCTGATCCCGGCCGACCCCCAGAATGCCAAAGGGGCGATGGAATGGAATTCAGCCGAGATAATGGTATATGAAGGCACCGTAGCCCATTTCATGAACGGGGAAGTTGTGCTGGAATACCACTTATGGACCGATGAGTGGAACGACAAAATTGCCAATAGTAAATTCCCTGAATTCAACCCTGACTTTGCCAATGTAGCCAAGACTGGATATATTTGTCTGCAGGACCATGGGCACGCAGTCTGGTTCAAAAATATTAAAATCAAAGAACTTTAACCACCTGGTATATAACGGGTGAACTGTCAGAAGAGGTTATGTCGGGATAGAGTATGAAGGCGATGAACTTAATGAGTTTGAAGGCATCAGGGCTACAAAAGCATTACTGGAGAAAGTCGGTGCTGAGCTATCCTGAACCTAAAATGGAATCAATGCGGTCTGGCTGACTTATTGGCCATAAATAACCGTTTCAGGGTAAAAGTACAACCACGCAAAGGCGAAATGATTGCCATATACCACAGGTTTAAGCTGTATGCCCTGGTGCATACCGGATATACATCTTCCCGTCAGGTTCCATAGGGATCCTGTCTGAATATCCTTATAAGCATCCTTTGCCGGTTTATAGATCAGTTTTTGTCCATCAACTATGGGATTGTAAACTGTCACCGACCCAATGGTCTTTGACTCCCTGATCTCTTTATTATCCAGGATGGAGACTGTGCCATCCTTAAAAAAGATCACAATATCAAGGCCTTCATGGTTATCATTGATTACCTGCTCAGCCCGCATCATGGATAATGGATAAATTTTTGGCGTCTGCTCCCCAAAAATGTGGACCACCCTCTCCATGGCAGGTAGACGCGGATCCGGATCTTCATCAAAAAGCCTTGGTTGTGTAGTATTGATATCATCATAATGTTCATAAGGGTTTACACCATATTTGCGGTTTTGTCCGGTCCTGGTTGAAAGGATCAATCCGCCAGGATAACTCTCAAAAAAATCACTGACTGAAATGATCTGGCAGGGCAGCATATCAAGTTCTACACCGGCCAGTTTTCCAGTAAGGGCTGTCCCTGTAATCTGTTGCCACCAGCTTTCCGTCTGCCGGTCCCACATCACCAGGTTACTCTTCCTAAGCATTCCAGAAGTACCAAAATCCAGCAGATATGCCTCACCAAGATGTTCCACCCTTCGGTTAAAGACAACGGTTGAATTACACAGTGGACAATAACTTACTGTGAAATATAAATCTCCGGACCGGTCATTCACAACTTCATGATATGTCAGAATACTCAGAGGATAAGCTTTGGCGATACTATCTTGAATCACAGTAACGACAGGTTCATTTTCGAAGAAAACCCCGGAGGCTTCAGTTTTACTGTAATACTCCGGATCATCAATGGGTTTGATCCAGTCCCTCTTCAGAAAGATCCACAGATCATCCAGCGGGATGGAAGCATTAGAAGTATCTGTATTCCAGGTTTGGTTTACATTTCCCTTATTGATTTGGGCTGAAACACTTGTAATGGTTGAAGCTATCAGTAATAAAATGAAGACAGCTTGTAACAGGCGAGAGATGAAGCTAATCATACCAGAATCTTGTGGGAATTATGATAATGAATTGTCCCTTTTGTATTGCTCAATGTTACGGGCAACACCTTCAATCAGCCTTGCCCTGGATTCCATACTGGCCCAGGCCATGTGCGGGGTGATCAGGATTTTCTCCTTATCTATAACTTTTAGCAGGGGATTGGTGGATTTAATGGGTTCTGCTGACAGGACATCCAGACAGGCTCCGGCTATCATGTTTTCATTCAATGCCCGAGACAGGTCAGCCTCATTAATGATCCCCCCCCTTCCCGTATTCAGTATAATGGCACAGGGCCTCATTAATTTTATCTTTTCATAGTTGATCAGGTCCCGGGTTGTCTCTGTTAGGGAGGCATGAATGCTGACAACATCCGAGGTACCCAGCAAGGTATCCAGATCAAATCTTTTATAGTTGATATTATTGTTCCGCCCGGTGGTGGAATAAAATACTACTTCCATGCCGAAACCATCTGCAATCCTGGCCACCCGCCTGCCAATATTACCCAGGCCAATTACACCCAGTCTTTTACCGTTCAGTTCCCAGAATGCGGGACCGTGATGAGTGAAAATATCTCCCTTTGCATAGGCTCCGGATTTGACATAGGCCTCGTAATAAGACAGCCTGTTAAGCAAGTGCAATAACATGGCAAAAGCAGACTGGGCAACGCTCTCAGTAGAATATGAAACGACGTTTTTAACAGTTATGCCTTTTTCTTTGGCATATTCCAGATCAACATTATTGGTTCCGGTGGCAGCCACACAAATAAGTTTCAAATCCGGCAACGCCTCCATTATTTCCTTGTTCACAACCACCTTGTTGGTAATGATCACCTCTTTCCCTTCAGCCCTGCTAACTACTTCATCTGCCTGGGTATGATCATAAACATCGACAGTCCCAAGCTTATGCAACAAATTAAAATTTGTCACCTCCCCTACGGTCTTCTTATCCAGGAACACGATTTGCATTGCAGAAAATTACTTTTATTAAGATTATTTAAACTTACTCAAAATTAATAATAATTATGAGTGTCAGCAATTTTACGTAACTATTCTGGCAGGGTTTTAAATAATGTACCTGAGCCGATGAAATTGCTGTTCGAAGACCACTCGGGACACCACCATATACCGGTCCTGGAAGAGTTCTCATCGACATCGAAATAACAGGCATTCAGACGAATGCTCTTCCAGTTTTCTCCACCCATTTTGTGGATGTATTCAAGGGGGATAGCAAGTTCCAGGTCAAAGCCCTGGATTGATTTACTGGTAACAATGCGGGTCCCTTCCGGCAGTTTCTCTTCCTGGTAAATATCAGGCGTATCTCTTTTGGAAGTAGCTGGGGTAAAGTTAATGTGAAGATATTCCTTGAAGCGATTGGCTCCCCTGCCGTTTGCACTGGTACTGGAAGAGCGGGCATCCAGGCTTATCAATACTGCATCCTGGTCCCAGAATGATCCATCTTTATTAAAAACAAGTTCATCATCCCACACAGCCATACCCAAGTAGAAGTATTCATCATCATACATTACATTGAACTCGTACTGTGCATCGTAATCTCCTGAGTATTCAGCTACATCTTCTGTAATGACAGACTTATAGTTCCCACGAAACGGCAATCCTGACCAATCATCAAGCTTTCCATCCAGGACAACCTCATTCTCAGGCCGCTTGAACATTTCCTTTTTTACTGGAGCCAAAACATATTTATCATCCAGTTTAATTTCACGGCCGTCTTCATACTGATAGATAAACCAGGCATATAAAGGAATGGGGGCTATATCCTCTATGCGTGCGTTGTTGCGCAAGCTCAGGTTAACCGCAATCTCCTCAACGGAATTGGGTGGGACCGACTTCTGATATTCAACGACTTGTGGGAGCAGATGTTTGCTGGAGCCAAACCGGAGGATTGTCCACATATTATAATTGGCATCATTGGTAATTTTAATTTTAAAATCGCCCTCTCTAAAAGAATTTTCCTCAAAAACAGGTTCGATTTTGATCCTCTGGGCACCTATCATTTCATTAAGTTCCTCGGTTACCACATCTTCATGCCAGATACCTTCCAGCAGCAGATTAGCAATCACAGGACCCTCTTTGGTCATGGTCACCCAAACTACATGATCAAACTCACCAAAGTTTGGTCCGCGTAGCTGGCTGGTCCCTCCTGTCGTAGCAAGCATTATGTATTTGCTGTTGTTCCGGGTATATTTGACGTAATGATGATGATGTCCTGCGAAAACGGTATGTTCCCGGTCTGCCAGCAACCGCTCAATATCCTTCCAGTAACGTGTATTGTCCAGGATCCAGAGTGGCTGGTGCATGAAAAGAAGGGTCCATTTTACCTCAGGGTTTTCTTCCAGGACTTTTTTGATATAATCATACTGGTCTTTCTCAATGCCAGCCATATTTGAGCCTTTGCGTGCCTCTTCAGAATTGAGACAGAGAAACAGCACGTCCCTGTAAACGAAATGGTAATAGGACGGGCCGAACTTTTCCTCCCATATCCTGGCCATAACATCATTGATATAGTCATGATTCCCGGGCACATAAAAATAAGGCATCTGGAGTTTCTCTATGAACCCGTTAAATTCATCCCATTCCCTGTAGATCTTTTCTTCATTGCGGGTATAACCTTCAATCATATCGCCAACACTGACCACGAACTCCGGTTGGAGAAGATTCAACTTATTCACGGCATCCATGAAAACCCCTGCCCTGTGTCCTCCAGTTCTATCTGTTACAATGGCAAACTGGAAATTGCCAGGATCATTATTTACTTCCAGGTGGCTCCAGGGATGTACTGACCCAGATTGATCAATTATGATTTTTGCTGGCGAATCGTTGTCCTGAGCAGTTGAGGTAATTAAAAATGCAATAAGTAAGTTACAGAAGAACAGGAAACGATAGAGCAAGCTGGTTTTCATGTAGTAAAGTTCGTATTATGCTTTAAACATAAAACTATTTTTCCTAATTTATCAATTGTTTAACAAATTCCAGCTGGCATGCAAAACAATATCATCGAGAGGTTTAAGAAAGATCCTCATATGAAGGAATTATTCCTGCTTTTGACAGAGAAATTGAGTAACTCAGATTTGCAGTCCCTACTCATAGAAGTCTTCCGGAGCAGATCACAGAATACAACTCCTTCAAAAGTGCTAAATGAATACAGGGATAACCGTTTTTACAGTCCATCGGAGATCCCTCAGGAAATGCTGAACCGCTTTGATCTTTTTGCGTATTCTTTGCTGTCGGGGGACTGGCATTCAGTGGACCTCTCCCCTGTCACACCGCTGGGTACCTGTACATCCATCTCCAACCTTAGCCAGAACCGAATGCTTTCAACCATCCGGCATTCAGAAGTAGTAGCTGATTCGACCAATACTTTGGCCCTGCAGGCCGCATTAATGCGAAAGGAATGCCTTGACGACAATGCAAAATCGGCCCAGACAATTAAATCCTGTTCCTCCCACAGGTTATTACGTGCGCAAAGTTTTGAAGAAAAAAAATTCAGTGCCCATTTTCGTGTCTTCGCCCTTGTAAGCGCAGGCCGGGATACCGGCAATATGGCCTTTGAAACGGGTCAGTTGGAGGAACATATCAGGTTTTACCTAACACTCTGCACAAAACTCAACATTATCCGGGAGGCCGAAGTCCATGTAAGCGACTTCTCAGGAATGTTCAGCACATCCTTGCTTGAAGAGATGTTCGAAAAATTGGGGAAATCCTTCAAAGAGGCGAGGTTTTTACTAGCACCTGACAGGACTGAAGCACACAATTATTATGCACCACTGGCTTTCCGGATCCGATTCAGGGACCAGGAAGACAGGACCTGGGACCTGGTAGACGGGGGATTCACAAACTGGACCCAATTGCTACTGAACAGCAGGAAAGAGAGATTCCTTTCAAGTGCCATCGGGTCAGAATTACTATTCAGGGTATTTCCAGGAATAGAAAACTTGCTCCGGGGACTTAAAACCAAGTAACAGCAGTATCTACAGGTTATTCTGCACAACAAAAGCGCCCGCTTTTTCGTATCTTTAGAAAAGTAACCAATAAATAAACGAAATGAGAAAAACCATACTTCTCACCATCCTGATATTTGCTGCCCTGCTAAATACCAATGCCTGGAATAACCTGCGGATCATTGACCCTATGAATCCTTGGTATGACCTGCCTTCCAAGATCACCAAAGCCGATATTACATTCCATCCAAAAGGGACCTTTATTGAAGTTGGCATGTACCTGACTTTTGCGACAGATGAGGAAGAACCTGATTCAACTGTCCAGTTGGAGGCAATCTATAATTTCGATCTCCCGGCAAATGCCATGATTTCGGATTCATGGTTATGGATAGAAGGCGAACCTGAAAAGGCTTTGATACTGGACCGGTGGACTGCCTCGGCCATATATGAAGGGATTGTGAAGCGTCGCAGGGACCCCAGTATACTCACCAAGATTGGTCCCACTTCCTATGAACTGAGGGTATATCCCCTGACCAGCAATATGCCCAGGAAAGTGAAGATCACCTACCTGGTCCCGGCGAACTGGTCTGCCAGCCAGGTAACTGTTCCAATGCCGATCACCCAACTCATGGTTGGCTGGTCATTTGCAGATGAAGTCAGCATATTCACACAAACAGATACCGTTTGGGAAAACCCAAATATCAAAGCTGATTCTGTCATCGAATTTGTTACCTATACGGGAAGTGACTACCCTGTAAACATGGAAGCAGTCCTCCCTTTTGGAGAACTGGGAAATACCAATTACACCCTTGCTTTTGATTCTCCCATGGAAAGCGGATTGTTCGTAAATCACTTCCCTGAGGGAAATGCAGGATATTACCAGTTAGCCATCCACCCAGCAGCTCTGCTTGATGTGGATGAGCCAAAGAAGATCTGTTTCCTGGTTGATTACAGAGGATCACAGGGTAGTATTGCGGACATCCTTGAAAGCACCATCAGAAATAATCTCGCGGAAACCGACTCTTTCAATATTATGTTATCCGGAATTGAGATCACCAAAGCCAGTACGCAATGGCTCCCGGCCCATACTGATACGATCAGTATGGTATTTGAATCATTGGATGGCCTTATCAATTCCTATACGGTACTTCCCATGCTGATTGCTGAGGGCATGAAATTTACCGGCGATAAGGGAAACCTGTTGATCATCTCAGATGATTACAGCATCAATAGCAATACCGAAGCGAACCAGCTGATCCAGGACCTGGGAATGTATAAACCCTGGCCGGTAGTCCATGTGCTGGACCTGAATTTATATTATTACGGGATATGGATGGGTGGAAGAAATTACTATGGCAATGAATATTTCTATGGTTTGCTGACAAGGCAAACCAATGGGAACTATGTTTCGCTCAGGAATGGTAAATCCATAAGCCAGAACCTTGAAGAACTGGTACAGTCCGCCGGTGGTTTCATCAGCTCCTTTGATCTGTATACAACTTTGGACCAGGGATTTTGTTTCAGTCGTTTTAATGCGGGACTGACAGGCAGTACTGCTTACCTGAACAGGCCCATCCTTCAGGTAGGAAGGTATAATGGGAACTTCCCGTTTAAAATAATACTATCAGGAGTGTACAATGATCTGGCATTTTCAGAAGAGATCACTGTAGAGGCAGAAGATATATATCCCTCCGACACGATTGCCAGGCAGATATGGTCAGGCATGTATATTCAATCTCTGGAACAATCCAGCGCCTCCAATGAACTGATAGGGGAAATCATCAGTGAAAGCCTGGAAAACCGCATCCTGACTTACTATACGGCTTTCCTGACACTGGAACCGGATATGGTGATCGAGGAGATCAATGAAGAAGATCAGTTCCGGGAAGGAGGAGAGATCCTAATTGATGTGGAGGAAGAATTGCCAGCTCTGGCAGCTATCTCACTGGCAGCTTACCCGAATCCATTCTCTTCAGAGATCACATTCAAATTGGAGATCCCGGCAGACGAATATGATGAAAATGCCAGCCTCAGGATCTATAATGCATCCGGACAACTGTTGCGGATCATAAACCTGAGCGATTATCCTGCAGAAGAGCAGATTACTCTTACCTGGGATGGTAAGGACGCATCGGGTGAAGAAATAGAACAGGGAATCTATATTGTGAGGTATCTTGCAAATAATGCAGCGAAAACAATAAGGGTAGTAAAGATCCGGTAGCTGTTTCAGGACTTTTCAATCTCCAGGATCCTCACCAGGCTTTGCAGGTCGGGAACCTCAAGGTCAGGATATTCGATAGGATCTGTCCGCTCAGGTTCTGCATAACGGTTTACCCAGACCTTATTAAGTCCCAGTTGGTTTGCAGGTACAATATCGTGGTATATGCTCTGTGCAACATGAAGGTGTTCCTCCTTTTTAATGCCGAATAAATCCAAGGCTTTTTGAAAATTCCGGTGATCGGGCTTGTATGATCCCAGTTGCTGGGCTGTAACAATAAAATCAAATTCCACCTCAAGCCATTTGTTGCTGATCGAGAATAATTCATCGTCTACATTAGATATAATGGCCAGCTGGAATTTTTCTTTTAGTTGCTTCAGGCTTTGCACCGTATCGGGAAAGGGTGTCCATTCAGCAAAACGGTCTGATAAGAGGTACCTCGCGGCAGGATCGATTGAAAACCGGAGGTCTTCAGCCATCAACTCGATAACCTGGGCAAGGATCTCCCGGTAGGGGAGATTACTATTTGAGATCATTTTCCGGTCAGCCTCCAGGAATGCCTTGAACAATTCCTCCCGGCTAAAACTCAGCGGAGTATCTTTGAAA
>CAZXOJ010000133.1:0-11102 GCA_964642325.1 uncultured Bacteroides sp. | reverse complement strand
CTGATCCGGGGAAAAAAAGGTATTACCGGAAGAGGGGCCTGGCTAACTGCACTGGGAATTCTCATCCCCGCCATATTCCTCATCCTGTACCTGTAACTTTGCCCTGATTTTCACGTATTGGAGGTATACTAATTTTGTATTACTTCCACACACATGAGTGAACAGATACTGAAGGCCCTGATGCAGCTTTTTGCCATTATTGCCAGGCCTGATAGTAGCAGTGGTGACAGAAGGACCGTTGTTGAGGCTTATCTGCAAAAACAGCTGAACCAGGAGATCGTCCGGGAATACCTGAAGGTATTTGATGAATACTATGATCTCTACCAGGAGAAACAGAAAGAATCCGACAAGATGGCCAGGCGGATCTCCGCCAGTTCTGTCAAGGTACTCAAGATCGCCACCGCCATTAATGAAGAACTCGCCCAACCACAAAAGGTCATAGTACTGATCCGCCTGCTGGAATTTGTAAGATCTGACAAAGGCGAAATCACGGAACAGGAGATGGAATTCATCAATACTGTGTCTGATACCTTCAATGTACTGGAAGAAGAATATGAGCAAATCAGGGATTTTGCGTTGCTTCCCCCTGAAGATGTACCGGATAGTGAAGCCATCATGATGATTGACAGCAACCAGGATTTTACCCTTGAGAAATCGAAACATATTTTCATTGATTCGATGAAGGGACAAATAAGGGTGTTGCATGTTCCAAGTGCCAGGCTGTATTTCATCAGGTATATCGGGAAGCGCGAAATGTACATGAACAGCCAGCTGATCCAGGGGGACAAGGTATATGTACTGAATAACGGTTCTTCGATCAAGAACCAACAGATCAAACCCATCTACTATAGTGATATTGTCAGTCGTTTCCAGCTAGACAAGATCAAGGGCAGGATCACCTTTGAAGTCAGCGAGGTTGGATACCGTTTCAGGAGCGGCGATACAGGCTTACATAAGCTTAGTTTCAAAGAGGAATCAGGACGGCTGATCGGGATCATGGGGGCCAGTGGTGCTGGTAAATCCACCCTGTTAAACGTCCTGAATGGATCGACACCTCCCACCAGCGGCAGGGTACTTATCAACGGGGTGGACATTTTTACTGAAAAAGAAAAGATAGAAGGGATCATAGGTCATGTATCCCAGGACGACCTGCTGATAGAGGAATTAACGGTTTATCAAAACCTGTACTATAATGCCAAGTTATGTTTTGATAATTATACTGAAGAACAAATTGTAGAGGCTGTGAACCAGGCACTTGAAAATCTTGGATTATACGAGATCCGGGATATCCAGGTGGGAAGCCCCTTGAATAAAAAGATCAGCGGTGGCCAGCGAAAAAGGCTGAATATCGCGCTTGAGCTGATCAGAGAACCATCCATCCTGTTCCTGGACGAGCCCACTTCAGGTCTGTCATCCAGGGATTCAGAAAACATCATGGACCTGTTGAAAGAACTTTCCCTGAAAGGAAAACTCGTATTTATTGTCATACACCAACCTTCTTCAGATATTTTCAAGATGTTTGACAATATGATCATCCTGGATACGGGAGGCTGGATGATCTACGATGGAGATCCTATTGAATCCATTGTATACTTCAAAAAGAAGATCCATCACGCCAATTGTAATGAAAGTGAATGCGAAGTATGTGGTAATGTGAATCCGGAACAGATATTTAACATTGTTGAATCCAATGTACTAGATGAATACGGAAAGGCCACTAAAATTAGAAAAATTTCTCCCTGGGAATGGCACAAGCTTTATTTGAAGAAAGAAAAAGAGAATGGCAAATACCTTGAACAGCATACCCTACTGCCGGAGATCTTATTCAAGGTCCCCAACAGACTGAAACAGTTCCTGATCTTTGTCAAACGTGATGTCCTTTCCAAGCTGTCGAACACCCAATACATGGTGATCAATTTCCTGGAAGCGCCCCTGTTGGCTTTCCTGCTGGCATATATCATCAAGTACTTCAATGTTAATATAACCAATGTTCATGGTTACAACCTTGAAGGAAACTCCAACCTTCCTGTTTATATTTTTATGTCAGTGATCATTGCCATCTTCATGGGACTCACAGGCAGTGCAGAGGAGATCATAAAAGACCGGAGAATTAAAAAGAGAGAAGCATTCCTAAACCTCAGCAGGTCGGGATACCTTCTTTCGAAAGTGGCCGTCCTGATGACCCTCTCAGCCATACAAGCCCTGTTGTTCGTTGTCATCGGAAACAGCATTATGGAGATCAAAGGCATGTACTGGCAGTACTGGTTGGTCCTTTTCAGTGCCTGGGTTTCATCCAACCTGATCGGGCTGGTTATATCAGACAGTTTCAAGACCGTTGTAACCATATACATCCTAATCCCATTCCTGGTCATACCACAGATCATCCTGAGCGGGGTTATCGTGAAGTACGAGAAACTTAACCCGAAAATATCCTCTCCGACAAGCATCCCTATCTATGGCGAGATGATGACCGCCCGATGGGCATATGAAGCCCTCGCTACCTACCAGTTTATGAATAATACATACCAGTCCCAGTACTACTTATTTGACAAGGTAATGAGCGAGGCAAGTTACCGCAAGGATTTCTGGACGGTAAATCTGATAAACAAGGCAGAGAGCATCGAACGTAACCTGGGTGATCCTGCCAGGGCTGAAGACATCAAGAACCACTTAAACCTCCTCAGGAGCGAGATCGAAAATGAAATGATAAAAAATACCAGCATAACCTTCGAAAACCTGTCAGAACTCACACCTGAAAAGATAAACAAGGACATACTGGCTTCAATACGCAAATACCTGCGTGAAATCAATGCATATAATATCAAACTATATAATAAGGCCAACGAGGAGAGCGATAAACGTACCAGGGAACTCCAGCGAAACGATGAGAAGAAGGAGGCCTTTAATAAAATAAAACGGGAGCAGAACAACGAATCACTGGAAGATTTTGTGAAAAACTCAAATGTCAGGGACCGGATCATCCAGTATAAAAACCGTCTCTACCAGAAAATGGATCCCATCTATATGGATCCGGAACAAAAACTGATCAAGGCACACTTTTACGCACCAAGGAAACAGGTTTTCGGTAACTTCTTCAGCACCTTTGGTGTCAATATCGCTATCATCTGGCTTATGACACTGATCTTCTACATTATCCTGTACTACAGGCTCTTAAAAAAATTATTGGACTTCTTCGGACGTTTTACCCACCGAATACACAGGGAAGCTTAATTTTTGTTTAAGATATTGAATGAGAGGCCAATATTTTGTGCAAGCACAAAATTCAGCGCCTATTCATATGTTAATGCTTTATTTGGTTTAAGATAACAGATGAGGAGCCTTCATCCCGGTTTGCCGGGATGTCAGCGACGACCTGATATCTTAAACAAATAAAAAACCATCCCACCGTGTAGGCTGAGATGGTCTCAATATCTTGTGTGTATTTGTTCTGATTATTCTACTATTTCGATCATTTTAAAGGGAACCCTGATAATGGATTCATAGTCCTCACCGGCCTCCAGCATATCTTCATCATCTTCTTCATAATACCAGTTTATCACCACTTCGTTTTTTGCCTTATGAATGGCTTCCAGCTTTTTGAATACATCCAGGATGCATTTGGAAGAACTGGTATTGAAATACTCCAGCTGTACATTTACAGATGTTTTATCCAGTGGCCCCTTTGCATATTCCTCCAGCCAATCAACCAAGGGTTTATAAAACTCAATGGAATTTTCCGGTATTGACCGCCCTTTGATCTCTATTTTCCCAGACCCAGCGTCAAACTTTACTGTTGGTGTCTTTGCTGTACCTTCTATTGAAATTGGTTCCATTATTATTATATTCTTTTAGTTAGTTTTCTTCGTTTATATATACATCCAGGTTGAAGAAATAATAATCATCCTGGTAATGCTGGAAAGTATACTCCAGTTTGTTTCCAGTTTTCCGTGCAATATCAACGAGACCAAGTCCTCCTCCTCCTTTGGCTGAAAGCTTCTGGTGATTCAGAATGAACTTATACATGTCTTTAAGTTCATCTCCAGACAGCGAATTGATCTTATCAATCTTGTCCTTCAGAAATTTAATCTTCTCAGAACTGATAAAATTGCCTGTTGAGATCCGATATAAATCATCTTTGCGGGAAACAACCAGAATTCCGAATTTTGATTCAAAATCACTTTTTAATTTATCCGGTAGTTCTTCTATGTGATGATAAAGGTTTTGAAGGCTTTCAACAAGTACATTGTAGACCTTCTTTTTTATCTTGGCCTGTTCATCTTCACCATCCATCTTCTCCTCAATCTCTTCGAGTACATTATTGATCAGGTCAGTGGTGATACTGCCTTTATAGGCAACCAGAACATCTCCGCCGTTTAATTTGGAAAAATACTCATGAACATCAAAGCTCATCTGCGGAATTGGTTAAATATTCTCTTTAAAAATTGCTTTATTAAACTTCTAAATGCTCAGCAAATATATAAAAAAAATGAACTTCTTGAAAGACAAGAATTCGAGTGGTTTACCAAACATTTCAAGCTTTAGATACGCTTAAAGTAGCTTAAAGGTTTTAAAATACCTAAAAAAAATTTAAACCGGATTATCGTTATCGATTTTTTTCTTCGAACCATCATATAGTTCATATTGATGATATTTACATTTGATCGGACCATTAAATAAGGTCAGTTTGCGGCTTGTCCTCAGTCCGACATATTTCATCGCTTCCGGATTCCCACTGAAAATCCAGGCCTGGTAACCTGTGAAATTCTTTTTCAGGGTATCACCAATGGTCTTATATAATTCCAGGAGATCATCTTCTTCCATTCTCTCCCCATAAGGCGGATTTATAATAATTATGCCGGTCCCACCCGAAAGCTGCCACGATTCAAAACCTGACTTGACCAGCTCAATTTTCCCGAGCAGACCTGCCCTTGCCATGTTCTCTTGAGCTGCACGTATGGCAGGGAAGACCAGATCACAGGCCATGATCTCAGTATCCTTGGATGCTTCAATAAATCTTTCCTTCCGGATGGATTCAAACAGCTCCGGTTCATAATCCTTCCAGGCCTGGAATCCGAATCCCTGCCTGTAATATCCTCCCGGCAATCCCCTGGCCATGATGCCAGCCTCTATTGCCAGGGTCCCGGATCCGCACATGGGATTGACAAAGCGCATACCTGGCTCCCACCCGGATAATTTTATCAGTCCAGCAGCAAGGACCTCGTTCAGGGGAGCCATAAAGGTTTGTGTCCGGTAACCACGCTTGTGCAGGGATTCTCCTGAACTATCCAGAGACACGTTGCAATGTGAATCACCCAGGTGTATGTGGATCCGAACATCCGGATCTTTCAGGTCGACCGATGGCCGCTTCCCTGTCCTATCCCTGAACCTGTCAACGATCCCGTCCTTAACTTTCAGCGATATGTAACCGGAGTGTTTGTACCTGTCTGATACCAGCACTGTTTCAACTGCCAGCGTGTTATCCGGTCCCAGGACCTTCTCCCATGCAATGTCCCTGATGCCATTGTAAATATCCGCCTCATTCCTGGCCGGAAATGCCTGCAGTGGCTTTAGTACCCGGAGTGCCGTACGAAGATGATAATTGGCCCTGTATAGCATCTTCTTATCCCCGGAAAAGGAAACAGCCCTGTTATGCGTCTTGACATCCCCGGCGCCCAGGGTGGTCAATTCATCTGCCAGTACTTCTTCCAGCCCAAACAGGGTCGTGGCTATAATATCTTTCATGGTTTATCTCTAAAATAAGTAATATGCTTCTCTACAGCCATTCTTGCCTTATTGAATCTTTCCTGTCCACTACCGCTGATGACCTCACAGGGCCTTCCCAGTTGTTCAATTTCGTCCAGGTAGGACTCATAAAGAACTGCTCTCCTGGGACCCGGATTCTCGCGTACTGGATCCGCAATCCAATCTACATCAAAATAACACAACAAAAATAGGTCAATCCCTGCACTTGCAAGGCTCTTATCTATCCAGTCTGGTATAATTCCATAGACCTCACGGAACCAAACTTTTGTAATGATCAGGTAGGTGTCCAAAAATAAGATGGGCAATTTGACTTCCCGTTTTTGCTGTAACTGTTCAACCTGCACCCTGGCAATCTTCTCTACATCCTCAAAAGTATATGGACGGTTTAATGAGGCTACATATTCCCTGGCATATTCAGGAATAAATTCCGTTTCGTAAGATGCTGCCAGGAATTTGCAGATCTCTGTCTTACCGGTAGATTCTGGTCCCGTTACAACTACTTTGAACATTTTATACTGAATTTTCTGAAATACTCCTCTTCCATTGAAAGAACCCGACAACTGAGATGATGGTAAAAATCAGGTAAAGCAGAAAGGACGGGTACAGGCCCTTATAGAAATAGAGTCCTGCAGCCACAATGTCTACAACCACCCATACCATCCAGTGTTCCAGTATTTTACGTGCAAGCATCCAGGTGGCAACAATACTTCCCGCGGTGGTGAATCCATCTCCCCAGGGTACATCTGAGTCTGTAAATTGTTTTAATATATATACGATCCCCAACAAGAGCAATATCCCTATCACACTCAGGACCAGGGCCTGTTGCCGGTTTATCCTGCGAACAGGAAGAGTGCTTCGTTCATCGCGGTCTACGGCACCTCGCGACCAGTAGATCCAACCATAGATGCTCACTCCTAAATAGTAAACCTGGAGTCCCATGTCAGCATAGAACTTGCTGTTAAAGAAAATCAGGACGA
Source organism: uncultured Bacteroides sp. (assembly GCA_964642325.1). GTDB lineage: Bacteria > Bacteroidota > Bacteroidia > Bacteroidales > SM23-62 > SM23-62. The sequence continues at coordinate 4,362 of CAZXOJ010000133.1, read as the reverse complement.
ACAACGCTGATGAAATGATCCCGAATGGCCAAAGCCATATGATCTGCCTGACACTGAAATATAAATAAACCAGGCCGGTAATAACTCCCAGGACCTCAACATAATTTCCGCTGAACCAGCTAATAAATGATTCCAGGTTCAAAAATTCAAGATTTACTGCTTAGATTGCAACAAGGCCTGGTATATATCCTGGCCATTGAGGACTTCAATCGCTTTTAATACACTGGGATTGGTAGTGTTAAATACCTGGTAGAATTCACTGCTATTCCAAAGATCACGTGCGACATAAGCTTTGAGTACCAGCCTGATATGTTCCCGGGATATATCAAAGTCTTCCTTGTCATATTCCAGATCCTCTTCCGTAGCATAGGCAATCATATCCTCCAGTATCTTATCCTTAATGGTGAAGCCATCCAGGAAAGACTGGAATGTAGGATATTTTTCATGCAATTCCTTCCGATGATCATCAACATAAGACAAAGTAAAAAAATTAATGATGCCCTTGTTAAGTAACCTCGAGTAATACCTGGAGTTATAGGTTGTATCGAGGGGAACAAAAAAATCCGGCATGATTCCTCCACCCCCATAAACCGGACGCTGGCTGACCAGGGTCTGATATTTTAAAGATTCAGGGAAAACAATGCTGTCTGAATTTAATAGTTCACCCATATTATACCTGTTGATCAGGTCTTTCGAGTATTCCTCGAATCCATCATCGTATGGTTTTTGGATCAATCTTCCTGTCGGTGTATAGTACCTGGCAATGGTAAGTCTTACCATTGAACTGTCAAGCAATGCCATTGGTTGTTGCACAAGTCCCTTCCCGAATGACCTCCTGCCCACAATGACACCCCGGTCCCAATCCTGAACCGCACCGGCCACAATCTCGCTGGCTGAAGCAGAGCCCTGGTCAATGATCATGACCACCCTTCCATCCAGGAACTCTCCACGGGATGAAGAATTGAATTTACGCTTGGGGTGGGAATTCCCTTCTGTATAGACGATGATTTTCCTGTCATCGAGGAACTGGTCAGCCAGTTTGACGGCGACATCCATATAACCGCCACCGTTGCCTCCCAGATCAAGGACGAGGTCCTGCATTCCTTCACCTTTCAGCTCAGTAATGGCTGTCCGGAACTCATCCATGGTGGTATGGGAAAACCTGTTCAGTTTTATATAGCCTATGTCATCATTGATCATATAAGAGGCATCCAGGCTATATATTGGGATCTTGTCCCTGGTGATGGTAAAATCCATCAAATCCCCCACCGATCTACGGTTGATAGATATACTTACCCTCGTACCTTTCTTTCCCCTCAGTTTTGCGAATACATCCGAGGTTTTAATGCCAATCCCTGCCACCGGTTGTCCTTCAATCTTAACGATCCTATCCCCGGATTTGATACCGACCTTCTCAGAAGGCCCGTTTGGGATGGGATTGATTACAAAAATGGTATCGTTCAGAATATTGAAACTAATGCCAATGCCTTCAAAATTGCCCCGTAATGGCTCGGACATTGCTTTGACCTCTTCCTTGGTCAGGTAGGTCGAATGCGGATCAAGGTTTTGAAGCATTTCAATGATGGCCTTCTCCACCAGGTCAGACTTGTTAACCGAGTCAACATAATACTTATCGATCCAGTTAATTATCTGGCTGAATTTCAATGCATCATCACTAAATACCTGTCCCCTGACAGTCGTTGGAACAATCCATACGAACAGCAGTGAAAACCAGATAATACAAAGCCTTTTTTTCATGATATATCCTCCCACTCTATAATAAGGGTTCAAAGATAAAAAAAATGATCAGTCTTTTAATACCTTGAATTGAAAGGTGACCCCCGTTAAATCTGCAAGATCCTTGCCATTTTCGAGGATATGAAGGTCTTCTTCTTCATAATACCAGTCAATCACGGTTTCTGTCTGAATATCAACAATCATCTTTAACTTCTGTAAGATAAAAATCAGCATCCGAACAGAACCGGAATTGTAATAGGTCATTTTGAAGGTAACCTTTGGGGAGGGGAAAGCCGACTGGTTCTCAATCTTCCTGATTGTAGAAATATACTTATCGAACCATTCCAGCACGGGCATATAGAATGCAAACAGGTCTTCTGGAAGAGATATTCCCTCAAATTCGAAAATGCCGGCATTGGGATCCAGGAGTACCCTGGGTGTATGGTTTTTCTCAGGAATCTGGAGGATTTCCATAAATTATGGATTTAATGGTTGAAAGATAAAAACAATCCCTGTAATATCATTATACCTGGTCTACCTTTTGATTAATACCTTTCTGCTTACTCCCACTCAATGGTGGCCGGCGGCTTAGAGCTGATGTCATACACCACCCTGTTTATCCCCCTGACCTTGTTGATTATATCATTGGATACCCTTGCCAGAAAATCATATGGCAGCTTTGCCCAGTCAGCCGTCATTCCATCTACCGATGTGACAGCCCGCAGGGCTACAGCCAGCTCATATGTTCTCTCATCTCCCATAACGCCTACAGACTGAACAGGCAGCAGGACCACACCGGCCTGCCATACTTCGTCATAGAGTCCGGTTTCCAAAAGCCCTCCAATAAAAATATCATCTGCCTCTTGCAGCATTCTCACCTTATCTTCGGTAATATCCCCCAGTATCCTGACTGCCAGTCCAGGTCCAGGGAAGGGATGCCTGTTCCTTATAACGGGGTCCAATCCCACGCTCTCCCCAACCTTCCTCACCTCATCCTTAAACAGCAGTTTCAGGGGTTCTATGATGTTAAGGTGCATCCTCTCGGGCAATCCCCCGACATTATGATGGGATTTTATCTTGGCAGAGGGACCGTTCACAGATACTGACTCAATCACATCCGGATAAATAGTTCCCTGTGCAAGCCACTTGACATCCTCCAGTTTATTGGCCTCTTCTTCGAAAACTTCGATGAAATTCCGGCCAATACTCTTGCGTTTCTGTTCCGGATCAGTAATGCCCTTCAGGTCATCCAGGAATTTTTTTCGGGCATCAACACCTATCACATTCAATCCTAAGTGCTTATAGGTATCCAGGACTTTCCTGAACTCATCCTTTCTAAGCAAGCCATTGTCCACGAAAATGCTGGTCAATTTGTCTCCTATGGCTCTATGTAAGAGCATGGCGGCTACCGAAGAATCAACGCCCCCTGAAAGTCCGAGGATCACCCTGTCATTTCCAAGTTTTTCACTCAAATCATTCACGGTTGATTCCACAAAAGAGTCTGGTGTCCAGGACCGGCTGCATCCGCAACTCCCAACCAGGAAATTGTACAGGATCTGCCGGCCCTCAGTGGTATGATGAACTTCCGGGTGGAATTGCAGCCCAAATGTCTCCTCACCTCTGATCTGGAAGGCACCAACGGCTATGTCACCAGTGCTGGAGATGATCTGGTAATTTTCCGGTAGCCTTGCAATGGTATCACCATGAGACATCCAGACCTGTGACCCGATGCTGATTCCATCCAGCAGACTTGCATCAGGATCAACAGAGGCTAAATTGGCCCTGCCATATTCCCTGCTCGCTGCTGGGGCAACCTCTCCCCCGTATCCATGTGCAAGATACTGGGCACCATAACAGATGCCAAGCAATGGAAGGATGCCTTTGATATTGCTGAGGTCAGGAACGGGAGCATCTTTGTCCCGCACTGAAAATGGACTACCTGAAAGGATCACTCCTTTTACATTAGGACCGGGTACCGGTACTTTATTATAAGGATGGATCTCGCAATATACATTCAGTTCCCTAACCTTCCTTGCGATTAGCTGGGTATATTGTGACCCGAAATCCAGTATGTAAATTGTTTCCTGCATGTCCATTAAAAAGTTTGATGCGCAAAGATAGTCAATCCGGCTCTGGTTTATTAATCAATCTCGAAGCAGTCCCCGTCATTTACTGCCGTTGTATCCGGAAAAATCTCCCTGGCTTCAGTTTCCAGAACAGAAAGGTCTTTGTACCTGGATGAAAAATGACCGATGATCAGCTTACCTGCCTTGGCTTCAACAGCCATTTCAGCTGCCTGCTGTGCCGTAGAATGAAAGGTCTCATGGGCCAGGGAAGCGTCTTCCTGGGCAAATGTTGCTTCATGGTATAATAAATCCACCGCTTCCAGGAATGGTATAAGCTCCTTATTCATTCGTGTATCAGAGCAGTATGCATAGCTTCTCGGTGCCCGTGGAGCTTGTGTTAGTACAGAATTTGGAATGCTGCTTCCATCCGGTAAAATAAAATCAGCCCCCTGCTTTATTTTCGCTATATCTTTTACCGGAATTTTAAATTCACTGATCTTTTCTCTCAGTATGTTTCTTTCTCTCGCTTGCTCCCTGAATAAAAATCCACAGGTTGGTA
>CAZXOJ010000132.1:0-11120 GCA_964642325.1 uncultured Bacteroides sp. | reverse complement strand
TGTTATGCCCACAGTGTTGCGGTATTGGCCGCTTCAGCACACACGGATGACAAAAACCTTATTGAAAGTGGAATGCTGGCCATGGATGTGGTAACAGAAGATATGTCGAAGAACTGGTCAGCCGGATCACATGGGGATTTCTATACCTGGCCTGCCATGTTTGCCTTGAACCTGTTTAAAGGCATCGCAGATGAAGAGAGATACGAAAAATGGAGCGATAATATAGCCAAGATGAATCCTGAAAAATTCTATCGTACATATCTTAATGCTGGCAATAATTGGAATGTTGTCAACCTGGCGGGTGAATTCCTGAGGTTTAAGCAGAATTATACCTCAATGAGTTACATAGATACCTGCCTGAAATACCAGCTATACCATTTTACAGATTACGGGATGTATGAAGAACATGGGGAGCCTCTTCCTTACGATTTATTTGCCCGACATTACATCAGCGGAATGTTGGCATTAGGTTACCATGGAGCATTTTATGATCAGTATAAGGAAAAAGCAGGGAAAGGGGCCTGGATATCTTTGTTTCTTCAATCCCCCAATGGTGAGTTGCCTACAGGTTTTCGGAGTAGCCAACATATATGGAATGAAGCGGAACAATGTGTGATTTTCGAAATCTATGCTACGGAATATGCCAAAGCCGGGAAAAAGGAAATGGCAGGGGCATTTAAGCGTGCTGCAATTTTGTCCCTGGGCAATATCATGGAATGGATCAGGCCGGATGGATCAGGCTATATAGTAAAAAATAAGTATCCCATTGAAGAAAAACATGGATATGAGGATTATTCGGTACATACCTGTTACAATATGCTGGCAACTTCAATGTTAGCACAAGCATGGCAGTTTTCTGATGATGCCATTTCAGAAAAGGCTGCTCCTGCCGATATCGGGGGCTATGTGGTATCCATCCATGACCCATTTCACAAAATCATTGCTTCTGCAGACCAATCATATCTCGAATATGACACCAGGGGGGATCAAATCTATAATCCAACTGGTATATTAAGGATTCACATCATGGGAAGTCACCCGCAGCTGGGGCCTTCGGATGGATGTGCCGGAAAATATAGCGGTGAAGGGATCTCAATTGCCACCGGTCCTTCATGGCAAAACAACGATGGTACATGGTCATCATTGGCAGAATTGGTGTCGGATGATCCCGTCATTGATATATTCGAAGAATCTAGGGGAGTGGCCCGGTTTAGTGTGACGTACCACCTTAAGGATAATCAAAATAAGTCCCTTACAGTGATAGAAACAATCAAAGTTGAAAAAGGAGGAATCACTATTGAGGATGAACTTATTGGAGACTTTCCCCGCATGAGAGTAACCTGGCCCATGCTAATTTTTAATGGAAAGATATCCACCAATATTCAGATGGAGAATAATTCAGTTATTCTTGAATTGGATGGGCAAAAAATCAAATTTCAGATTATTGAACCTCAAAATGTAACCCTTTCAAGGTCTGGTAAGCAATATGCCCACCGCAATGGCCTAATAGAACCCCTTGTCGCTGAATTTCAAGGGAATAAGGCAACCTATTCCATTGGTTTAGTTAAATGAATACACTGCCGATATAAAAAATCGACACAAACGCTTGCCTTATGCCCCTCTTATGACGTAACTTTATGTAAAACCATCAAATCCAGATAAGCATGTCTACCTACATTCTTCTGACGAAATTATCTCCTGATCTTTCCAAGCAGATGAAAGACAGGGCCCAGCTGGGAAGGACCTGGCTTGACCAGGTGAAGGAAACCTGTCCGGAAGTTAAATTCCTTGCTCATTATGCATTATTGGGACAATTTGATTTCCTGGATATTTATGAAGCACCGGATGAACAGGCAGCGGCCAAGGTATCTATTATCAGCCAGGCAAACGGAGCGTTCCAGGCACAGAGCATGCCAGCCATCCCATATAAGAAATACCTTGAGCTGATAAAAGAGATTCAGTAAACTGGCCTATTTGATCGTTTGAAGGGCCCTGTCGATGCGCTGAAGAACTTCTTCTTTGCCCAGCACCTCCATCATGTCCATCAGTCCCGGGCCTATGTTGGACCCCACCAGGGATAGCCGGAGTGGATTCATGAGTTTTCCAAAACCTGTTTCCAGGCTTTCTGCCAGGTCTTTTACGACTGGTTCTATCTTATCGGCAGTGAAGGGTTCCACTAATTTCAACGATTCATACAACTCGCCCAGCAATGCACCACTATCCTCTTTCCAAACCTTCCTGACTACTTTTTCATCGTAATCTGCAGGCGACTGGAAGAAAAACCAGGACTGTTCCCATAGATCAGTAAGTAAAAAGGCTCTTTCTTTTACCAGGTCAAGTGCTTTGCTAATATATGAAGATTCAATCTCCAGGTTTCGTTGATCCAGTTCACCGGTGAACCAGGGCGCCAGCTCATCGCCACTTTTCTTAGCCAGGTATTGATGGTTGAACCATTTGGCCTTTTCCGGATCAAACCGTGAACCGGCTTTTACGATACGATCTAATGAAAAAGCCCCGACAAGTTCGTCCATGGAAAATATTTCCTGTTCTGTTCCCGGATTCCAACCCAGTAAGGCAAGAATATTAATAAATGCTTCAGGAAAATAGCCTGATTCTCGGTATCCGGTGAATTTTTCCTCCTCACCGGGTTGTTTCCATTCCAATGGAAATACCGGGAATCCCAGTCTGTCACCATCACGTTTACTGAGCTTTCCCTGTCCATCAGGTTTCAGGGTAAGTGGCATATGGGCGAAAACAGGCATGGTTTGCTTCCATCCAAAAGCATCATATAAAAGGATATGGAGTGGGGTCGAGGGCAGCCATTCTTCTCCCCGGATCACATGGCTGATCTCCATCAGGTGATCATCCACTACGTTGGCCAGGTGGTAGGTTGGCATCCCGTCAGCTTTAAGCAGGATCTTATCATCCAGGGTCCGGGTGTTGACTTCCACCTCACCCCTGACGGCATCCTGGAATTCCACCCAGTGATCCTCTGGCATTTTATACCTGATCACATAGGGTAGTCCCGCAGCTATCCTTTCTTTAACTACATTTTCGGGGAGGGATAGAGAATTATTAAGTTTCTCCCTCACAAGGGCATTGTAGGTAAATGCTCCTTTGCGGCTTTCGGCTTCTTTTCTGAGCCTGTCCAGCTCTTCAGGCGAATCAAAAGCAATATATGCATATCCCTTATCGACCAGCATGTCAGTATACTGCCCGTACAGGTCCTTTCTTTCAGACTGCCTGTAGGGTGCATGGGGGCCACCCACTGTTATGCCTTCATCAATCTGTATCCCGCACCATTTCAGAGAATCAACGATATATTGCTCAGCTCCGTCTATGTAACGTGTCTGGTCGGTATCCTCAATGCGAAGAATGAAAGTTCCTTTGTTCTTCCTGGCAAATAAATAATTGAACAGGGCAGTCCTGACTCCCCCGATATGAAGGGGGCCTGTGGGACTGGGAGCAAAACGAACTCGTATAGCCTGATCGCTCATATTTCAGATTTTCGCCAAAGATAGTAATTTGTATGTGCGGAAATTCTTTAATTTTAAAAGACTTTTTGTTGAGTGATGCGCATATTATATGATCTAGGCATACGGTTGTATTATTTCTTGATCCTGCTGGCTTTCCCTTTCAACGTTAAAGCCAGGCAATGGATAAGGGGAAGACAGGGCCTTATTAAGAAAATAGAAAGTACCATTGACCCGGGACTCCCCCTGATTTGGTTCCATTGTTCATCCCTTGGGGAATTCGAACAGGGAAGGCCACTTATTGAAAGTATACGCAATCGGGACAGCGGCAGGAACATTCTACTGACTTTCTTCTCCCCATCTGGTTATGAAATACGAAAGGACTACGCTGGGGCAGATTTCGTTTTCTATCTGCCTCTTGATACCCAAAGAAATGCCAGGAAGTTCTTCAGCATGCTCAACATCGAAAAAGCTTATTTCATTAAATATGAATTTTGGTATCACATGCTAGCCAGCCTGAAGTCCCAAAACATACCAGCCTACCTGGTATCAGGGATATTCAGAAAAGACCAGGTATTTTTCCGTTCCTGGGGAAGATGGTTCAGCAAGATCCTGTCCAGCTTTGATCATCTTTTTGTACAACAGCAATCATCTATTGACCTTCTTAAAAGCATTGGTATACAAAATGTGTCCCTGGCCGGGGATACCCGGTTTGACAGGGTCCGTGCAATTGTTCAGGGAACAATAGAGGACCCCAGGTTCATTTCTTTTGCAGGTTCGACGCCTACCATCATTGCAGGAAGTACCTGGCCGCAGGACGAAGAACTGCTGGTCAGGTATATCAATCAAACTGACCGGCAGATAAAGTGGATCATTGTCCCCCATGAAATCCATGAAACCAGTATCTCCCGGCTTGCCGGGTTGATACACAAAAAGTGCCAACGATACACAAATCTGACAGAAAGCGAGCTACCTCAAACAGCTGTGGTCATTGTTGATACCATTGGCATCCTCTCTTCCCTTTACCAGTATGCTAAGGTGGCTTATATAGGAGGGGGATTCGGCAAGGGCATACACAACACACTGGAGGCTGCTACTTTCGGCTTGCCGGTGATATTCGGACCGAAATACCAAAAATTTCAGGAAGCTATTGACCTGGTGGCCACTGAAGCAGCTTTCCCTATCCACGATTATGCATCATTTGATGCTGTTCTTTCCAATCTGCTTGATGACCCGCAGTTGTTAAGTACTTCCGGGGAATCAGCCCGGAAATTGGTGTTGGATAACATTGGAGCTACGGAACAGATCCTTGACCTTACACTGGTTCCTCCGAAAAGTACCTGAAGGGCAAAATGAAACAGGAGAATGTGCTATATTAAGGCTACAAAATGAAGGCCGCCCCGTATAATGAGGCGGCCTAATTCTCTAACCCTTTTTGAAAAATTTATCCCAGTTTTTTCACCCTGGTTTCGGTGAATAAATTACGAAAGAAAGTCTGCCAAATGATAAGAGTTGTGCTTTATTTGTTAACAAAATTTTTCGCTATTAACAATTCATAATGTTGCGTCGATTCCCCTTTGTTTTAGGTAAACCCAATATTTAATGAATAAAAGGTCTTTTTATTGTTATTTATAGAAAATTTTCGTATATTGTTGTCTTTATGATTGTTACAAGTTCGAGTTGATAACTATCCTCATTTGTTGACAAATACAAATCAACTCAACTTGTACCGCGAAGGTTCTATTTTTAACTTGCCAATTCAACTTTTTTGTTTGAGTCCTCAGTTATTTTTTTAATTACTAATCAGTTATAATTTCAAAGCCTCCATGGAAGAATTGGCCCCGAAGAAGAATATAGATGTTGTCGTTGATAAGCAGGTAGAAGAACAGGTAAAAAAAGAAGCCAAAGGCCAAGTATCAAAAACCTATACTTTTGAAGAAGCAAATGAAGCTTCTAAAAAATATTTCAAAGGGGATGAACTTGCAGCAACTGTTTGGACGAATAAATATGCCTTGAAAGATTCCATGGGGAAGATTTATGAGCAAACTCCCGATGATATGCACCACAGGATCGCCAGGGAGATTTCACGAATTGAAAAAAGATATTCCAATCCACTTTCAGAAGATGAAGTATTTGAACTGATCAGGGACTTCCGGTATATTGTTCCCCAGGGATCTCCCATGACCGGTATAGGAAATGATTTCCAGATTGCTTCCCTTTCCAATTGTTTTGTAATAGGACATGAGGGAAATGCTGATTCTTATGGTGGGATCATGAAGATCGACCAGGAGCAGGTCCAGCTGATGAAACGCCGGGGCGGCGTCGGTCATGACCTATCGCATATCCGTCCCAAAGGGAGCCCCGTACTGAACAGTGCACTGACTTCCACCGGGATTGTACCATTCATGGAGAGGTACTCTAATTCAACCCGTGAAGTTGCACAGGACGGCCGTCGGGGAGCCCTGATGCTAAGTATCTCGGTTAAACATCCTGATGCGGAGAATTTCATCGATGCAAAGTTGGAAAAAGGTAAGGTAACCGGGGCTAATGTATCGGTCAAGATCAATGACGAGTTCATGGATGCCGTAGTCAACAACAAACCTTTCAACCAGAAATATCCGATTGACTCTGATGAACCTGTCTACCAGAAAGATATAGATGCAAATAAACTCTGGGACAAGATCATTCATAATGCATGGAAGTCAGCTGAACCCGGGGTTTTATTCTGGGATACCATTGCCAATGAATCAGTGGCGGACAGCTATGCTGACCTTGGATTCAAGACTGTATCCACCAATCCCTGCGGGGAGATACCATTATGCCCTTATGATAGCTGCCGGCTGCTTGCCATCAACCTCTACAGTTACGTGGAACAACCTTTCACATCCAAGGCGAAGTTCAATTTCAACCTGTTTAAGAAGCACGTGGGACTGGCGCAGCGGATTATGGATGATATCATAGACCTTGAACTGGAGAAGATTGATGCCATTCTTGATAAGATCAAGGCAGATCCGGAAGATCCGGAATTGAAATGGGTGGAAAGACGCCTCTGGGAGAAAATCAAGCAAAAAGCCCTTGAAGGAAGACGGACAGGCGTAGGGATCACAGGTGAGGGAGATATGCTTGCCGGTCTGGGGCTCAGGTATGGCAGTGAAAATGCTACTGACTTCTCAACCGAAGTACATAAAACAGTGGCCATTGAAGCTTATCGTTCCTCTGTTAACCTTGCAAGGGAAAGAGGATCTTTCCCTATTTTTGACATCAACAGGGAGAAGGATAATCCATTCATCAACAGACTAAAGGATGAGGATGAAAGCTTATATGAGGACATGGTTAAATATGGAAGAAGGAATATCTCCTTGCTTACCATTGCTCCTACGGGCACCACGAGCCTTATGACCCAGACCACCTCCGGGATTGAACCTGTGTTCATGCCGGTCTATAAGAGGAGGAGGAAGGTTAATCCCACTGACGGCAGGGCTAAGATTGATTTTGTGGATGAGATTGGAGACAGTTGGGAGGAATTCAACGTATTTCATCACAAATTTAAAACCTGGCTTGAAACCAACGGGCATGATATTGATGCGGTAAAGAAAATGGATGATAAGAAGATAGATGCCCTCATCAGGAAATCACCATACTACAAAGCTACTTCCACCGATGTAGATTGGATCAGCAAGGTAAAAATGCAGGGTGCCATCCAGAAATGGGTTGATCATTCTATCTCTGTAACGATTAACCTCCCGAAAGACGCATCTGAAGAACTGGTGAGTGAACTTTATATAACTGCCTGGAACAGCGGCTGTAAAGGATGTACCGTTTACCGCGACGGTTCCAGGGCGGGTGTACTGCTGAAGGACGACGATGAAAATCAACATAAACGGCCCAAATCCCTGGAAGCTGAAATCCTCAGGTTTAATAACAACGAGGAAAGATGGATTTCTTTTATCGGTTTAAAGGATGGAAAACCTTATGAGATCTTTACCGGGATAGAAGACGAAGAAATGTTCCCTTTGCCAAAAAAGATCACCAAAGGGTATATCATTAAGAACCGGGATGAAGAAGGCAACAAACGATATGATTTCCAGTACACCGATAAATATGGTTATAAAAATACCCTTGGTGGACTGTCACATATTTTTGACCCTGAATTCTGGAATTATGCCAAGTTGATATCCAGTGTGCTGCGTCATAGTATGCCCATTCCTGATGTTGTCAACCTTGTTTCATCCCTCAGGCTTGACAGTGAATCTATCAATACCTGGAAAGCAGGTGTTGAAAGAGCCCTGAAGAAATATATTCCCGATGGCACGAAAGCCAAAACCAAGCAGAAATGCCAGGACTGCGGATCTGCAAGTCTTATATACCAGGAAGGATGCTTGATCTGTACCAGTTGCGGATCTTCAAAATGCGGGTAAGTCCTTAACAGCAAACAGCAGTATACTTTTTCTCGATGCACATCACAACTCGCTCCCCGATAATTCGGGGAGCTCAGACAGTGATGTTTACTCGAAAAACACACTGCTGTTTGTAACCAAGAAATACCCCGCATTTAGAAAATCCTCAACATGTTCTGCGAAGGAGTGATACTGTCTGAATCCCGACTGGTCGGGATGAGTTGTATCAAGAGTAAGCAGAAGTATGTTGAGGTTATGCTATTTCAATACTCCAAGTTCTTTGCCAACTTTGACAAAGGCTGCGACGGCTTTGTCCAGGTGTTCTTTTTCGTGGGCGGCGGATAGCTGAACACGTATGCGTGCTTCTCCTTTGGGTACAACTGGATAATAAAATCCAATTACATAGATCCCTTCCTCCAGCAGGCGTGCTGCAAAATCCTGGGATAGTTTAGCCTCATATAACATAATGGGTACGATGGCTGATTTGGTCGGCTTAAGATCAAATCCGGCTGCACTCATCTGCTGATAGAAGTATTCCGTATTGTGGTGGAGTTTTTCCTGCAATTCATTGGTTTCCCCCATCATCCTGAACATTTTGATGCCTGCATTCACAATGGAAGGCGGGAGGGAGTTTGAAAACAAATAAGGTCTTGAACGCTGCCTCAGCATATCGATGATCTCGGCATGGCCAGTGGTAAACCCGCCTATGGCCCCACCGAAGGCTTTGCCAAGAGTACCGGTAATAATATCAACCTTACCCCGGATATTAAACAGTTCAGTAACACCCCTTCCTGTTTCACCTACCACCCCGGCTGAATGACATTCATCAACCATTACAAGGGCATCGTATTTTTCAGCTAGCGCTACAATCTTATCCATTGGCGCAACATTGCCGTCCATGGAAAATACACCATCCGTTACGATGATCCTGAAGCGTTGGGCCTGGGCTGTTTTCAGCTGTTGTTCCAGATCTTCCATATTGGCATTCTTATACCTGTAACGCTGAGCTTTGCATAATCTCACCCCATCAATAATAGAAGCATGGTTAAGTGAATCAGAAATAATTGCATCCTCTGCAGTTAACAGAGGTTCAAATACACCTCCGTTGGCATCAAAACATGCAGCATACAATATGGTATCCTCGGTACCATGGAACCTGGCGATCTCCTGCTCGAGTTCCTTATGCAGGTCTTGTGTCCCGCATATGAACCTTACGGATGACATCCCATAGCCATGGCTGTCAAGGGCCTGCTTGGCAGCCTCAACAAGGTCTGGATGGTTGGAGAGTCCCAGGTAATTGTTGGCGCAGAAATTCAATACTTCTTCTCCTGTTGAAACCGTAATGTCGGCTCCCTGGGCAGATGTAATGATCCGTTCATTCTTATAAAGCCCGGCTTCTTTAATGTCAGCCAGTTCCTTTTCGAGGTGGGTTTTTATCTTTCCGTACATTTTTAAATTATATTTCAAATGGTTATTGCTCTAATGCACTGATATTCAACTTTTTACCTATCTCTTTGATCATAATCTCTGTAATCATTTCCAGGTCATAACGGTAAGAGTAACCCCAATCCCGTGCTGCAACACTATCATCAATACTTTGTGGCCAGGTTTCCGCAATATCTTGCCTGAAATCTGGTTTATAATCAATCTTGAAATCTGGAATATGTCGGTTTATTGCCTGGCTTATTTCTAAGGGTGTGATACTCATACCTCCTAAATTATAGGCACTATGTACAGTGAGTCTTGACCTCTCTGTCTCCATCAGGTTAACAGTGGCCTTAATGGCATCGGGCATGAACAATAGAGGTAAGGCAGTGTCCGCTGAAAGAAAAGAAGTGTATTTCCCATTCCTGATTGCCTCGTAGTAGATCTCAACAGCGTAGTCTGTTGTCCCACCCCCGGCTTCTGTTTTGAAACTTATCAGTCCGGGATACCTTATGCTCCTGACATCAATACCGTATCTTTTAAAATAATATTCACACCAGCGTTCCCCGGCAAGTTTTGTCAAGCCATAAACGGTAGTTGGTTCCATTATAGTAAGCTGTGGGGTGTTCAATCGGGGTGTAGTGGGACCGAAAACAGCGATGGAGCTGGGCCAGAATACTTTCTTTACCTCATCCACCATTTTAGCCACCTCCAGGATGTTCATCAGCCCGTCCATATTGATATGCCATGCCTGCAAGGGAAGTTTTTCTGCATTGCCCGAAAGGACTGCTGCCAGGTGGTAGATCTGGGTGATCTTATGCCGGATAATGAAATGTATCAGCCGTTTGTCATCCATGACATCCAGCAGCTGGAAGGGACCACCATCCATAATATCCCGGCTGGCTTCTTTGATATCCGTGGCAAAGACATTATCATTACCATAATTTTTTCGTAATTCAATGGTCAGCTCCGATCCAATCTGACCCGCAGCACCAATAATGAGAATTCTTTCCATATTCTTCGTTTAATTATCCCCATTACGAAAATAGGATATTCCCACAAGGTTTTTTATGATGAAAAACAGGTTTTATCCTTTCCCACAATCTTGAATCTCGACATACTACTAAAAATTACCTGACATCGGATAGCAAGACCAGCATGGTCTGTGAGTAAGTGTTACTGCCTGAGTCCCGATTTATCGAGACGAGTTGTAACACGCATCGAACAGGGGTATGCTGGTCTTGCCTTTAACTGTTATCTTGTGAGACAATTTTTAGTAGTATTCACAGTTCATTATTAACACATTAGGTATTTTTAAACAGCCATAAATCCCAGGCCTTTGAAAAGAAGGATCATCATTATCATATGCCTGTTTCTTAGCCTGTCCTCGTTTGCACAGGATCTGTCTGGTCTGCGGTCAAGGTATATTCAATTGTCAGCCGACAGCGTAGATCTGGATAGCCTGATAATCCTTCCAGGGTCAGTTTTTCTTTTTGACCTGGAAAATAACAGGATCCCTGATAGTCTTTATGAGGTACTGCCGGTTGATGGAACATTGATGATACACCCATCTCTGCTCGATGTAAGGGTGATGGTAAAATACCGCGTGCTTGCACCTGCTCCATTCCAGCCCTATTATCATAAAGATCCTTCGAACTTGCAGGAAAAGGTACAGGGACAGCCAGCAGATCCCTTCCGGATAACGGCTGATGATATTCAGCAGGGAGGTTATTATACCTATTCTGAACTGAATAAGCGGGGTAGCCTGTCCCGCGGCATCACCTTTGGCAACAACCAGGATGTGGTGGTGAATTCCAACCTGAAC
>CAZXOJ010000131.1:0-11184 GCA_964642325.1 uncultured Bacteroides sp. | reverse complement strand
ATATACGGGTCTATCCTTACCCGGATGCTACATTTTTCTGGTCAGATTCAGTCGAGCTAGGATCATACACTGTTGTATTTGCGAATGTTCCCCAGGAACCGGATTCCATCCCCTATCAATATCAGTGGATCCTGGAAGATGGAGAAACGGGGGATACCAGGGTACTCATCCATAGTTTCCAGGACCAGGGTCAATATCGGGCGGCCCTTATTGTTTCAAACCAGGCAGGATGTGCAGACAGTTCAATCAGGTTGGTGGAGGTATTTGATGTACTCGACTGTGCAAATGTATTCTCTCCGAATAATGATGGGATGAACGATTATTTTGTCATTAATTCAAATGGCATCACAACATATAATCTACAAATATTCAGCAGGTCTGGAATACGGGTATTCCAGGCAGAGGCTCCCGTGATCATGTGGGATGGGAGGAATCAGTCCGGACAGGAACTGCTGCCTGGCACTTACTACTATATCGTTAAACCGGTACAGGGAATGGCCCGTTTTGAGAAGACCGGTTTTGTGGAATTGTACCGCTAAGTTATTCAGAACTTTTTTTATATTTGATAGCCTCATCGGAATATTAATTCCATTGACACTTTAGACCTGTCTTTATGAATCCACTATTACGATCAATCAGCATCCTTTGTATATCCCTTGGATTTATAATTGTGTGTCCATTGTTGGTTTCAGCATCTGCCTATCCTGATGACCAGGCTGACTCTCACGATGGTCATACCGTCTCACATAGTCAGATAAAGAGGGGAGAACGGCTGTTCTATGGGCTGATCCCAATGGGCGAAGAAGCCCAGGGTTGTGCTTCCTGCCATAATACACATGAA
Source organism: uncultured Bacteroides sp. (assembly GCA_964642325.1). GTDB lineage: Bacteria > Bacteroidota > Bacteroidia > Bacteroidales > SM23-62 > SM23-62. Next base: position 10,343 of record CAZXOJ010000131.1, on the reverse strand, counting down.
CTGGATACCCTGAACTGGTATCCTTCGGCTTATGATATTTCCATAACAAGCCATGAACTATCCCTGGAAGAATTTACCGCTGTTTTGCTCTCACCTTCGGGCCAGATGATGTCGCAGGTGCATCAGCATTATGATCTTTCTGAAGATGACCTTGTACTGATCAAGGCCTACCTGGAAGAGGTAAAGGGGGAAGGACTGACAAGCAGCAAACCGGCCATAACCAAAAAGCTCCTCTTCATCCTGGCTATTGTGCTTATCCTGGCAGCCATTACAGATCTGGCAGTCACCCACAAACTACGCTTTAAATTTGTCCATGCGGTATTGATCCTGGCCTGCCTTTTTTATATCGTTGATACCACCGTCCGGGAGGCCATTGCTGTTGGGCGTTCACCGGGATATGCTCCTGACCAGCCCATAAAGTTCTCGCACCAGATCCATGCCGGTCAGAACAAGATTAATTGTTTGTATTGCCACAATACGGCTGAGCATAGTAAATCGGCCGGCATTCCTTCTGCAGCCGTATGCCTGAATTGCCACCAGTTGGTTGTTAAGGAGGGTAGCCGTTCCGGCAGTTTCGAGATTAATAAAATCATCCGTGCAGTAGAAAACAAAAAACCCATTATATGGAACAGGGTATACAACCTTCCGGATCATGTATTTTTCAGCCATGCCCAGCATGTTAAGGTAGGCCAGCTGCAATGTGCTGAATGCCATGGGGCAGTTGAAGAAATGCATATCATTCAGCAATTCAATGATCTTTCCATGGGATGGTGTGTGAATTGCCATCGGGACACAGAGGTACAGTTCATTGATAATGTATTTTATCAAAAATATGAAAAACTACACCAGGAGATGAAGGAAGGAAAGCGGGAAAGGGTAAGTGTTGAGGATATCGGGGGGACAGAGTGTATGAAATGTCACTATTAAAATTTTAATGCCTGTGAAAAAGTATTGGCAAAGCCTGGAAGGGAGAGAGAACCTGAGGATTGATACTGGGGACAATTCGGGGGACAGTCATGAAAATGCGGTGATTGACCTGCTGGACAGTAAAACTGTAGACCAGCCTGCTTCGAGGAGGGACTTTCTAAAACTCTGGGGCTTCAGCATAGGGGCTGCAGTATTGGCTGCCAGTTGTAAAAGGCCTGTACAAAAGGCCATTCCTTTCCTTATCCGTCCGGAGGAAGTTACACCCGGGATGGCCAAGTATTTTGCCTCCACCTATTTTGATGGTGAAGAATATGCCAGCATCCTGGTGAAGACAAGGGACGGGCGCCCCATCAAACTGGAGCCCAATGACCGTTCAGGCTTCGGTGCCACAGGTACCACCGCAAGGGTGCAGGCTTCTATCCTGGGACTCTATGATGATTCCAGGTTCAAGCATCCCAGCAGGAATAAGGAAAAGATCAGCTGGGAAACGGCCGATGCAGAAATCGTCGAAAAACTGGCATCCATAAGTGCAGCCGGAGGCAAGATCGTTCTGCTTAGCGGCACCGTCACCAGTCCATCAACAAAGGCAGTGCTGGCTGAATTTTTGGAAAAATACCAGGGAACCGAATGGATCACCTATGATGCATCTTCCCAATCGGGGATGTTGAAAGCCAACAAAGCAAGTTTTGGTAAAGCAGGAATACCCGTTTACCATTTCGATAAGGCTGATATAATCGTAAGTTTTGGGGCCGATTTTCTCGGCACATGGATATCCCCGGCCGAATATACTGCACAATATGCCTCCCGGCGGGATCCACGGCAGAAAGATCCTGGCATGTCAAGACATTACCAGTTCGAAACGGGGATGTCTGTTACCGGCAGTAATGCGGATGCCAGGATAAGGATCAAGCCTTCCCAGGAAAGGATTATACTGGCTGCCCTTTACAATACCCTGGCACGCCGGTTGAAAACATCCACATTTACGGCACCGGGCTCACCTTTTGACCTGGATGAACTGGCCGTGGAGCTGATGGCTAAGAGGGAAAAATCCCTGATTTTATCCGGCAGCAATGATGCAGCCTGCCAGCAGTTGGTAAATGAGATCAACCTCCTGCTGGGAAATTACGGCCAGACCATAAACTTCAACAATCAATTGAATATCAGGTCCGGTATGGAGGAAGAAATGATTGGGTTGCTTGACGAAATGCAGAAGGGAGAAGTGGATGCACTGCTTTGTTATAATGTGAACCCGGCGTATGACCATCCTAATGCAGATGCTTTTAAAAAGGGACTTTCTAATGTGGGACTAACCATATCCTTTGCCAGTCACCCGGATGAAACTGCCGACCTTGTCCAATATGTATTGCCGGACAGCCATTACCTCGAGTCCTGGAATGATGCTGAAGCCAAAACCGGTTTTTACAGCCTTGCCCAACCTGTCATTCCAACACTTTTTGAGACAAGGCAGGTACAGGATAGCCTTCTAAAGTGGAGTGGGAACACAAAGGACTTCCATTCATTTGTGCAAGATCACTGGCAGGCGAATTTATACAGCAAGCAAAACAAGTATGCTTCCTTTGATGATTTCTGGAATCACTCAGTACAGGATGGGGTTTTTGAGATCTCTTCCAATGCTGGCAATCAACCTGTCCCCAACCATGATGGTCTGAGAGGGATCATGGAAGCAACCGGTAAAAGTGGTGCAGCAGGGGACATTGAACTGCAGGTATTTGAAAGTGTTGGCTTGGGCACCGGTAAACAGGCAAACAATCCCTGGCTGATGGAACTTCCTGATCCGGTGACAAAATTGACCTGGGATAATGTGGCTGCCATCTCACCGGCGCTGGCTGCTAAACTTGGACTGGTTGAGGGAGATGTTGTCAGGATTGACGATAAAGTTGAATTGCCAGTATTGATCCAGGCCGGACAGGCAGACGATACGGTATCCGTTGCTGCCGGGTATGGCAGGACTATCTCAGGCAAGGTCGCTACCGGAGTGGGATCAAATGCCTACCCCTTACTCAGGGGAGAACAGAATAATTTTGCCAAGAGTGTATCCATCGAAAAAACGGGAAAAATCCAAAAGCTGGCGCTGACACAGGAACATCATTCCATGGAAGGCAGGGAAATTGTACGCGAGACAACCCTCAAGGAATATGGCGAAGATCCCCATGCCGGGAATGAACTGCATCAACACGTTGAAGAGCATCACACTACCCTGTATGAGGAGACCAAGTTTGATGGTCATCACTGGGGACTGGCCATCGACCTGAACAGGTGTATAGGATGTAGTGCCTGCGCCATTGCCTGCCAGACGGAGAACAATGTGGCTGTCGTAGGCAAGGAAGAGGTGAAGCGACGGCGGATCATGCACTGGATAAGGATTGACAGGTACTACTCTGAATCCCCGACTGACCCGAAGGTCTATCACCAACCGGTGATGTGCCTGCATTGTGACAATGCACCCTGTGAAAATGTATGCCCGGTTTCAGCCACCAATCACAGTAATGAGGGGATCAACCAGATGTCCTATAATCGTTGTATCGGAACGAAGTATTGCATCAATAACTGTCCCTACCGGGTCAGGAGGTTCAACTGGTTTGCCTATGTGAATAACCAGGAATTTGATTACCATCAGAATTCCAAGCTTGGCAAAATGGTTCTGAACCCTGACGTGGTGGTGAGAGAAAGAGGTGTGGTTGAAAAATGTTCTTTCTGTGTGCAGCGGATACAGGAGAAAAAATTAGAGGCCAAGGTGGAGGAGCGTTCACTGGTTGACGGGGAGATAAAGACCGCCTGCCAGCAGGCTTGCCCTGCTGATGCACTTGTCTTTGGTGACCTGAATGATCCTGAAAGCAAGGTGTCCAAAATGTTCAAGGATGAGAGGAATTACCACCTGCTGGAAGAGTTGCATACATTGCCTTCGGTGGGTTACCTGACGAAAGTAAGAAACACTAAAGCATAATTTCATGTATAACAGAGAGCTAAGAGGACCACTGATCATTGGAGATAAATCTTATCACCAGATCTCCTCAGATATCCTTGCTCCCATTGAGACCAAACCCGGCAAGTGGTGGTTTGCCATGATGACCATTGCCACCCTGGCCAGTATCTGGGGGGTCTATTCCATCTACATTACCGTGACCAAAGGAATTGGTACCTGGGGTGTCAATAATACGGTAGGATGGGGATGGGCCATAATCAATTTTGTCTGGTGGATAGGGATAGGTCATGCCGGGACTGCTTTCTCTATCTTTTTGCTGATCCTTCGTCAAAAATGGCGTACCTCGATCAACCGGGCAGCAGAAGCCATGACCGTATTTGCTGTGGGCTGCGCTGCCCTCTTCCCCGCCCTTCATATGGGGCGCATCTGGCTTTTTTACTTCATCTTTCCCTACCCGAATACCCGCGGACCACTGTGGGTCAATTTTAACAGTCCCCTGTTCTGGGATTTCATAGCCATCTCGGCTTACCTGCTGATCTCATTTTCTTTCTGGTACCTGGGCATGCTTCCCGATTTTGCCACCATACGTGACCGGACTACTTCAAAAGTCAGGAAAGCATTATATGGGTTTTTCAGCATGGGTTGGGTCGGATCATCCAGGCAGTGGCTGCGTTTTGAATCCCTGGCTTTCATCCTGGGAGGCATTGCTGCAGTGCTGGTGGTTTCTGTGCACTCTATCGTATCGACGGACTTTGCAGTATCGGTTGAGCCTGGCTGGCATACCACGCTGTTTCCGCCATACTTTGTAGTCGGGGCTATATTTTCCGGTTTTGCCATGGTGATGACATTGATGATCATCATAAGGAAACTTTACAAGCTCGGAGATTATGTCACAGACGGGCATCTGGATGCCATAGCCCGCATCCTGACATTTATCAGCCTGATTATGGGGACTGCCTACCTGACAGAGGTTTTTATGGCCTGGTACTCAGGGAGCGAATACGAGATATTTACCTTTTTCAGGAACAGGATCACAGGGGAATATGCGCTGCAATTCTGGGGCATGATCATCTGTAATGCACTGATCCCCCAATTATTCTGGTTTAAAAAGATCCGATCGAGCCTCCTGATGATGTTTATCATCTCCCTGTTTATCAACCTGGGGATGTGGTTCGAAAGGTTCAATATCGTTATCACCTCACTGAGCAAGGATTATCTTCCATCAGCATGGACCACTTATACTCCCACCTGGGTAGAAGTTGGCACATACGTGGGCACCATTGGGTTATTCCTGGCCGGTGTATTGATGTTCTTCCGTTATATCCCGATGATCGCGGTCAGCGAGGTGAAGACAGTGAGAGATATCGGTAAGCGGAAATATGATTAATTATTGGAATGAAATTAAAACCAAATAAAATGAGCAGCAGTCATTTAATCGCGGTGTTTGATGACGAAACCGGATTGGTGAAGGCAGTGGAAGAAATCAGGGGAAAGGACCTTCAGATCGAGGAGGTTTTTACTCCTTACCCCATCCATGAAGTCCTCCATGCCATGGGGAATAAGTCAAGGCTACAGATCTTTGCTTATTTTTATGGCCTGTTCGGGGCTGTCGCTGTACTGGCCTTTCTCTACTATACGTCTGTCCTTGACTGGCCAATCAACTACGGGGGAAAACCATTTAATTCTTTTCCTTCCTTCATCATTATTACCATCATCCTGACTATTTTCATAGTAACAATTCTCAGCCTTGCTACTTTTTCGGGACGCGCGAAACTTTGGCCTGGCAAGCAACACAAATCATATGACAAGCGTGCCACCGATGATAAATTTGTCATTGTGGTCAGCAAGGAAAATACCGATCCTGGAGATTTGGGAACCATACAGGGCATTCTGAAGGCAAACGGGGCAGTAGAAATACGGGAGGAAGAAGCATGAGCAAATCTATAACCAGACCCTTTATTGCTGTACTTCTGTTAATTGCAGCTGTATCTTGTGACCGGGACAGGAAAAACCCTGGCTGGGATTATTTTCCCGATATGGCCTATTCCAATGCCTATGAAACCTATTCCCCCAATGAATTATTCCCAGACGGCAAGACTAACCAGTCCCCCGTCGAAGGCACCATTTCCAGGGATGCCCTTCCCTTTGCTTATGGGACATCCACAGAGGAAAGGGCCCGGGCAGGCAGGGAACTTACCAATCCGCTTGAGGAAAATGAAGATAACCTGGTCCGCGGTAAGCAGGTCTACCAGGCCTTCTGTCTGAGTTGTCACGGGGATCTGGGTGACGGACAGGGCCATCTCGTGACTTCGGGTGTTTACAAATACCCGGTCCGGACCCTGCTATCAGATGAGATGAAGATCAGGCCGGATGGAGAATTGTTCCATACGATAAGCCTTGGATTCGGGGTAATGGGTGCACATGGATTTATGATCCAACCCAAAGATCGCTGGAAAACCATATTGTATATCCGTAAAGAACTACAGAAATGAAAGATCAAATACATCTTTCGCGTACCTTCAAGATTGGCACAGGTATATTGATAGCGATAGGCCTGATTACTTTTATTGCCGGCTTTTTAACAGACCCGGATCGTACCTGGGCTAATTACCTGCTGAATAACTATTATTTTCTCATGCTTGCATTGGGTGCGGCCTTTTTTGTCGCCCTTCAGCATATCTCCCAGTCAGGCTGGTCTGCTGCCTTCAAACGGGTAGGGGAGGCCATGGCCGGATATATTCCTGTGGCAGCCATTTTCTTCCTGCTGATCATATTCGGGATGAAGCATTTATATGAGTGGTCCCATCCGGATGCAGTAGCGCATGATGCACTCATTGCTCACAAGTCACCCTATCTGAATGTTCCCTTCTTCTATCTCCGGATGATCCTGTACTTTGCCCTGTGGATCCTTATGATATGGCTGATCAGGAAGACATCTTTACAGGAAGACAGGGAAGGGGGACTCCAATACTTCCACAAAAGTGAACGGTACTCCAAGATCCTGATCTTTATTCTGGCAGTGACTGTTTCCCTGTCAGCGGTTGATTGGATCAAATCCATTGATGTTCACTGGTTCAGTACATTGTTTGCCCTGAAGAATTTCGTAGCCTCATTCTACCACGGCGTCACCATCCTGGTGCTGATCGTTTTTTTATTGCACCGGAAAGGGTATTTCGAATTCCTGAACGAATATCATCTGCATGATTTTGCCAGGTATATATTCATGCTGGCCATTGTCTGGGGCTATTTCTGGTTCTCCCAGTTCATGATTATCTGGTATGGGAACATCCCGGAGGAAACGGTGTACTATGTAAAACGATGGGAGAGCGGGTGGCAGGTATTATTCTTTGCCGAGATCGCGATCAACTGGTTCATCCCTTTTGTCATACTTCTTCCTACCAGGACAAGCCGGAGCAAAGCGGCCATTTTTGCCGTGATAATACTATTGGTCATAGGCCATTATATCGACCTTTATATGCAGATCATGCCTGGCACAACCGGGCAACTGTTGTTCGGTTTTATTGAGATCGGTACATTCATGGGTTATGTCGGGATATTTGCCCTGACCACTGGATACTGGTTGTCAAAAGCACCATTGCTGCCCAAAAACCATCCATATCTTGGAGAAAGCCTGGACCATCATTTCTAGGATTTACCGGATTGTAAGAATACTCAGCCTTGACATCCTGGCGGGTGTATATTGCGGATACACCTTTGCCAGGCTCATCCTGGACAGTGAATGTCCGCCAATAACCCCGCTTATCCTCTGCCTGACCGTCTGGCTGATCTATACCCTTGATCACCTCCTGGATGCCCGGACCCTTAAGGAAAAATCAGGCAAGCCGGCCTACCGGTGGCATTATGATATGCGGAAGATCCTCTGGCCCATCCTGATGGCTACCGGTCTTGCCACTCTTTTACTCAGCCTGGCCTTCCTGCCCGCAAGGATCTTGATTTTTGGAAACATCATGGGTGGCTTTGCAATCTTATACACGCTGGTCCACCAGGGATTGTTTGGGTCCCGCCTGACTTATCTGTTCAAGGAAGGATGGATAAGTATTATTTATACACTTGGTATATGGGGAGTGCCGCTGCTATCATATGGGACGATTCCTGATATCCCGGTATTATTGACCATCATCATTTACCTCTTACTTGTCCTGATCAATGTCCTGATCTATTCATTATTTGATTATCATATTGATGGCCAGGAATCACAGCAAACACTGGCCACTGTATTCGGAAGAAGAATCACAAGCCATTTGCTCAGGCTGCTTTTTCTGAGCGCTTTATTGTTGATCATGGTAGCATACCTGATCCTGGTTGACATGGCGATGGGGAAAGTTTATATCATTCTTTTAAGCATGACAGCGGTCCTGGGATTGATTTTTGCTTTCCCTCGTTTTTTCAGCAAAAATGAGAGGTATGGCATCCTGGCAGATGGGGTATTCCTTATACCGGGACTGCTCCTATGGATGTGGTGATCAGAGGAACTTTCTCGACAGGTAGCCGAATGCCCATGTGGTGAAAAATGAAAAGGATCCATAAACCACTGCAACAAGGGCAATGGTGTAGTTATCAAGAAGCCTGGTAGCTACAAATATGGCCAGGGTACTGTTCTGCAATCCGACTTCAACGGCGATGGTAAACTGATTCCTTTTACTGAGGCCAAATAAACGGGGGACATAGAATCCTGATATATATGCCAGTACATTTAATGCCAGCGCATAAGGCAGAATATGCAAAAACATAGGCAGGTCAATCGCTCCATCTCCTCTCTCAATGAATAGTACCCCGCCGAATACCATGAACAATAAGACAGGTAGTATATAGCGTAAGGGGTTTTCAAGTTGCCCGGCAAATACGGGTTTGTACCTCCTGATGAAGATACCCACACTGGCAGGCAGGACAGTTAGCATAAAGATCTGGCCCACGGCATCAATAAATGAAAGCTGGATCTGGGCATCCTGGTGCATGAAAATGTCCATGGCCAGCATGGCGATCAGCGGTATGGTAAAAATGGTAATCAACCCGTTGACAACTGTGATGGATAGAGAAAGTGCCACGTTCCCCCGGATCATGAAATTTACCAGGTTCGAAGTAGCGCCACCGGGACAAATGGCTATGAGTACCAGTCCCACAGCAAGCTCTGCCTCCAATCCCGTGACCCATGCAATAGTAAAAGCAATGATAGGCAGGAGTACCAGCTGGCTTAGCAAGCCCACAGAAATATTTTTCGGCTGGACCAGGATGTTCCGAATATCCTTTACCGATATGGAAAGTCCTATCCCCAGCGTAATAATAGCCAGGGTGATGGGAAGGAATATTTCCGTGAATATGTTGGTAGTGATCATGGGAAATGGCTAGCCCGAATAATCAGCTGCCAAGATAGAAATAAATACTGTGAAGAGCCAATTGAAAATGGAGGATATTATTGGTGGAGGAATTCCTGGATGCTGAACATCAGCACCTCGGGACTGATAGGTTTGTTCAGTACCTTGGAGATCCCTGCAGCCCTTATTGTTTCCTCTTCGTAATTATAAGTAAAAGCAGTTTGTGCAAGGATGGGAATATGATTCTTAACTTTTTTAATAGCAATGGCTGCCTCCAGACCGTTCATGACGGGCATCTGTATGTCCATTAATATGAGATCGATGTGATCATTTTCCAGGCATTTATCCACTGCTTCCTGTCCATCCCTGGCCCAGATCAGCTTGACGCCTGTTTTACTGAGGATTGCTTCTATCAGCATATAATTTGTGGGTACATCTTCAGCTACCAGGATTGTTTTGTCAGACCAGTCAAGCATTGCGTTCTGTTGGTTATATGATGTGTATCTTGCTGCTCGCATAATGTATGTCCCTAGACTACTTTCAGTTTAAATTCATCCTGGTTAATGGAGACCTCATTCGGAGCTTCCCCAAACATTTGTATATGTTCTTCAGTCAATTCTGCCAGCCTGCTGGCAAAATTCAATGCAGAATCGCGGCAGCTTATTAATTCTGTAAGGACTTTTTCCATCTGGTCTATGAGGTCCTGGTAATCTTTGATGTAAGCGGAATATCGAAGCAATTCATCGGGATTGAAAATCCCTTCAAGCATATCTGAATGTTGCCTGGACCTCAGGGCGACATTCCGGATATACTCCTTGCGCTTAAAGTCCTGATCAACATCCGGTTCGGTTGATTCCGATGCATCAATCACCGGAACCACCGAACGGATGCTTTTCAGCATATTCAGTATGAGCTTCTTGGTTGCTGCATCAAGATGCAGATCACCGTAATATGGAATTGCCTCTTCCATATGATTCTCTAATCCTTCGATTTCTGCCAGGACTTATTTAACAATAGGGCCATTTGGGTCTTCAAGAGAATCTCCACCGCGGATCTTATTCAGTTCCTCATCGGTGAGCTTGTCTTCCAGTAATACTGACCAGTTCATCAATTCATTTTTCATAGTAATAAATCTTAAG
>CAZXOJ010000130.1:4138-11211 GCA_964642325.1 uncultured Bacteroides sp. | reverse complement strand
CTTATGGCTCCGGCTGCCAGTGTCTTGAATGCAATCCAGGGCTCTTCAAGCTTGCTCATATATTCCACTGCTTCCTCGGGTTTTAAACAGAAATTGTTATCCATCCAACCGGGTTCCGGCACATCCTTTCTCTCAAGATCCACCTGTGCTGACCAGTAATCGTTTGTATGAAGTGTTTTTACCCAGAAGTCGGGTTTGATACCATGGTCCACACATGCCATTATCGTCTCTATGCGGTGGGCCCCGACACCTGCCGGTTTACCATAACTGCGGATAAGTTCAAGTCCTTCTGCAAGTTCATCAAAAAATGATTCATCATTATCCCATACCCGCTTATCAGATTTGCCACCATGGCTGTACAAGGCATGTGCTCCACCTTCAACTGAAATCTCAATGCCTTCCCTAAAATTATTCCCGGCACCACAATCTGAGATAAACTGCATCTTTCCACCTGTTTCCCTCCGGTATTTGCTAACAATGCGACATTGCGCCGGATTTGAAATGATGGCATTTATACCACATTGTTCTGCCAGCTGCAGTGTGGTCATTACCTTCTCATCGTTATGATACATCTTAATCAGTTTATCTACATAGATCAGGTCCCGCGCATGAGACCAGCCCCCTATCAGGTTTCCTCCCATCACCAGCCGGCTTAGTTCAAAATCTCCAATTTTCCCTTTCGGTATGGTCCCTTTCAAATCTTCAAGAGAGGTATATTGAAAATTTTTCAGCGTAGCACTTGAGACTGCATCCGTTTTGTCCATCAGGAATCTCTTTTCCAGGCTATTCCATTTGTTCTTTTTGTATAGCACATAGGCAAAAGCACCCAGGAAAGGAACACTGATCATATCCACCAAAAATTCACGGCGTTTATTTGCGTTTACTCCTTCCACTCCTGATCCCGGAACGGGTGCATTTGGCCTCTCCTCTCTCCAGCGTATGAGCCAGCGGTCAAGCCCAAAGAGGAATCCGACGGGAAGGACTGCGAATACACCCAGGATAAACATTTCGATCAGGTTCTTATCAACCCACTGGTAATTACCTTCAGCGGGCACACCAAGTGTGTGGCCAAAGATGGGAGGGTAGGCAACAAAATAGAATAATAACAAGACTGCCCCGGCCATGGAGGACCATCGCACGAACAGGCCAATAAACAATGATAACCCGATCAGTATCAGTCCCCATACATTCAAAAAATCAACAACCCTTAATACTTCCGGGGTGGAAGCCATCCAATTAAATAAATCGGCGAAAATCCATTTTGATCCAAGCAGGTAAAATTTGGCAGTCCACGCTGGGTTCATCAACTTGGTAATACCTTCATATAAGAAATGCCAGCCAACCAGTATTCTTAATATGGTGAGCAGATAAGATGAGTATTTTTTCATGATGAAGTTTTTTAAACCATTATCCATTGATTATTTTATCCATTCTTTGAGAAACATCAAGTAAGCGATTTCTGTCACCTCCATCTACTTCGGCAGTGATCCATTCTCCCTTGTAATTAATAGCATTGATCGCTTTTATTACAACAGGCCAGTTATTATCACCCTCCATTAATTCGACCTCAAATCCCTTCCAGAGTCCTTCGTCTTTCATGATATCTGTGCTATATTCTTTCAGGTGCAATTTCATAATCCGTGATTGCAGCGTCTCTATCCAATGCTCCGGCCAGCCATACCTGAGGATGTTACCAACATCAAAATACCAGCCTATCAAGGGATGATTTATTTCATCAATAAATCGCTTGGCTTCCAGGGGACTCAGAATAAAATTGTTCCAAACATTTTCCAGGGCTATTTGAATACCGGTTTTTTCAGCATATGGTATTAATTCCCTGATGGAAGCCTGCGACTGGTAATATGCCTTTTCATAGGAGACCTTGTCATTTACTACCCCAGGTACAACCAGTACTGTATCACCACCATAAGCCTTCATATCCTGCAGCGAAGTTGCCACAGATTCAATACATGCCGCCCTGACCTCAGGATCAGGATCAGATAATGGTTTTTCCCAATGATCTTTGTTGATCACACTGGGTAGTTCAATCCCGCTTTTTTCTTTCGCCTCAAGAACTTCGCCTGTATCAAAATCATTGGGACTATTAAGCTCTACACCGTCAAATCCTAAATCTTTTACCAGTTTAAACTTGTCCGCCATTGACAAATCTTCTTCTATCATACCGTATACAAGGCTTTTTTTTAGAATCACTTTTTTTGCATTCATATTATTTGATTGTTTTGTGTTAGCAAAAGAGGAAAATGGAAGGGCAGTAGCTGCGACAATCCCGGTGGAGGTTTTTAAAAAGTTTTTTCTGTTCATAGATTGATATTCTCTTATTTCTGATGGATAAACCGGCCGCTGTACCTTTTGCTGTTGGTTTTGTCTTCAATGATATAATTGTATTGTCCGGCAGCATAGTCTCCCAGGTAAATGGTCATTTCTCCTTCTGGCACATTCCGCCTGACGGAATTCATTAAATACCTGCCATTCAGATCAACAATGGAAATATTCAGTTCAGCGTTCTGAAGCTCAACAGGAAGTTTGAAGATCAACCACTCACTGCTTGGATTCGGGTAAATGATTATCTCATCGTCATATAATGCTTCAACAGAGGTTACGTTAACCAGGACGGCATCTGAATACTGGCTTGAGCATTGATCAACCATTACCTGAACAGTATAGTCTCCCGATACATTTGCCGTTAGTGTCTGATTATTTTCACCAGGGATGAGCACATTGTCCCGGTACCAGTAATTGCCTGTATCTGAGCTGGAAGTCAGCATTATTTGCCCATCCTGGGTGGTCTCTGTAATAATCGGTTTGGCCGGGACTATACAAAATGTTTGTTGGACAGTGTCGGTGGGCAGATAAGCATCATTTCCCGCCTGGTATGCCTGGATCTGAACTTCTCCCGGGCCATTGATAATCAATTTACCATTGTCAACATCAACATTTCCTTTCAGGACAATATATCCCATTTGCAGTCCTGATGATGAGGAAGCATTTAAAGTAAGCTCAGGTATCTCTTCTGGTGTGTCATTGATCAATTCAAAGGTGATGGATTGATTTACCTTATCAATTGTTCCATCGCAATTATTGTCTTTACCATCAGCAACCGGTGGGGCTCCGGGATATGTCAGGCTGTCTGCATCATCACATTCGCAAGCGGATCCAAAACCATCTCCATCTGCATCAGTCTGGTCATTGTTTGGTATAGACAAACAATTGTCAGCATAGTCAGGAATTCCATCTCCATCCGCATCATTGTCTGTGTCAACGATTAATGAACCCATCACTTCAGGAGCAGATTTCCCGTGCGTATTCCATAGATCATAAATGACCTGGCCGGAATTGTTGGTGACATTTTCATCCCTCAGGAACTCGACATATTCTTTAGACATTGTCTGGTAATACAGAACCACCTCAATTGTATCCGTATTTAAAGGAATGGTATACTGTGTGTTGTCCCAATATTGTCCGTCTGCATAGGTGTAGCCGACTGGCTCGGATTGAATCGCTTCGAAATTTGCATTGGAAAATCCCCTGGGAGGGATCCGGTTATCGAAATAAATCTTGTTATTAAGTGCAAAATGGAAGGTAGGTCCTGGATCCGATCCGGCAATGGACGCTATATTCGAATCAAGTCCCGGTTTTATTTCATAAACTTTCACATCCGGGTCCTGCGTCAGCACACCTGTTGATGGATTATAATTTCCGGATTCATATAAGATGACCCCATCCTGGTCTTTCGCCACCAGGTTTAGCCATATCCTCCTGCCTTCAGGGTATCCCGAGGGAAGTTTATGCCCGGTCTCATTTGTCACCCTTACGTTTACCAGGAAGTTATTACCATCGTCCTCAATGCTCATGTCCAGGGTGGCTGCCTCCTGTAGCATTCCCCTGGCCCTTACTACTCCGGAGTCAAGTGCAGCAGCATCAACTTCACCAGGAAAAGTTTGTTTGATCAGTCCGGGGACAAAAGTATTCCCGCCGGTTAAGTCATGAAGTGGCAGGTCGTCCCTGTAAACTGCCATACCTACACTTGCAGCAATGCCGCTGACATCTCTCATATGACAATCCTGGCAGGTTGATACCCAGGTTTTATTTCCTCCGAATTGAGGGGCATAAATCCCAGCACCGGTGTTATAATCACTCATTAACCACTCACTGAAAGTCCTTTCAAGAGGAAATAAAGCATAAGTATTGAATGTGTCTGAAGGCTGGCCAAATTCATTTGGCGTATAGCTGCCATCCGGATTTCTGTCATAAACGGGATTACTAATATCATGACATGTTCCACAAATGGCAGATTCCTTATAGAAGGGTGAATAGTTTATTCTGTGCATTACACCTGCATCTGAGAATGGTCCTTTTTTGGCCTTATCAGAATCAACTACAAACATTCCGTTTCCAGGCATTGGTGGTATGGCTGAGATGGTCTGTAAATATTGCTGGTCTAACGCATAAGTAAAATCAGTATAATATTCATCCTGTGGAAAAGGATTTACCCCTATTTCTGCCGGCATAACCATCCGGTGACAAAAATCACAAGTTACACCTTCACTGTCTGCGGCTGTTAATGCTGAACCGTCAGATGGTTCGGATCTGCCTCCCAGCCAGCCTTCTGGTGAATGGCAACGTATACAGAAACCGCCGGATTCAGGTGCATCCTGGTTGGCAATAGTCAGTGCGGCCTGGTATATAGGGTCACGTATAGCCTGGGCCATCATCCCGCCCCGCCAGTTGAAATTGGGTTCTATCTCAATATCATACCCACCATGACAGATATTACAGTTAGTGTGTGATTCAAAGTTTCCGGATTCACCCACTTGAGATCCCGGCAGGAAAAAATCATCAATTGTGCTGGGTACAACTGCTGATACAACCAGGATCACTGCCAGGGACAAGGTAATCAATTGCCATCGAAAATGCTTGCTATTCGTTTTCCATGTTTTCATTTCAGCGAAAAAATTTTGGCCGTCATTAATGCTAATTAAGTAATCCTCTGAAAGTTAGCAATTATTCATATATCAAGCATATCCTTTCACATCTTGAAAGGTAATTCAGATTTAATACAAATAAATACCTGTATATTTAGGGTAAAGCCCGAGTTAGGAATCATAGTATTAAACCACCTCTAATTTTGCTACATGAAAACAAACAATTTACTGGCGACTATCCTGTTGCTCTTCCTATTTGGCAGTTCTTTTGCTCAAACCCAGGAAGGCAATCCCCGGGCTTTGAATGCTGTAATTAATTCAGGAATTCTCAATGAAGAGCGAGAATTCATCATCTATCTTCCCGATGACTACTATACATCGGAAACCCTTTATCCTGTATTGTACATTCTTGATGGAAGAACGCATTTTCACCATGCTACTGGTGCAGTAAACTTCCTGTCCGTTTATGAAAAAATTCCTGATTTGATCGTCGTCTCGATCATAAATGTGGACCGTAGCCGGGATTTTTCACCGGTGCACGATGAGAACATACCAACCTCGGGAGGAGCTGAAAAATTCCTGGGTTTCATGTCTGAGGAGCTAATTCCAGATATGGCTAAAGATTACAGAACCTCAGGATTCAATTTGCTGATGGGACACTCCTTCGGGGGCACTTTCGCTGTATATTCCCTGCTTACCAAGCCTGAAGTCTTTGATGCTTACATAGCAATAAGTCCTTATCTGCACTATGCCGATAGTTATCTTCTGAAGGAGTCTTTGAATTTATTAAAACCTTATAAGAAAAATAGAAAATACATTTATATGACGGTTGGTGATGAACCCGACTACTTTGATCCACTAGAGGCATTCTCCTCCTTACTTAGAGAAAAGACAAATGGCACGGTGGATTTTCAGTACGTTAAGATGCTGGCAGAAGATCACTCTTCCGTTCCATATATAAGCCTGTTTAACGGCATCAGGTTCATCTTCTCGGACTGGCAGCTTCCTCGTGAGAAATTTGGCGAGGGACTGGCGGCCATAGACGAACATTACGCTAAACTATCCTCAAAGTATGGGAATACTGTTGAAACTCCGGAGAATGTAATCAATCTTCTAGGATATACCTATCTTAGGAACAATGAGATAGAAACTGCGATATCCGTATTTTCGGAAAACGTAAAGCGCCATCCCGGTTCCGCGAATGTTTACGACAGTCTTGGCGAGGGACACGAGAATTTCAACCAGGACAAACTGGCCGGGGAAAATTACCAGAAAGCCTATGAACTGGGAATGGCCTCAGACGATCCTAACACTCCGGTCTATAAAACCAACCTGGAGAGGGTTCAAGGGAAATAGGTTTACCTGGATCATTAGAGCCTGATTACCAGAGTATTTCTTTTATCGTTTGAAGCCAATCTTTCTTCGACTCTGTTGTTCTGAATTTTGGAGTTTTTCTTTTTCAAGTTCTTTTAAGTATTCAAAGATCAGGATGATATTATTGTCATGCTCAGCTATTTTTTTGTCCATCTGTTCTAACTGTAATTTTATGTCTTTATGGGTCGAGAGGAGCTGATGCATTTTTGTAAAAATCCTTATAATCTGAATGTTTACTTCAATTGCCCGGTCGCTGTTCAATACACTTGAAAGCATTAAAACACCATGTTCACTAAAACAAAAAGGAGGGTGTCGTAATCCTATCCTATCTGTTTTGGAGGTCACAAATTGTGACCTCCATTCATTAAATTCATCAGTTAACATCTCGAACATAAAATCAAGAGGAAAACGTTTAATGTTTCGTCTCACGCTTTGTTTTAACACCTTTGTGTCAATTCCATACAATTCTGCCAGATCTCTGTCTAGCATTATTTTCACTCCCCGAACAAGGTAAATCTTACCTACGATTACCTCATCCGGAATTGAAACAGGAGAACCATCATCAATCATATAAGCCAATTCTTAGGTTATCAGCAAATGATATTTTTTAAGGACGCAATTTACGACCTTAATGAAATTCTCATAATCTCTCAGAAAAAAGTTGAGTGATAACTATTATTAATGATAAATAGTTATAAATATCATCAGGCAGTAATCATTAATCTGATATTACCTAGATAATTGAATCGTAAACTG
>CAZXOJ010000130.1:0-4038 GCA_964642325.1 uncultured Bacteroides sp. | reverse complement strand
TCATCAGGCAGTAATCATTAATCTGATATTACCTAGATAATTGAATCGTAAACTGCCTGCCTGTTATCGTAAGGGATTTTAACTTCATTAAAGAAAGTCATTCCCTTAAATTGCTTATTGGTTTTCGCATATTCCTTACCCCAATTAATGATGGATTTAACATATTTGGGACCTTTGGGGGGAAGCGGATAATTCAGCGGTGGCGTTCTTCGGATGGTGGTATGCAAAATTATATTGGGGAAATCCAGGTATTTAAATATTTTATCAATTTCCGAGGTTTCCATTTCTTTATGGCGGCCTTCGCAATAAGGCATTAAAAAATCAAATCCTACCTCTTTAAGCATTTTGGGATCATGGCCCCGGGTGAGTTGGAAATTCTCAATATCTCCGTCAGATGGTGAGAATCCTGTGTAAAATCCGAATTCAAATTTCGGATTGATTGATTTAATCAATCTCTTCACATCAACTAGCGTATCCCTGATTCGTTTTGATTTCCAACACTGGTATTCTTCTACTGTAAGTTCAGCAATGGTTTTGCCCAGGTCATTTTTTAGTTGCTGTTGAGTCCCTTTGCAATAACATGTACCTCCCGAATAAGATGGATGTTCCAGTACAATCCCATCGAGATCCCGGTAACGTGTTAATACATCGAAAATTTTATCGTGCATATATTGTTGGGTCTGCATATTGTCGCAGCATATATGCAAGCATTCAATTTTTTCGCGTTCAATGGCACTTGCTTCCGGAGGAACGGTATGAATAATCTGGCCATCTCTTTTCCTCAGTACTTCAATTCCCGGATATCCCTCTTTAATACCTATCATTCCCAGGTATTTGATTTCAATATATATTTTAATATTCAAGGCATGTGCCTTTTCGATGATACGGGAGAAAAACTCAGTTCCTTCATGTGCATTCACTGCCTTTAGATCAAGTTGTGGCTTGAGTCTATCATTTTTTACAGGCCATGCCAGGCCATGGTTTTTGGGTGAGAAATTACCATGGCTTGCCATCATCACTTTCAAGCGGTTCATGCCATGTTCATGCATTTCATCGAGCAAATTACTGAAGTAGTTAAAGCCAAGTCTTCTATCATCTGTCTGGTATGTAAGGCAGGTGGTCCATCCAAAATGCAATTCTGAATTTTCCTCATTCAAGCATCCTTTGAAATCTCTACCGTACAATGCCAGAGGAGTGATCCCAAGCAGACCTAGAAACTTTCTTCTGTTAATTTCCATTTTGGGCTATTGTAATAATTGAGAATTGTATAATCCTTACCACCAGGCGAGTCATCTTAAACAGATGAACATTATCTATGGTGCCTGCTACCTTTCAATAATTGGCCAGTCGAGGGCTTTGAGCTGATCAACCAGCACATGACGCAAAGCCACCACAGTGGCACCGGCTTGCATCATGGCCACACCGTCTTCAAGAGAGGCCACACCACCGGATGCTTTTATCCCGACTCGATCACCCACAGTCTTCTTTATCAGGCCGATGTTGTGAATGGTAGCCCGCCCAGGTCCGAATCCAGTACAGGTCTTTACGAAATCCGCTCCACAGTCCTCCACCAGTTTTGCAGCGGTGGCAATTTGTTCGTCAGTTAGAATACCGACTTCGATAATTACCTTGAACGGAACGCCAAATGGCCTGGCCACGGTCATAACATCATGGATATCTGCTGATACACGACGGTAGTCACCTTCCTGGAAGGCTGAAAGATTCATCACCATATCCAGGTCGGTGGCCCCACGTTTCAAACCTTGCTCAGCTTCTGTGCATTTGACAAGCGTGGTAACTCCACCGCAAGGGAATCCAACAGGGATCTGGGCACGGACATTGGTCCCTTCGAGGGCATCGACCAGGACACCTAAATATTGAGGAAACGCCACAACAGCACGAAATCCATACAATTTTGCATCTTCACAGGCGGACTGCACTTCATCTTTCGTAGCAGTTATTGTAAGTACTTCAGAATAATCAATCGCCGAAATGAGGCCTTTGATCTCTTCATCTGTAATACCAAGCATCTTGCTTCTTTTTTAAGTTGTTATGCTCATTTCTGGCTCTCCCAGTCAATATGCGTATCAATTTGATCTAATATACACATTATGATGGGTAAAAAGAAAGAAGATCTGATTGAATATTGGCTGTCAGTCAAATATTATTTGCGTATTTTTAATCTGGTACTATTGTTTATAGACAAAAGTTAAGGATATGCAGTTTCTTACTCAAATTGGTTTCAGGGGAGTCACTATCCTCATGCTATTCACTCTCATTTCATGTAACAGGGATTATGTAAGCATTCCTTTTGACAGTGAGAAGGAAGTTTCAGGTATGAAGTTTTCCCTGGAGGATATTTCACCTGGATTGCCCACGGACTGGGAGGGTTATGAATATGTGGTCCTGG
The DNA here is from genome assembly GCA_964642325.1 of uncultured Bacteroides sp. Taxonomy (GTDB): domain Bacteria; phylum Bacteroidota; class Bacteroidia; order Bacteroidales; family SM23-62; genus SM23-62. The sequence continues at coordinate 1,628 of CAZXOJ010000130.1, read as the reverse complement.
AATTTATGATTACCTCATCCCAGCGGTTTCATGTGGGTTTTACTACAGAGACCGGTTACAATGAACTGCGGGTAATGAATTATACCCCGAACGGTTGGAACAGGCTTGCCATCCCGCTGAGTTTCTACCGGAAGCCGCCGGCTGCCCGCAGTGATCTTGCAGCTACCTTTAACCAGCCCAGGCATACCGGATGGATCAACCTGAGCGGACAGAGGAGGCCATTGAGGGGAGTGGACTCCATTGGTATCAGGATGCATGCCCCGATCGGTGATCCGGTCATGAAACTGCGATCCGTAAGCCTTGCCAAAGAGGACCCGGGTGACCAGTACCTGGGTGATGTTCCTGTAGTGGATGAATTCGGACAGTATAACCTGGGGGACTGGAAAGGCAAGATATATTCTCTTGAAGAGCTTCAGGAAGAGTGGGATGCCGAGGATAGCCAGCCGGTGGACAGATCCCAGTATAATTATTCAAAATATGGGGGTTACCTGGATGCAAGGATTGATGAAGGTACCGGTTTCTTCAGGACTGAGAAAATTGACGGCCGCTGGTGGTTTGTGGACCCCGAAGGTTATCTTTTCCTTTCTCATGGGGTGAATTGTGTGGGGCCAGGGGGTGGGGGAGGCGCCTACAGGCTCGAACATCGCCAGAACCTTTACAAGGAGCTTCCTCCTGAGGATCTGTGGATAGGGACTGACAGGTACCGGGCGGCTTCATTTGGTGTATGGAATCTCTCCCGTAGGTATGGAGAGGATTACGGGGAGAAGTCCATTGATAATGTCATCACCCGGATGGATAGATGGGGACTCAATACCATTGCCAACTGGTCAAGGAGTAATGTTTACGACCGGAACCAGAAGGCTTTTACGCTTCAGATGAGGGGCATTGGAATTGAAGGTGGACTGATGGGACTGGCTGATGTATATGCGCCGGATTTCGGAGATAAGATAAACGAGGCGGTAAAGTCAACAGTGGAACCCTACCGTGATAATCCATGGTTACTGGGTTATTTCACCTTCAATGAACCCTCGTTCCTGGGCCGTGAGGAGAGACTCTGTGACCTGATCATTGAAGGAAAGGAGCGATCCATAAAAACGGCGTTGCAGGAACATCTCGCAAAGGAGGATACCCGGGAAAGCAGGATACAGTTCATCCATAATACGTTCCGGATTTTTATTGAAACCGTCGACAGGGCACTGGAAAAGCACGATCCAAATCATCTTACACTTGGGATCCGTTTCGGCCAGGGAGTCGAAAATGAAATACTGGACCTATGCAAAGATGTCTTTGATGTATTCAGTTTCAATTGCTATGACCTGTACCCGAGAAAGGAAATGTTGGATCGATTCACAGAGGTTACAGGCAAACCCTTGTTCATCGGGGAGTATCACTTCGGGACGGTGGACCGGGGAATGGCACAGTCCTTATGGCAGGTAAATTCCCAGGAAGAAAGAGGAGTTGCCTATCGTTATTATACGGAAAATGGGTATGCGCACCCGGGACTGATAGGTACTTCCTGGTTCCAGTGGTGTGACCAGGATCTGACCGGGCGTGGCAATGACGGGGAGAATTATAACTGTGGAATGGTGGATGTGACCGACCGGCCTTATCCCATCCTGGTGGAAGCT
>CAZXOJ010000129.1:0-11286 GCA_964642325.1 uncultured Bacteroides sp. | reverse complement strand
GGGGAGAAGAAATTAACAATAGACACACGAACTTCCGATGCCATTGCCCTGGCACTCCGCTTTAAATGCCCGATATTTACAACAGAAGAGATCATGGAAAGGGCTGGTATCGTGCTGGAATTCGGGAGTGAGGAAAAGTCAAGCAGCCTCACTGAGAATGCAACAGTATCTGATTCTGTTACCCCTGCATCCATTTCTTCCACCGAATATGAAGACTTTACCACCCAGGAACTAAATGAAATGCTGAAAGAGGCCATCGGTAACGAGGACTACGAAAAAGCCTCTTTGATCAGCAGTGAGCTCAACAAGAGGACTGATAGCTAATATCATCGATGAATGAAGTTTTTTTTATCCTTTGTTTGTCTGCTAATACTCAACGGAAGCCTTACATTCGGTCGATCGCAGGAAGATCCTATCACGGATACCGCTGATTCCCTGGCCATTGATCCTGCCGGCATGGCATTGGAGCTGGAGAAACCAGGCCTAATAGATGAATCAAATGTCATTGTTCCCCGAGATGAGCGATTCAACTTCAGCCTGGTAAGGATTCTCAGGGGATTGCTGGGCATGCTGGTCCTGATCCTTATCGCCTGGCTTTTCAGTTCAAACAGGAGTGCTATTAACTGGCGCGTTGTATTCATTGGGCTTGCCATACAGCTGATCCTGGCCATAGGCATTCTCTGGGTACCACCAGTTCAGATTTTTTTCGAATTTGTAGGGAAACTCTTTATTAAAATACTTGATTTCACCTATGCCGGGACTGAATTCCTGTTTAAGTCCAACGAATCAGGGATTATTGAAAAACCATTGCTAAATTTTGCCATTACCATTCTGCCAACCATCATCTTTTTTTCTGCTCTTACAAGCGTCCTGTTCTATTTCGGGATCATTCAATTCATCGTTTACGGGATGGCATGGGCACTCAGCAGGGTACTTCGGATTTCTGGTGCCGAAAGCCTTTCTGTTGCCGGGAATATTTTCCTGGGACAGACAGAGTCTCCGTTCATGATCAAGGCGTATCTTGAGAAAATGAACCGCTCTGAGATGCTGCTGGTAATGTCAGGCGGCATGGCTACACTGGCTGGAGGTGTACTGGCTGTATATATCAGTGTGCTCGGTGGAACTGATCCGGTGCAACGCCTGATGTTTGCAAAACACCTGCTGGCTGCATCTGTCATGGCAGCTCCCGGGGTCATAGTCGTTTCAAAGATAATTGTGCCCCAGACCGAGGATATCAATAAAGTGATGAAGATCCCCAGGGAACAAATTGGCAAAAATGTGCTGGATGCTATTTCCAGGGGAACGGGAGAGGGACTGAGACTGGCGGTTAACGTGGCGGCCATGTTACTGGTATTCCTCGCCTTTATTGAGATGATTAATTTTATTTTCCTGAAGATAGGAGACTGGACAAGCCTGAATGATATCGTCATTAATATCACAAACGGGCAATATGAAAAATTATCCCTTGAGTTTATTCTGGGCTATACATTTGCACCCCTGATGTGGCTTGTTGGTGTAGCGTCCGAAGATATCACCCTGGTTGGCAGGCTGTTGGGTGAAAAAATCATTCTTACAGAATTCATCGGATACATGAGCCTGGCTGAACTGAAAGCCGCAGGAAGCTTTGCGGAACCTAAATCAATCATCATGGCCACCTATATTTTGTGTGGATTTGCTAATTTTGCTTCTATAGGGATTCAGATCGGAGGGATTGGATCTCTGGCACCGGGACAGCGTGTACTTCTTTCTCAATTCGGTATGCGTGCCCTGTTAGCAGGTACTTTGGCATCACTGTTATCAGCCACCATCATTGGAATGTTGCTGGGATGAATCAAACCGGCGTTTAATAATGAATATGGATGCAGAACAAAAAATAGCCGAATTACAAGCAAAAATTGCTGAATTGGAGGGCAAGATCCTGAGTGCAGGTGAATCTGCAAAATATCAGGAACATCTTGAATTTCTCGCTAATACAGCCCTCGATTTCCTGGGACAAACGGACCAGTCAGATATATTTGACTACATCGGAAATAAACTTGTTGGACTGATTGATGATGCTATAGTGATAGTCAATTCATTCGATGAGGCTGCAAGAGAACTGCAGGTCAGGTATATTGGCGGAGGAGAAGGCATCGTGGATAAGATCGTAGCAGTACTGGGAAGGCAGCCACTCCAACAGACTGTTATCCTGACCGAAGATACCATGCAAAAGATGTTCAAGTCCGCCAACAAGCTATATCAATTCATGGGCGGACTGCATGAATCTTCAGACGGAAATATACCGAAACCGGTAGCCAGCACGCTTGAATCAATGATCCAGGCCAATGAAACTTATGGCATTACCTTTGAACGGGGTGGGGAATTATATGGTACGGCCACTATCATCACCAAGGGGGACAGTAAGCTGGAAAATCCAAAGGTCATCGAGGGGTTTATCTTTCAATGTTCCATTGCCCTGTACAGGCAGCATATGGAAACAGAACTACGGAAGGCTAAAAAGAAGGCTGAGGAGTCTGATAAATTAAAATCGGCATTCCTCGCCAATATGTCACATGAGGTCCGTACACCTATGAATGGTATCATGGGACTGGCACACCTGCTTGCAAATCCTGAAGTTGAAGGCGAGACAAAGCAGGAATATGTAAACCTGATTCTCAGCAGTGGCAATGTACTTATCAGCCTGCTGGATGATATTATGGATGTTTCCAGGATTGAAGCCAACCAGGTAGTGGCCAGTAAGGAGGATTTTCGATTGAATGATCTTTTAAAAGAGTTACACGGGTTTTTCTCCACCGAGATCGAAGTGATGGGAAAGAAGGTCCTTGAACTATGCTATAAGCTTGCCCTGGATGATGCTTCTTCAATGATCAACACAGACCGCGTTAAACTCAGACAGATCCTTGTTAATCTCCTGAGCAACGCATTAAAGTTCACAGATACCGGACGGATCGAGTTCGGGTACCAGCTACAACCGGATAAAGCCCTGTTATTTTATGTATATGATACCGGCATCGGTGTAAATCCCGAGAAACAGAAACGCATATTTGAGCGTTTCGTACAGGCGGATGATTCACTGTCCAGGCATTTTGGCGGATCAGGACTCGGGCTGTCCATTTGTAAGGGTTTCGTTGATTTACTGGGGGGGAAGATATGGGTTGATTCTTCAACAAACAAAGGGGCAAAATTCTATTTTACCATCCCGGATGTAAATCAATCAGGAACAACTGTTGATAAACCTGCCGGCCAGAAACTCAAAGCCAGTGACAGGAATTGGGAAGACAAAACCATCCTGATCGTAGAGGATGATCATATAAACTATCAGTTGCTTGAAGTGGTTCTCAAGAGAACAGGGGTGAACCTCCTGCACGCCATTACCGGGATGGATGCAGTAAGGTTTTGTGAGGAGCAGCAGCATATTGACCTGGTTTTGATGGATGTTCAGCTGCCGGAGATGAACGGATTTGAGGCCATTAAACTGATCAAACAAACCCATCCTGAAATTCCTATCATTGTTCAAACGGCCAATTCAATGAATGAGGAAAAACACAGGGCTGATGAGGCTGGATGCCAGGGATTCATGACCAAACCCATCAGTCTCAATAAATTTATGTCTGAAGTAGACAAGTTCATGCAGAAAGCCTGACCTTTCATGGATTGGGCCTGGATTTTACCGATTCCTGTCTTCATTGCCTACGCTATCCTGATATTTTCTTACCTGTATGGATTGATAAAAACAGCCCGGTTAGGTATTAACAGTGGTACAATAGGAGTTGGAAAGGCATCAATTATTGTACCAGTCAGGAATGAAGCGATGCAGATAGGCTCACTGCTTGAGGATCTGCAAAATCAACGCTACCCTTCAGACCAATATGAGGTAATAATCGTAAATGATCATTCAACAGACCATACGGCAGAGATAGTGAATTCCCATGCCTCAGGAGTTGATAACATCCGCTTGATTGAACTTGATGCGGGAGAATACGGAAAAAAATCCGCCATCAGAAAGGGAGTCTCAGAGGCAAGACACGGAGTTATCATTTCAACGGACGGAGACTGCCGGGCTCCCTTGGAATGGCTTGGTAATATCATGGCAACCTTCGGAGAACCTGGTGTCAGGATGGTAGCAGGGCCAGTAATACTCCATCCGGACAGTGGCTGGTTCAGAGCCTTGCAATCTCTGGAATTCCTCAGCCTTGTCGGGGTCAGTGCCGGTGCAGCCGGTTTGAACAGTCCTATTATGTGCAATGCTGCCAACATGGCTTATCTCAAAGAAGATTTTTATCGCTATCTGGAAACCGGGGAACCCGGATCTGCAAGCGGGGATGATATGTTCCTGATGCTCTGGTTAAAAAGAACGTATCCCGGGTCGATAAGATACATCAGCTCTCCCGGGACAGTTATCAGGGCCCTTCCCTGCAATAACCTGTCTACATTAATGATGCAGAGATTCAGATGGGTATCCAAAAGCAGGTATTACCGTGATTTTCATCTAAACAGTTCGGCCCTGCTTGTTCTTCTGACCAATTCAAGCCTGCTCCTGATGGCTGTATTATGTTTTATTTCTGCACGCTGGATTTTGCCTTTCGTTATGCTATTGTTGATCAAAAGCACAATTGACCTGATATTCATGGAAAGGGTATTGAGGTATTTTGGAAAAAGGAAAAGCTTGCTTTTGGTTTTGCCGCTTGAACTGGTATATTTTATGTATGTTAGCATTGTGGGTATAGCCGGTCAAATCATTCCTTACACCTGGAAAGGACGAAATATTCAGCCCTGAAATGCCAGATACCAGCTCTTACAATGCATGGCGACGATTCCTCAGGAATCCGCTTTCCCTTTCCGGCATGATCATTATTCTGATAACAGTATTGGCCGCCATTTTGGGATACCTGATCATACCTGATAAGAGTCCCGATGCCAACGAGCAACATATAGAAATCGCCGCGCGCAAACCCGGATTCAGGGTGCAGATGCTAAAAGTTTGCAAGAATGAGGATGTGGCGAAGGTTGGACTGCTCAAACGAATGCTATTCGGAGAAAAGAACCGGTTCAGTTTCATCCCCTTCAATGAGGTATCTTTGATAAAAGATTCTGTGGTAGTAATTGATTTTAATGAGGATAATTCAGCCCTTGATTTCAGGCGTTCTTTCCACCTGGCAGATGTGATCTACCCGCTCGATCCCGGGAACAAACAGGCAAGGATAAATGGTGGATTAGTCACATTCACAGATATCAACGGTTTGTTGCACCAGGTCAATCTTGAGGATCTGCAACAATCCATAAGGGAGGAACATATCATAAACAGGCGTTTTTTCATGGGAACGGACCGCTTTGGCAGGGATTTTTATAGCCGTCTGCTGCTGGGCACCCGTGTTTCCCTGTCGGTAGGGTTAATATCCGTCAGTATCTCCCTGCTGATAGGATTGATACTAGGAAGTGTCGCGGGTTATTTTCGTGGCCGGACAGATGATATCATCATGTGGTTCATCAATGTGGTCTGGTCCATTCCTACCCTCCTGCTGGTCATCGCCATTACACTTGCCCTGGGGAAAGGATTCTGGCAGGTATTTGTGGCAGTGGGATTGACCATGTGGGTTGAGGTTGCCAGGGTGGTACGGGGACAGGTACTGGGGATACGTGAAAAGGAATTCATACAAGCTGCAAAATCACTTGGATATTCCTCCCTGAGGATTCTCTTCAGACATGTGTTGCCCAATGTCATTACTCCCGTGATCATTATATCTGCTGCCAATTTTGCCTCAGCTATCCTGATGGAAGCGGGACTCAGTTTCCTGGGCATTGGCGTTCAGCCACCAATACCTTCCTGGGGAACCATGATCAAGGACCATTACGGGTTTATCATTGTGAACAAGGCATACCTGGCTTTTCTACCCGGAGTGGCCATTATGCTCATGGTGCTATCTTTTACCATGGTGGGGAATGGCTTACGTGATGCACTGGATGTTAGAAGGAAATAATTACAGATTTCGCCTCCGCAAAAGAAGCCAGGCAAGGCCTATGAAAAGGGACGTGTAACCAAGCGCCAGTATCAGGTTCAGGTACACAGGCAGGTCTTCAGCCAGGATGCCCATCTCACGCAGGTTCAGCGCATCAGCATTACCCGGATCCGCTTGATTGCCCGAGGAGATGGATAAAAATTCAGGCATTGGGGTAAGGTTGGAAATAGCCTTCATGGGAAAATACAACCTTGCTCCCGGGGGGAAGAATAACCTGAAAACAGGTTCGATGATCAGCCGGATCAGGATGAACAGGACAATTGCCAGGGCAGTATTCCGGAAGAGAATGGCCAGCAGGAAACCGGTTGACATATACGCCACCGCCTGAACAAAGTAAACAAGCAGTATATAGGTCTTTTTAACAAACAAAGCAGCTGTCAGGTCCCTCGTAAAAATAAACCCGAATAAAAGTGAAAATAGCAGGACCATCAGCATACTGTAGACGGCGATGGCAATGATTAAAAATCCTTTCCCTGTCAGTAAATCAGAACGGCTGAGCCCGTCAATAACATGTTGCCTGAAGGTGCGGAATGTATACTCGTTGCCCGTCATGACAATGATCAGGATGGCCAGCAGCAGGTTGAACCAGCTGGCCACCCAGGGAAAGAATTCCCAGATATTGGGGAATTGGTAGAGGTAATCGGTACTAAAGCCAGGGATGGTTATATCCAGCCTGGAGGTAACCAGTACAACCATGAAAAACAAAATGAAATGCAGCAGGATGATTACCCTGAATGCCCTATAAGACCAGATTTTCGTGTACTCGTTGAGGATAATAGACTTCATCGGCATTATTGTTTTACCAGTTCAAGGAACTGGGATTCCAGGCTTTTCTTGCGTGTTTCCAGGTGGGTAAGGACAATGCCCTGCTGGTGGGCATGCTCATTGACATCCCTGGCCTCGTAGCCGGATTTAAGGACAATTACCAGTTGCTTGCCATCTTTTTCGATGGAAGCACTCATTCCGGATCTTACCAGGGAAAACTTCAACTTTTCGGTTTCATCACATTCCACGACCACTGGATCATCTGCAGCCAGCAATTCGTGTACACGTCCCTGTGCAATGGATTGGCCTTTTTTCAGCACAGCAACATGGGTACAGACTTTTTCAACTTCATCCAGTATGTGGCTTGCCATGATGATGGTCTTTTGTTTTTCTGCCTCCCCTTTGATGATCTCCCTGACCTCGGCTATCCCTTCCGGATCAAGTCCGTTGGCAGGTTCATCGAGAACGAGTACATCAGGATCACCAAGCAGAACGGCGGAAAGGGCAAGCCTTTGTTTCATGCCCAGGGAAAGGGTGTCAAATCTTGATTTTTTCCGGTCCCATAAATTAGTAAGCTTGAGAACCCGTTCAATATCATCCACGGGTTTTCCTTTTATGCGGGCAACAATAGACAGGTTCCTGGCCAGATCCAGGTATGGGTAGAAATTTGGCACCTCTATCAGAGATCCTATTCTCTTACGGATGGTAGCCGAGGCGGATTTGCCGTACCAGCTAAAGGTCCCCTTGTCCGCTGAGATCACACCAGTTATGATCGCCAGGGTGGTTGTTTTGCCGCTTCCATTGGGACCGAGGATGCCGAATACATGACCCGGCCCAACTTCCAACGACAAGTTCTGTACGGCTGTAATACGGCCGTAATTCTTGGAAATTTGCTGAATGTTTAATATTGGTTCCAATTTGCGGTTTTTGAAAAGGGTAGGTTTAGTGGCCTAATTCAGCCATGAATTTTATTCGCATCAACCTGATATCCTCCTCTGAATATTCATCCTCCCCGAGTTCATCCATTGCTTCATGGACAGATTCGTTTTCGGCTTCTCTAAAATAATCAAAAACTTCATCCTGGTGATCCTGATCGAGGACTTCATTGATATAATAATCAAGATTCACTTTTGTTCCACTGTTAACGATGTGTTCAATTTCCTCAAGCAGTTTAGCCATGTCCAGGTTCTTGGAACTGGCAATATCGTTAAGGGAAACCTTCCTGTCTATATTCTGGATAATATAGACCTTTAGCCCGGATTTATTTACTACCGATTTGACGACCATATCCTGGGCCCTGATGATCTCCTTTTCATCAACATAGGTCCTGATCAGTTCGACAAACCGCTTACCATATCGTTGTGCTTTGCCGGAACCTACACCCTGAATATTCTGTAGCTCCTCCATGTTGATGGGATATTGTATGGCCATATCCTCAAGGGAAGGATCCTGAAATATCACAAAAGGTGGAAGATTCAGTTCACGAGATATTTTCTTGCGAAGGTCCTTCAGTATATTGAATAGTTCTACATCAACCGTGCTGGTCTTTCCACCCTGTGCCATGGCAGCATCTTCTGTAGCAGCCTCATAGTCATGATCCCTGGTTACCATCCGGCTATATGGATTGGCAATGTACTCACGACCCTTTGCAGTCACCTTTAGCAGGCCATAATTCTCAATATCCTTGGTGAGGAACTGGGCGACCAGGGAATGGCGTAGAACAGCATTCCAGAATTTGATATCCTGGTCACTGCCTGATCCAAATTCAGGTATCTTATGATGTTTATATGATTTGACAGAGGAAGACGCATTACCTGCCAGTATATCGGCAATATGTGATGCCTTGAATTTTTCCTTGACTGCAAGGATTATCTGCAAAGCCTTGACAATAAAATCTTTTCCTTCTATTTCCTCTTTGGGATGGAGGCAATTGTCGCAATTGTCACAATGGCCATCCATGATTTCTCCAAAGTAATTCAACAACAATTTGGGCCTGCAGACAGATGATTCAGCGTACGCAACAGTTTCCAGCAGTAGTTGTTTACCGATCTCCTGTTCCGCAACTGGTTTTCCCTGCATAAACTTCTCCAGTTTCTGGATATCGTTGTAGCTGTAAAAGGCGATGCAGTTACCTTCACCGCCGTCCCTGCCGGCCCTCCCGGTTTCCTGGTAATAACCTTCAAGGCTTTTTGGGATGTCATAATGGATCACAAATCTCACATCCGGTTTATCAATCCCCATACCAAAAGCGATGGTGGCCACGATCACATCAACCTCCTCCATCAGGAATTGATCCTGGTTGGAAGACCGGGTGGCTGAATCCATTCCGGCATGGTAGGGCAGGGCCTTGATACCATTTACCTTCAGCGTTTCAGCCAGTTCCTCAACCTTCTTGCGACTAAGGCAATAGATAATTCCCGATTTCCCAGTATGGCTCAGGATATAGCGGATGATCTCCTTGCTTGCGTTAATCTTTGGGCGTATCTCGTAATAAAGGTTCGCCCGGCGGAATGAATCCTTGAATACCCGGGCATCAAGCATGGTCAGGTTTTTCTGGATGTCATGCTGCACTTTGGGTGTGGCTGTAGCCGTCAGTGCGATGATGGGAGCCGTGCCAATCAGGTTAATAATGGGCCGGATGCGCCGGTACTCCGGCCTGAAATCATGGCCCCATTCGGAAATACAATGGGCTTCATCAACCGCATAGAATGAGATCTTGATCTTTTTTAGGAAGTCAATATTCTCCTGCTTTGTAAGTGATTCGGGTGCCACATAGAGCAACCTGGTACGCCCGTCTGAAAGGTCACGTTTAACCTGCTCAACCTGGGCTTTTGACAGGGAGGAATTAAGGAAATGTGCGATGCCATCATCCGTGCTGAAACTCCGCATGGCATCAACCTGGTTCTTCATCAGTGCAATCAGGGGGGATATGACAATAGCAGTCCCTTCCATGATCAACGAAGGAAGCTGATAGCAAAGGGATTTGCCACCTCCTGTCGGCATCAGGACAAATGAATCATGGCCGTCAAGAACACTTCTCATGATCTCTTCCTGGTTACCTTTGAAAGTATCAAAACCAAAATACTTCTTCAGGTGACTGATAAGTGATATATCTGTACTAACTGTCATTCACGTGCTACTCTATTACCCAACAATTAAGATACGAAATATTTATAGTAATTATTCTACTGTGAGTTTATTTAACTTCTAAATAACAAGATCTCCTAAATGGAAGGATTCTTCCTGCCCATTTAAAATATATGAATACATTTGTATTCTAAATTTAGAAAAAATCTAATTATGGATCGCAATTGCGGGCCATATAAAACATTATATCAGACAATAATATTCAAGCATGGCAGAAAAGACTGAGAATGAAATGTCATTCCTGGAGCACCTGGAAGTATTAAGGTGGCATATCATACGGGCAATATTGAGTATCCTGGTCGTCGCTATTGTAGCCTTTATTTTCAAGGATATCGTATTTAACAAGATCATCCTGGCCCCTAAATTGCCGGAATTCATTACCAACCGTTTGCTCTGCGATTTCGGAAGGATGGTCAATATCCTGAGCTTATGTATCAATTCCAGGCCATTCGAAGTGATCAGTATTAAAATGGCAGGGCAGTTCTCCATGCATATCATGGTATCCTTGATCGCTGGTTTTGTGGTTGCTTTCCCTTTGGTTTTTCACGAATTCTGGAGATTTATAGTGCCTGCCCTTTATTCCAAGGAAAAAAAGCATGCTGGCGGGGCTGTTTTTTACAGTTCCTTATTATTCATGCTGGGTGTACTTTTCGGCTACTTCGTAATTGTTCCCCTTTCTGTTCACTTTCTTGGGTCCTATAGCGTGAGTGAACAGGTTACCAACCAGATCAACCTGATCTCATATGTTTCAACCGTAGCTTCAGTGGTACTGGCGGCCGGGGTTATTTTTGAGCTGCCTATTCTTGTGTATTTTTTGAGTAAAGCGGGACTGGTAACACCGGAGTTCCTGAGAAAATACCGGAAACATTCCCTGGTATTGATCCTGGCCCTTTCTGCCATCATTACACCACCAGATATTTTCAGCCAGGTACTGGTGTCATTTCCGCTGATATTTCTTTACGAGATCGGCATTGGCATATCCAGACGGATCAATACAAAGCGGGAGGAGGAACTGAAGGAAGGCGACAAAACATAATGAAGAAAAAACCGTTATTTAGAAGCTAAAGATCATCCAATGAGACTGCACACCAGCAAGCTTGTCAAAAGGTACCGGGCAAGGACCGTGGTGAAAAGGGTATCCATCGAGCTGGAACAGGGAGAGATTGTTGGTTTACTTGGTCCCAACGGCGCCGGGAAGACCACCACTTTTTATATGATCGTGGGACTGATATCCCCGAATGAGGGAAAAATTTTCGTTGATGACCTGGAGATCACCAAGGAGCCGGTTTATAAGAGGGCGAGGCTTGGCATCGGCTACCTTGCACAGGAAGCTTCGGTATTCAGGAAACTTTCAGTA
>CAZXOJ010000128.1:0-11370 GCA_964642325.1 uncultured Bacteroides sp. | reverse complement strand
TTAACTCATTCAATGTATACTACCTGGCCCTGATTTTTGCGCTGGCAGGTGCAGGAACATATCTTTTGCTTTCCCGTCCAATCCCCCAGGGAATTACTGAAAATAGTGAGATTATACCATCCAGCCAGGCCATTCAGCCTGAACCTGCGCATGACCAGGTAATTTCCAGGCTAGGCCAGATTGCTGCAGTTGAAAAAGCCCCAGGACCTATCGAACCCGCATCTGTGAAAAAGACCGGTACAGAACCAGCCTCCAGGGCTGCAAGCCGGCAGGATGTGTCCAATGATAAAACATTACCCGAAAAGAATACAACAGATCAGGAGCAAGGACCCGAAACTACAGGAACTCCAAAAGCCAAAACTGCATCATCCGAAACCACATCCGGTGCTGAACCGGAGACCATCAGGGTCATGATTGATTTTAAGGCCAATCCCCAGAGTGGTTGCTCCCCCCTGGCTGTTAACTTTCAGAATTTTTCTGAAAATGCCACCGGAACAAACTGGAATTTTGGTGATGGAGGCAATTCTGATGAATTAAACCCCTCCTATGTATTCGATGAACCGGGAGAGTTCCAGGTCACCCTTAAGGTCAGCGGGGAAGACGGACTGGAATACAGCAGGCAGCAGACTATTCAGGTCTATGAGACCCCAAAAGCCATGTTCGAATTTGACGAGGATTTAAAGCCAGCCAAAAACCAGCCCATAAATTTCTACAATTACTCCAGGGGAGGAGATTATTATGAATGGGATTTCGGAGATAAGCAGCGATCTGACGTGCAGGAACCCATCCATTTCTATAAAGAGGCAGGTAACTACCATGTTAAGCTGAAGGTCTGGACCGACCATCAATGCTATGATTCAATGGTGGTTACCAATGCCTTTACCACCCAGGAGCAGAATATTAAGGTTCCCAATGCCTTCACACCCAACCTCAATGGTCCAACAGGAGGCTATTATGATGTGAATGACTATAAAAATACCGTATTCCATCCTGTCACCAATGGTGAGTTAGTAGAATTCCAGCTAAAGGTATTCAACCGCAAGGGAGTGCTTCTCTTCGAGAGCAATGATATCAGTATAGGCTGGGACGGCTATTACAGTGAGCAGCTGGTTAAACAGGATGTATATATCTGGAAGGTCAGGGGAAAGTTTATCAATGGCAAAACCTTCGTGGAAAGCGGCGATGTTACCCTCATAAAACAAAACTAACAAATACCTGTAAGCTATTGGCCTGAAATCCCTGGTCCATATACTACCCTTGCTGTTTCCGCTATAGTTTGCATGGATTCATGGAAATATAAAGTTATTATGAAACCTATGCACTATTGTTTCGTTTAATTGAATATTATTTAAAGCAGACTCTCAACTGATAATCGTGAAGAAACTCCCGATCATATCCTTATTATTCCTGTTATGTTTCTTCGCGTATGGCCAGGATCCCCAGTTTACACAGTTCTATTCCCAGCCATTATATCTTGCTCCATCCTTTGCCGGGGCTACCCAGGAACACCGAATTGCCACCACATATCGCAACCAGTGGCCAGCAATGCCAGGAACCTTTGTGACTTACGCATTTTCCTACGATCATTTCTTTTCCAACTTTAACAGTGGAGTTGGTGTATTGATCCTCAGGGATGTAGCCGGTTCAGGAAACCTGAGTACAACGAATATCGGTTTACAATATTCCTATGACATCAAGCTCACTGATTTCTGGCACCTGAGACCTGGGATACATGTCCTGTATACCCAGCGTGGTATTGATTTCAATAAATTGCTGTGGGGAGACCAGATCTCTCCAGGAGGGATCACACCTACCATTGAGGTTCCTTCCCTGGATAAAAAAGGGGACATAGATGCCTCGGTTTCCCTGCTGGCCTATTCTGACAGGGCATGGTTCGGTTTTGCTGTGGACCATCTCTTCCGCCCTAATTATTCCCTTTATGGGGATGTATCCCGCTTATCCATGAAGTATTCAGTTTTCGGCGGATACCAGCTGAGACGCAAGGGAAGGTTGTTGAAGCCCGTAGATGAGACCCTCTCTGTGGCCGGCCTGTTGAGACACCAGGCCCTGATCACCCAGCTTGATATAGGCGTTTACTGGTACAAAAACCCATTGGTTTTTGGCCTGTGGTACAGGGGTATTCCCTTCTTAAACAGGGAAATCCGGGGAGATGCCATTTGCTTCCTGGTTGGCTACAAAATTGAACAATTCAGCATAGGCTACAGCTATGACTTCACCATCAATAAATTATTGACCTCTACCGGTGGTGCACATGAGATCGCCCTGATCTATGAATTCTCTGACAAGCGTAAAAAGAGGAAGCGTCATATGATTCCTTGTCCCGAGTTTTAGAAAGAATTTACCTATATTTGCAGGGATTTTTGCGAACCCCAATAATTCTTACAAATGAAAAATCTTTCGTTGATCCTGAATGCCGTACTGATCGTCGCAGTCGGAGTTTTATTCTACCTGCATTTCAGCAGCAAAGGAAGCGCCAAAGCAGGTCCGGCCCGGCCTGAAGGTGTGAACCTTATCCAACCCGATGTACCCATTGTTTATGTCAATATAGATTCCCTGCTCAATAATTACGAGTATTTTCAGGACATGCAGGAAGATTTCGCTGACAAGCAGTCAGAACTTGAGGCTGAACTGAATAATCGTTCCAGGCAATATGAAGCCAGTGCCATGGACTATCAGAACAAGGTCCAGAAAGGCCTGGTGACCCGTAGGGAAGCTGCAGAGCTTGAACAGCAACTGATGGCAGAACAACAAAGCCTGCTGCAATTGCGTGACCAGCTTACCCAGCAACTGCAGGAGGAGGAACAGGTCAGCAACCGGAAACTGATCAATGCCATCATGGAATACCTCAAAATTTACAACGCTGATCAGAATTACCAGTTCATTTTCAGTAACAGCTTCGGGGATAATGTACTCTTTGCTAATGAACAGCTCGATATTACCTACATTATCCTTCCCGGACTGAATGAAAAATACAGGGCTGAAAAAGAGAACTAATGTCCTTTGCCGATGCTTATCTTGAAAAGGTCGGCCTCGATCCATCCCTAGATAATCAAGCTCCCAGCAAGGATCTGTCCATGGTGGTGGCCATTCCTGCCTGCAATGAACCGGATATACTTAAGACCCTTTCATCCCTGCTCCATTGCAGGCATCCGCGTGGTGCAGTGGAAATTATCATTCTCATCAATGCGGCCGAATCGGCCAGGGCTGATGTCCTCACGCAAAACCAGCTGACCGAATCAGCCGTACTTGCCTATGCCAGTTCCCACCATGAAAAAAGATTCCGGGTGCTGGTATCACATGTGCCGGTATTGCCCGACCGCTATGCTGGTGCGGGATTGGCAAGAAAAATGGCAATGGATCTCGCCCTTGGCAGGTTCAATCAATTGGACAGGCCCGGGGGCATCATACTTTCTTTAGATGCAGACACGATTTGCGAGGAAAATTACCTTATTGAAACAGAAAGGCAATTCAGGGACTGCCCAGATACAAAAGCCTGTAACATCCATTTCGAACATCCACTTGAGGGTGGGCCTTTCCCGGATTCAGTCTACAATGGTATCATCCAGTATGAACTCCACCTGAGATATTATATCCAGGCCTTGCGCTTTGCCGGACATCCTCATGCATTCCATACCGTAGGATCTGCATTTGGTGTCAGGGCAGATATATATGCAGCCCAGGGAGGAATGAATAAAAGAAAGGCTGGGGAAGATTTTTATTTTCTCCAGAAGATCATCCCCCTTGGCGGATTTTACGAGATCAATTCAACCATGGTACTGCCTTCACCCAGGCCATCAGACCGGGTAGGATTTGGGACCGGACCGGTGATCAGCAAATTTCTGCGGGGTGAAACCACTGAGCTTCAAACTTACCATCCGGATGTTTTTTTCGACCTGAAGGAATTCCTGTCCACTGTCCCATCACTATATGATGCAAGCCAGCAATCACTCCAGCAGCTGCTTGAAGATTATCCTCCTGCCCTGAGGGAAAACCTCAGCCATGAATTCATTTCAAGGATACTGGAGATACGGGGTAATGCAGCCCGGGAATCTACGTTCATTAACCGGTTTTACCGCTGGTTCAATATGTTCCGTACCCTGAAATTTTTTAATTATGCCCACCAGCATCAATATTCGCGGGTGCCTGTGCTGGATGCAAGCAGGGAATTTTTATCCGATAACTATCCGGGATTTCAGCGGGATAGTGATGCAAAGGAATTATTGCTGTCCATCAGGGAGATGCAGAAAGGGAAGTAGCGGCCCTTTACTCCTCCTCCACGATTACAAAAACATCTTCATTCTCCTTCTTCATGAAGTATTCCTCACGGGCGAATTTCTCGAGGTTATCCCGGTCCGTTTTCAATTCGTTCAGCCTCCTGGAATCTTCATCAATTCTCTCCAGGTAATACTGCTTTTCATCTTTCATCTCGTGCAGGGTATTTAGGTACTTAACCCTGTCGATCAGGCTGTTATTATCGAAAATCAGGAGCCAGACCAGAAAAACCAAAACAGCCATAAGGTATTTATTCCTGAGGCTTTTCATGATGATGGAATCCCGCCTTAAAAGTGGCCATTTCATGCGGCTAAATTAGGAAATAATTTAAAAAACGATAGGGCTTTTTTTCAACACCTCCTATTCCTGCATGAAAGGATACCTGTAGTCAGTCGGTGGCAGGAAACTTTCCTTGATCGTCCTGGGGGATACCCAGCGAAGGAGGTTCAGATAGGACCCCGCCTTGTCATTAGTCCCTGATGCCCTGGCTCCTCCAAAAGGTTGTTGTCCCACAACAGCACCAGTAGGTTTGTCGTTGATATAAAAATTTCCCGCTGCATTCACAAGTCTTTTCGTGGTAGATGATATCACCTGCCTGTCAGTGGCAAAGACGGCACCCGTCAGACCATAGGGGGAAGTTTCATCCAGCAGGTCAAGGGTTTTCTCATATTCAGCATCCTTATACACATAAATGGTAAGTACCGGTCCGAACAGTTCCTCAACCATGGTAATGTATTTGGGATCTTTGGCCTGGATCACGGTTGGCTCGATATAATATCCTTCGGATTTATCACATTTGCCCCCGATGATCACATCCGCATCATCATCCTCCCTGGCCCTATCAATGAAACCAGCGAGCAAATCGAAAGATACTTCATCAATGACAGCACACATGAAATTTGTGAAATCTTCAGGAGCCCCCATCCTGATAGAACCAAGATCGGCTGCGAGTCCCGCTTTAACATCTCCCCACATGCTCTCAGGAATATATGCCCTGGAAGCGGCAGAACATTTTTGTCCCTGGTACTCAAAGGCACCCCTCGTTAATGCAGTAACTACCTGTGCTGCATTGGCAGATGGATGTACCATAACAAAATCCTTGCCTCCCGTCTCCCCTACAAGTCTCGGGTATGTTTTGTAGTTGCCGATATTATCGCCAACGGTTTTCCACATACCATTAAATACTCCTGTAGAGCCTGTGAAATGGATCCCCGCAAAATCCGGATGTTTTAAAACAATATCCCCAATCACGGGTCCGGATGCAAACACCAGGTTGATCACCCCATCGGGCACTCCCGCCTCGCGGAATACCTCCATCAATACAGAGGCGGAATAAACCTGAGTTTTCGATGCTTTCCATACTACGACATTACCCATCATAGCCGGTGCTGTAGGCAGATTGCCGGCAATGGCTGTGAAGTTAAAGGGTGTCAGCGCGAAAACAAATCCCTCCAGGGGACGCTGTTCAATGCGGTTCCATATATGTTCAGAGGATTCAGGTTGCTTGTTGTAGATCTCTTCCATGTACTGAACATTGAAACGCAGGAAGTCAATAATCTCACAGGCCGCATCAATTTCTGCCTGGTGAACGGTTTTGGACTGGCCTATCATGGTCGCTGCATTGATCTTTGCACGGTAGGGTCCGGCAAGTAAACTGGCAGCCTTAAGGAATATGGAAGCACGATGCTTCCAGCACATGTTGGCCCATGATTCCCGGGCAGCAAGCGCCGCTCCAATGGCCATGTTCACATGTTCGGCTGATCCCTGGTAGTATTCACCAATTTTATGACTGATCTTATGAGGGGGATAAATAGGCAGGATTTTGTCCGATGTAACTTCTTTTCCCCCGATGAACATTGGGATCTCTTTGACATCGGAATAGATCTTTTCCAATGCCTTTTTTATGTCCTCACGTTCAGGTGAACCAGGCAGGTACTCTTTTACAGGTTCATTTACGGCCCTGGGTATGCATATAGTATTCTTAGACATGATTGAAGAATTATTTAAGGGTTTAGCTCAAAAAACCATCACTAAATTAAAGGTAAATTAGAAAATCAGATATGATAAAACGCAGGTTTGGACCATGTCAAATAACACTTATCGTTAAAAAATCCTTAAATTATTATTGTCTATTTTTATTTAGTCTAAATAATCATATATTTGTGCCAAGTAAATAAAACAAAATAAAATGGCATTCAAATTACCCGATTTAAATTACGATTATAACGCGCTAGAACCCTATATAGACGCGCGTACCATGGAGATTCACCACAGCAAGCACCATGGCGGTTATACCAGCAAATTAAACACAGCAGTTGAAGGCAGTGCACTGGCAGACAAGAGCATTGAGGAGATCATGACTGGGGCAGGCTCACACGGAGTGGCCATCAGAAATAATGGTGGTGGTTATTTCAACCACAATCTGTTCTGGGCAGTAATGAGCCCGAATGGTGAAGGAAGGCCTGAAGGCGATGTGTTGAAAGCTATTAACGAGGCCTTTGGAAGTTTCGATGAATTTAAGAGCCAGTTTTCAAATGCAGCTGCTACCCGTTTTGGTTCCGGCTGGGCATGGCTTGTAAAGACAGATAGCGGACTTGTGGTTACTTCCACACCAAACCAGGACAATCCATTGATGGATGTTGCAGAAGTGAAGGGTTTACCTATCCTGGGACTCGATGTATGGGAGCATGCTTATTATTTAAATTACCAGAACAGGAGGCCGGATTATATTGAGGCATTCTGGAATGTGGTAAACTGGTCTGAGGTTAACAAAAGATTTGGTTCATAATATTTTATTAGTTATTGGTTGGTTTAAAAGGGACTCCGGAGACGGGGTCCCTTTTTTATTTTAACCAGCCACCTTCTCAACCTTTTTCATGACCCGCAACAGGTTTCCGCTCCAGAACTTTTGAAGATCAGACCTGGAATAGCCCCTGATCAGTAATTCATGGGTGATGTTGGGTAGTTCTGTTACATCAAAACAGTCCTCCAGTGCAGCCCCCCCATCATAATCAGATCCAAACCCTACATGATCGATCCCGACAAGGTCTACAACATGGTCAAAATGATCACAGAATTGAGATACAGTGGCCAGGTTTGGAGGATACTTCCTGTTCATATCGTAATACTCCTGATCCAGTGCCAGTTTTGCACTGTCGTCCATTTCACTCCAGTTATCGTATTTCGCCCAGAGTACTTTCCTGGCAGAATCCCTTTCCGGGTAAGCCGGCATTTCAGCAACATAATCACTTACAAGGCAGAGCTGGATCACACCGTCGTTCTCAGCCAGTTCCAGCAGCATTTCATCAGACAGGTTTCTAGGATTGTCGCAAACAGCCCGGGCATTGGAATGGGAAGCAATAACTGGCGATTGGCTGATCTCAATAACATCATAAAATGCCTTATCGGACATATGGGACACATCTATCATGATCCCCAGGCTGTTCATTTCCTGGACAATTTCCCTTCCGAAATCACTGATCCCTTCATGTTCCGGCCCATCCCTGTCTGTGGATGAATCACAGATATCATTATTCCGGGTGTGGCACAACGTAATATACCTTGCTCCAAGATCATAAAACCTGCTGACCAGTGAGAGGTTTTTCCCCAGAGGATAACCATTCTCAATACCAATATATACAGCCTTTTTACCCTCCCGGCTGAAGTTTTCAAGGTCACTGCTGGAGACGGCGATAGCAGCCAGGTCTGAACTATGATCCACAACGGCGTGAATGGAATCAAACAATAACAGGGCTTCATCCCTTACTTTTTCATTCTCTTCAGGGGTCCTGGGTCCCTGTCCCACGAAAACAGCAAAAAACACCCCATCAAGACCACCTTCCTGCATTCGTGGAAAGTCAAGCTTTCCCCCTCTTCTGTGGGGATCGGATCTTTGGCTGAGATCAGTACTACGCCTGGAAAACCTTAAAGGAGTATCAGTATGGGAATCAATCGTTAACAGAGATTGGTGTATCCTGACTGCTTCATCCCTGGAAATCTCCTTCCTGGAATTATTAGTACATGCGGAGATCGTGAACAGTACAATAAGAATGAAAAGTTGTGAAACAATTTTCTGGGACATGCGAGGAGGTATTTGAAATTTGTATTAGTGACTGTTAAAGGGTGGATAATGGAGAAACAGTCCCCTGCGGTTCATCATCAGTGGATTTGACAGCTGCCTGTCCAAGGTCCGCGGGTGCGAAACGTTCGAGGAGGCCCTCATCATTGATCTCCTTTGATAAGGCTGCAACGGTGTTGGGAGGTACATCAAACAGATCCAGGATCATTAGTCCGTCCAGTGCATTATTGAACTTGGGATCGATATTGAAACCAACGATCTGCCCGTTCTGTTTAAGGTACTTTTTAAGGAGTACCGGCACATTGTTCTGTGCCGTCTCAATGTCCTTTATGATCCGGTCAAACTTGATCAGGTCACTGGCGCTTTCTATCAGTATATCAGTATCAAGGTGATGAAGGGATACGATGAATTTTTTGCGGGGACGAATATAGCGGGCTATCTTATCATTGTAGTAATACTCGGTAATAAATTTAATTATCAGCTCTTTGGAAAAATCCGAAAAGCGGTTACTGATGCTTACCGGTCCCACAAGATACCTGTACTCCGGGTTCTTGATCAGAAAATAAAGTATCCCCTTCCAGAGCAAAAAAAGTGGCAAGGGTCGTCGCTGATATTCTGGAATAATAAAGGACCGTCCCAGTTCCAGGGCCTGGCTAAGTATGGGATACATGCGACGGTGCATCCTGAAAAGGCTCTGGATATAAAAGCCTTTGATTCCGTAGATATCCATGATCTCTTTTCCCTTTCCTACCCGGTAAGCGCCTACGATCTTCCTCTCCTCATCATCCCAGATAAACAGCTGGTGGTAATACAGATCATATTCATCGATATCCATTGACCTGTTGGTCCCTTCTCCAACTTCCCGGAAGGTGATTTCTCGAAGCCTGCCAATCTCGTTCATGATATTCGGGATCTCAACGGAAGGGACACAGATCACATTATAGTTCTCTATTTTAAATAATGAGAAGCGGCCAATGACCCTGGCAATCTCTGCTTCGATCTTCTGTACCGGAACAGGGTCAGCAATGGGTTCTTCCCGCTTAAGCCTGCCACGCTTAACCGAAAAGAATTTATTAACCTCCAGTGATGTTCCCAGGGCATAGGTTTTGGTCCTAAGATACCGCCCATACCTGGCGATATCACTGAATTCAAATTGCTCTTTGGATGTAATGGGCGAACCAATCCTGATATTAATGACCCTTTTTCGCTGTTTGAAGAACTCCGAGGGCAATTTAAGGGTCTGCAGTTTGGGATGTATCCTTCCCAGAAGCTGGAAAAACCTGCTGTTCTTTCCCTGGAAGTAAATGGGCACAACCGGAACATTAGCCTTCTTGATCATCTTTAACACCGGGTATTGCCACTGTGGATCGGTTACGGCATGTATATCATGGTTGAAACAGGAGACTTCCCCGGCAGGAAAAACCCCAAGGGGTCTCCCCTCTTCCAGGTGATTAAATACATCATCTACCTGCTCCTCTCCTGCTGATGATCCTTCCTGTCGGGTAAAGGGATTAAATGGAAAGATGTTTTTGCTGACAGGCTCCATCCGCTGTAGCAGAAAATTGGGTAAAACCTTGTAATCGGGTCGCAATGATGCGATCATCTTGATCAGGAGAAGTCCGTCAATCCCACCAAAGGGATGGTTGGATATGGTAATGAATGCGCCTTTTTTGGGGATTTTGTCAAGTTCCTCCTTGCTGATCTCATAACGGATCCCCAATTCCTCATTCATGGAATTGATAAAATCCATACCCGACTTCATGCTGTTCTCAGCATAAATCTTGTTAATTCTCCGGAACCGGAGCAATAACATCAGGAATTTGGCTGCACTCTCACCTGCTATCCCTTTTACCCTTGCAGCCTGCAGGAGTTCATCTGTATCAATTAACTTCATGTCTTTGCGAAGACAATGTTATATCCTCGTTAAATATAAGCCAAAAATGAATAGTCCCGCAAAAAATCTGGCAAAACAGGTCTCTTAAGCGTAGAAATCACTTAAAAATCCATGCACTTGCCAGGACAACGATACCGATTAATACCACCACCGAACCTGTTATTTTATTCATCCACCATATGCTTCTCAATCTGATCCTCTTGCGAAAACGGTTGGCGATGGATGCCAGGATGAACCACCAGAGGATGGTTCCGCCCGCGATCCCCGCAGTCAGGGTCAATATTTCAAAAATTGACAGGGTTTCATTGGCCACTTTTATGGCAGCCATGATGGCAATGAACAGAAAAATCGCCATGGGATTAGACAGCGTCAGCAGGAAAACCGAGGCAAAATCCTGTGAAAGGGGAGTTTTATTCAAGCGCTGGAGCCTCAGTTGTTTTACCGGATTTGTATAGAATATCCGCAGCCCGATATACAATACGAACAATCCTCCGAGTATTTGAAAATAAATATGTCTTTCCTCGATAAAATTAATAATGATGGTCAGCCCGAATCCGGCAATGACGGCAAAAATAATATCTGCTGCTGCTGCTCCGAGTCCGGATATAAACCCAGACATGTATCCCCTGTTCAATGTCCGCTGTATACAGAGGACCCCTATGGGTCCCAGCGGAGCAGAGACCAGCAATCCGATCAGGACGCCTTTAATAAAAATCTCAGGGATCATGGTTGCGAGAAATGAGTATTAGCGTAATCAATGCAAAATTAAGGAATAATACAATAATATTCCGATTATCTGGGTGATAAGATATTCACCTTGGTTATATTTGCATCTTCATTTTATCATAGGATGAGATTACAGAAGATAGAGCTGGAGAACAAAGCCTGGCAGTGGGCCATATTATTGTTCCTTTCTTTGATCTGGGGGACTTCCTTCATCCTTATGAAAAAGGGACTGGAATCCTATACTCACTCACAGGTAGCTGCCTTCAGGATCTTCTTCAGTTTTATTTTCATGCTGCCTATTACCATCAGGAACATCAAGGTGATCAGCCGGGATAATATCCTGTCCCTCCTTATCGTAGGATTTATTGGCTTTGCCATA
>CAZXOJ010000127.1:0-11455 GCA_964642325.1 uncultured Bacteroides sp. | reverse complement strand
CCTCCACCGAGATGCCATTTTCCGAAATACCCGGTGGCATATCCTGCATCCCTCATGGCTTCGCCCAATGTGTAGACTTCAAGTGGCAGGTACTGTGTCCGGTTCTTTGGCACAATTACTTCCTCGTAAGGGCGCCAGTGACCCGTTATGAAATCAGTTATCCCGACGCGGGCGGGATATTGTCCCGACATAATGCTGGCCCTGGTTGGTGAGCAAACCGGACAGGCAGCGTAAGCATTGGTGAATCGCATGCCATTTTGGGCCATTTCAGTGAGGTTCGGTGCCTCATTAAAGGTATTACCGTAAACAGGCAGATCTGCCCATCCCATATCATCCGCCAGGATGAAAACAATATTTGGCCTGCTACCTTTCAGATTGTCCTCCGGCTTTCCTGTACAGGAGGAAAGTATGAACATTGCAGCTATCATAGTCACCATTGTGCCATAGAGAAGATTGTTCGTTTTCATAGACTGATTGGTTTGTTAATTTGATTACACGTTTTGTTGTATTATCTTGGATGCACTATACAGTACAATCTACAAATTTATCAGAGATTATGAAAGACCAGCTTTATCGATCTGCCAGTATCACCATCAAGGTATTTCTGTTTGCCCTGCTCTTACTCGGAGGATGTAATAAAATAGGGGATACTTCTTCAACCGAAGAGTTGTACGCCATCTTTGAGGAACCACCGGCTGATGCCCGCGCATTCGTGCGATGGTGGTGGAACGGTGATTGTATCGAGGTTGATGAGCTTCAACGTGAGCTGGATGTTATGAAAGCTGCCGGGATTGGAGGGGTGGAGATAAATCCCATAGCCAAACCAGAGGGTGGAGATGAATTCGACTATAGTTGCTATGACTGGCTGAGCCCTGAATGGAATGAAAGGGTGAAGGCAACCGTGGAAATGGCGAATGAGCGTAATATGATAGTTGACCTGATCATGGGTTCAGGTTGGCCATTTGGTGGCAGGTTCCTGGATGAGGATCAACTTTTGCAGGGGGTGGGAATTAAAAAAATGGTTTTGGCAGGCCCTGGTAAATATTCATTAAAGCTTAAGGAGTTATGGCAATTACCTGGCCGGGATTTTGGCACATATAATAACCCGGATGCCCCGGCACCTGAATTATTTTTTCTGCAGTTGATACCTCATGGTGCAAGTGGTGAAAGCGAACTGGTTGACCTTATGGAAAAAGTGGATAGGAAGGGAAGGATTGAGATAGAAGTCCCCGAAGGCAAGTATGATCTTTATATTGGCACCTTTCAGAAAGCCTACCGGTCGGTCATGTTCGGAGCTCCGGGATCTGACGGTCCGGTGGTGGATCATTATGATGCAGCAGATGTGCGTGCCTATATGGATAATCTGGCCAATGCCCTGGAAGCAGTGCTTGGTGGAAAGCTGGGGGACCATATACGTGCCTTGTTTTGTGACAGCATAGAACTTTCAGGGGCGAACATCACCGATGATCTTTTTGAAGAATTCATGAAAAGACGCGGATATGACCTCAAACCATTTGTTCCGCTGGTCTTCTATCATCCCTATGAGGGTTACACTGATACGCTCAGGTATGACAGTGAATTTATTGAGGATATACGCAGGATCCGCTATGATTTTAACAAGACACTGGTTGAGCTTTTCCTGGAGAGGTTCACGAAAACATTTGATGACTGGGCCAACGAGCACCAAATGCAGAGCCGCTACCAGGCCTATGGAATGCCCTGGCTGGCTGGCATGCTAGATGGCTACAGGATGGTCGATATCCCGGAAAGCAATAACTGGCTGTATTCAGCCAATGCCAAATCACACGGGTACTGGATATGGAACAAATATGCATCTTCAGCGGCCCATTTAACAGGTGCTAACATTGTAAGCTGCGAAGCGATGACAAATACCCGTGGAGTGTTCAGGATGACACTGGATATGGTAAAGAAGAACGATGATTTCAATTTCATTACCGGGATCAATCATTCCGTTTTGCATGGATATAACTATTCCCCTCCCGAGGCAGGTTTCCCAGGATGGATTAGATTCGGGGCATATTTCAGTGACCAGAATACCTGGTGGCCCTATTTCCGTAACTGGGCGGATTATAATGCCCGGCTTTCTGCCGTTTTTCAGTATGCGGAGCCCGTGACCGATATTGCCATACTCACCCCTGAAGCTGATATATGGAAACAGTGGGGACTTGTCAGGTATCCCTTCTATATGAATCCATGGTATAATCATGATCTATGGGAAGGGTTCAGCCGGCTTGGAGTCATGGCAGATTATATCAATGAAGGAGTGATACAGAGGGCTTCCGCAGAAAAAGGGCAGATGAAGAGTGAAGAGGCGGAGTATAAATTGGTCATTGTATCCGGAGCGAGATCCATAGAACCTGAGACTGCTGCTGCCATTAATGATCTGGCTGAGAAAGGGGTTAAGTTTTTGTTTGTCGACCATTTGCCTTCTGAGGCGCCCTCCTATTTTGAGAAGGATAAGAATGACCGGACAGTAAAGGATCTGATGAATGCGGCATTGTCGCATGAAAATGTGCAGGTTTTTGATGCTCCCGAAGATGCTGCTTTGGTGACCTCATGGGCAGGCAAGGTACTTGGGGACTTTGCCATCCGGCAGGACATATCGATCTCTCCCGCAGAAGAAGAACTATACACGATAAAGCACCGAAGTGGTGGTAAGGAGATCTACTTCTTATCGAACCAGGATGAGATGAACGGCCAGGTATTCACAGCTACTTTTGAGAGTAAGGGCAAGACTGCCTGGTGCTGGGATCCACATACCGGGGAACGTTTTATACTTCCTGATCAGGACAAGGGCAGGATAAACATCCGGCTGGAGGCACTTGAATCCATGCTGATCGTGCTTGAGGGCAGTGACAAGGGAGTGCGAAAAGAACAAATTTACCCGGATGAGCATTCAGGAATGAGCATTGGTGACAAATGGCAGCTGGATTTCCAACCTGTCAGGGATGATAAGTTCAGTATATCAACTGGCAGTCTCTTTGAATATGGCAGCCATGGGGATCCGCGCATTGCTAATTTTGCCGGCCGGGTATCCTATAAAACGACTTTTGAATTGAAGGAGACCGACTGGGCATTCCTGGATATAGGTATTGAGAAACATGTCACTGAAGTGAAGCTTAATGGAGAAAAGCTCGGAATGAAATGGTGGGGAAGGCATCTTTACCACATTGCTCCCGATATTTTAAAAGAAGGGGAGAACCAGCTTGAGATTATTTATACTACTACCCTGGCCAACTATGCAAATTCACTGACCGGGAATGAAGTTGCCAAGCGTTGGATTAAGCTGGAGGAGCCTGACCTGATGGGATTGACAGGGGATATCAGGCTGATGAAAGAAGACTAAACCTGCCCGAACCAGCTGCTATAAAATAACGGTTGCTGCAAATGAATGCAGCAACCGCCAAACCTAACCTAAAATCCTATTCTAAATCAACCATCCCGGAATGGGATCCATGCCGGATTATGATATATAAATTTATTGCAAAAATGGTTTCTTGTCAATAGGTAGGATCAATTTTATTCACAATTTTACCAACAAATTTATGGCAGCAACCTAAAGGGCCTGTATAATCAGGTGGAGCGCCCTTCCCTTCTCAATTTTTATTGGGAATCCATTCTTTAAGATCTTTCCTTCCAATACTTCTGCACGATTATCACCGGTGAACTTCAGCCTGTATTCCGAATCATCGGAAACCACGAACCACTCCGGGAACTGGTTGATCCGTGGATAATCAAGAGGAAGATTCATACTGACCCCGGAGCGGCTAAAATCAAATTTTAAAACGCCCTCCCAATCTTCTTCAGCCTGCAAGCTTACAAATATTTTGTTTTCCTTTTGTGAGGCACCAAAAATGACGTCCTCCCGCCAGGGTTTGAGTGTAATTCCCTGGGTTTTCCACAGACAGTACATGATGCTTGTGCGGGCAAAATTGCCATCCCCATGCCAGCCTTCAATGATTCCAGAATCCTTCCATTTGATGGCCTGCTCCCTGTGGCTCGAATCCTGCATGGACCACATAATTGCCATCTCAGAATCTATCCAGTCCCCCGTTATATCTACCGCCTCCCTGTTAAATAAATTCAATCCACTTTCAATAGCATCCGCATAACCATCTGCACTGCCACTTTCCCAATTATAAGCCTTGTAATGATCGATGTTTTCAAGTGCATAGATTACAGCGTCACGGTATTTTTCCAGCCCATCTATCATATAGACCGTGTAATATCCATTGTAGGTATATCCCCATGTATCAGCAATACCATCATTGATGACCTCGCCTGAAACGGGATTGACAACATTATAAAATAAGCCATGCTCATTTACCCCGACCTCAAGTATCCTGTCCAACATCTCATATAAGGGTTCCTTGTAAGCCTCTTTCTTTTCCGGCCTGGCATAGGATACCATGCAATACAATTCACATAGTCCAGATACAATTTCACATCCATGATCCCTCAACCGCAATGACTCCAGATCGCGTGTTAGATGCTTGTCCCCGAGCAAATAATAATCCCCCAGCCGTACCGCCCATTCCAGGTATTTTTGGTCACCGGACATCCAGTAAATTCTTGAAAGCGCCTGGAGCATTTCCCCGTTGACTTCAACGTTATCCGAGGGTATCAGGCCGAAGTCCGTGCTGACGGGGGCATATGCCCAGATGTCATCCAGGATCTCAACGAGCCGCTCGTACCAGGGTGAAAATCCAAGCCATTCAGTCAAGGGTAAGAGCCCATCCTTAATGTACTCAGATGCACCAAATATAATAGAAGCAGTATCGATTGTTTCCTCTTCAAAGCCTTGTTTGATAAAAGAATATGTATCGGGCATTTTACCCAGGCGAGGTGTAACAGAAGATTCAGAAGCCAGCATATCATGCATGGTGCCTTCGAAAATACTGGGACTGGTGATGGCAGATGTTAGCACCATAAATGGGTAATTATCCGCAGCAGCATCCTTGGCATTCCAGATATGGGCAGATTCATAAAGGTTTCTCGGTATTAAACCGGTTTGGCTGTCTGCCTGGCCAAGCCATGAGATCATAAAATCGTTGCATCGCCTGAATCCTTCATTGGCCAGGACCCCGTTTTTATTTGCCGATTCGAATACCGTGTCCTTATATCCCTCCTCATTTGTACAGCTTAAACTTCCGATTAACAGGAGGACTAAAAACTTTACATACTTCAGTTTCATAATATGGTGATTTTGTGTAATCATCTTAGATTTATTTGTATCATAACAGGGAACTTGTGTCAAGATGTTTAAAATCCTTCAGCAATTGGACCAAACGAGATACGATTGCTTTCACTCCCCCCTCCACATCCGATTCAATGTTCAGGGGCATCAGGGGATCATGAAGAGAGAGCCTTAACAGGAACCAGCCACTTTCCTTTGGATTTGAGCATAGTATCCTTATCCCTTCATAATTGGGTTCTTCCAGGGTCCAGCCCGGTTCCCTTAGGGTTATTTCTCCCAGAAATGATATAATTTTGTTTCCATACTCATAGAAATCCTCACTGGTAAGGGGCAAACGGAATTCCTGGCTCCCTGTTGGTACCGGCAATTTTTCTATGAGGCTTGCCAATGACCTGTTTTCCTTTTTCAGGCGGGCCATTTTTATCAGGAGTTTTGCTACCAGGTAGGCTCCGTCATCCAGGAAATAATTCTCTTTCAGGGCTGCATGCCCGGATGTTTCTATAGCCAGCCAGGATGCTGATCCCGCCTCATTCAGTCGTTTGGATTCATTGATGACATTTTTGTATCCCCTTTTAAAACGTCGGTGTATGCCGGCTAATTCCTCCTCGATAAACCATTTCAAACCTGTGGATGTGATAGAGTCTGTGACGATCACTGAACCAGGATGTTCTTCCAGGATCACTGCAGAGATCAGGGCAATCAGTTCATTCCGGCTGATGGCTTTCCCGCTTGCATCAACTACGGCAGCCCTGTCCACATCCGTATCAAAAATAATACCCAGGTCTGCCCCGGTACGCTTGACAGCTGTACTGATGGACTCCATGGCCTCCTTGTCTTCAGGGTTAGGTAAATGATTGGGGAAATGCCCGTCCGGTTCCAGGAACTGGCTTCCATCTATATTTGCTCCGAGGGGTACCAGGACCTTATGGGCAAAGAATCCTCCTGCCCCGTTCCCTGCATCCACAATAATTTTTAGTCCCCCAAGAGGCTGCTCATACCGCTCCGGATCATTAACTCCCTCTCGGATTTTTTTAACCAGGGTCCCAGCATAGACTGAAATAAAGTCTGTCTTTTCCACCTTACCAGGCTGTCCGGACCCCGGGAAGGAACCGGCGGCTGCTATCTCGAGGAGATCATTAATATCCTGTTTATCAAATCCCCCCTGGGCAGTGAAAAATTTCATGCCGTTCCGGTTGAAAGGCAGGTGGCTGGCTGTCAGCATCACTGCCCCGTCCACCTTCATTTCTTCATCAATGCAAGCCATGAACATGGCAGGGGTGGAAGCCATTCCACAATCCTCCACATCCACACCCAGTGCTGTGAGTCCCTCGCTAAAAGACTGTTTCAGCATGGGGCCCGTAATCCGAGAATCCATCCCAATAGCCGCCCTGGGATTCTCAAATCCCTTCCTCTTCAGCCATATGGCAAATGACCTGCCCAGTATTTCTGCCACTTCGGGTGTCAGGTTTATCTTCTCTCCGGTGACACCCTCAAGGGCAACTCCCCTGATATCAGAGCCATTTTGAAGTTTTATCCAATCTTTCAGTATCACTTATTTAATGTTTGTCTACAATATAATGATATACACCGGATCCAACCTGGTAGAGGGCATATCCTTTTTCTTCCCTCAGGAATGTCGCACCATCAGATGTATGAATCCCGCCCTCAGTGACCCTGGATGGATCTGAGGTTGGTACATAAATCGTTGCGGTTGCATTGGCAGGAACGAAAACTTCCATTTCAAGCAATTCTTCCTTTTTCCTCCAATTGCAGACAATGCGTCCGTAAGGGGAATCATGGTAAGCATTTACCCATTCCAGATCACCTGGGATAGAAGGTTTTATTATGGTATTTCTGTATCCCGGCGATGCAGGATCAGGCCGTATGCCCGCCAGTCCCCGTTGAAACCACCCGCCAATGCCATTCAGACATCCATGCATGATGGAGTTGCATTCATGCCAGTGTTCAGGCCAGGTTACATATCCCTCAGAGATGAAAAATCCATAACCGGGGAAGGTGGTTTGTGAAGCAAGTGTATAAATGAGATCACTTCTGTCCTGCTGGGTAAGATATTTGACCAGGTAATATGTCCCATGAATCCCGGTATCGAAATGGCCCTTACGATGCACAAGGATTTCCTGTTCGAGATTTGCCTGTACGTCACGCACGTGGGCCGGTGGCACCACACCTGCTATCAGTGGCATTACGCAATGCGTTTGACGGGTATCGATATAGGTAAACGTTTCAGGATCAAAGTACTCTTTATTGATCGCTTGCACAGTTAGCTTCGCTCGCTCCTGATAGGTATCCGCTTTGCCCGGTTGATCTAAAATTTCTGCTATCTGTGCTGCCAGTCCAAGTACATAAACATAATAGCAATTATTGAACAAAGATGCTTCGGGAGTATTGCTTTCTTCACTGCCATGAGGAGTAGCCCAGTCGCCAAGAAATAACCAACGGAGTGAATCTGCATATTTCCATTGGTCTGGTGAAGGTATACCAAGCAGTCCATCCTGTCCAACATGCCGGGACAGGTAATCCAGCCATCTCGAAGCTGAGGGGAAGGTTTTTTCCAGTATTGTGGGGTCTCCATAGCTCAGGTAAACGGCCCATGGCATGGTCAGTATGAAACCGCTCCATGCAGGTCCGCCACCACCACCCAGGGTTGGGGCCGTATGATTGATACGTCCGTTCTCATCCTGGATATCGCACCAATCCTGGGCCCATTTAGTAAAGAAGGGGTAGGATGCATAGGCATCCAGGGCAATCTCAAGACTGCCGTGTCCATCGCCACCATACCCAAGCCTTTCACGGTGCGGGCAATCCACCGACATACCTCCGGTGCTTAAGTTCTCATAGTTATAACTTGTAATGTCATAGATCTGTTTCAGCAAGGTATCGGAACAATCGAATCCTCCTACAATATTACGGTCATTTGTAACCTGGTAGCCAACTATATCCATAATATCAGGTTCATAATCCAGCCCTTCGATGGTGACATATCCAATTTCATGATAACTGAAGCGATTCCTGAATGTTCCCTGTCCATTAGAGCCGATCACATATACATTCCGCTGATTAAATTCGACCGCTGTCTCAGGATGTGCAGAGGCCATGATGACAATCTGGTCACCAGGCCTGCCTTTAATCTTTACTTCTATCCACCCGGTATACAGTTTTTCCATGTGAACCTGATACACACCGGGAGAAACATGGTTTATGGCAGATGCGGGTATTTGTTTCACCATCCTGTTGGGCTCTATATGATCTGATGTTAGTGCCAATCCAGGGTCATGCTCAGCTACTCCATTCCAGCGGCTATCATCAAACTCCGGTTTGTTCCAATCCAGCACCGAAAGCATTGCATTGACAGAATCTCCTCCAAAATCACTGTTTTGCCATTTCCCCAGATGCCAGGTATCACTTGGTGAGTAAGACCATGTCTGGTCACTATGGATGACCTGGTCCCGGTCCAGATGCATCTGGACGATGCAAAGGGGTTTCTTATCCCGTCCAAAATCAGCCGGTGGATTGAAATCACGAAAATCTGCCCAACCGGATGCAAGCCAGATGACTGCTGCGTTCTTTCCCTTTTTCAGGTAGGGTGTAATATCATATGTTTTGTACAGGGCACGTTTCCTGAGATCGGAAACAGAAGGATTCAGTACAGCATCACTCACTTTTCTACCATTTAAATAGAGTTCATGGTAGCCTACAGATCCTACGAAAGCAGTCGCCCTTGTTGGAAGGGATTCCAGATTGAAGGTCTTTCGGAACCAGGGACATGCATCAGATTCGAGAGAGGGACCGTATATCCAGTCTGCTTTCCAGTCCTCCTGTTCAAGCATTCCGGTTTCAAAAAATGATTCTTCACTAAAAGCGCTAAAAATCCCTTGCTGATCTTGTATACGGACTTTCCAATAATACCTGGTTGCTGATTCCAGGGCCATACCTTCATATCTAATTTGAATAGATTGGGTGGATTGAATTATACCCGGGTTCCAGATGTCGGCATCGTCAGCATTCAGTTTTTCCTGGGAGGAAGCTACCAGGACCTGGAAAGCTTCCTGGTATACATTTCGTTGATCAGAATATATCTCCCAGCTGAAGCCGGGACTTTTATTCTCTAAACCCGTCGGATTGGTCTGAAAGTCACATTTCAGTGATTTTACCTTCAGTACATATCCGAATACTTGACCTGCTTGTAAAAGCAAGAAGAGTAAAATGATCCTCTTAAAAAATTGCCCTATACTGGTATCCAGTTCGCCCATCATAAAATCACTGTCCATTTATTGGTCCGGATATGCGTTGAAGTCCCATATCAAGTTCGGGTTCATCCACATCCCCGAAACATTTCCAGAGGACGAGCGCTGCCCCCAGTGAGGTGGCATTGGCTATCTCAGAAGTATAAACTATCTTATCACAGAACCGCGCAGCCAGCAGCCTGGTGAATAATGGATTCTTTGCAAATCCGCCTGTAACAAAGAGGTTTTTTGTCTTGTCCTCAGGTGTGATGACCAGGTTGATGGAATCAGCAGTGAGGGTTGTCAGGTCTATCATCAGCTGGTGGTAGGCCTCGTGGAATGATCCAAACTTTCCCAGGTCAGCATCTTTATCGATGAAATCTTCAGGCATGGTCCCGGAAAAGAATACCCTTTCCCCCTTGTTTTTCTCCTTGAATTTCTCCAATAGTGCAGCATCAACCCCTACCTTCTTGAAAGCATTTTTGTCTACCTTAAAAAATCCAGTAAGCCGTTCTACATTCACATCATGGATATGTCCCAGGAAAAACCGTGATGATTTTACCGGTTTCTGCTGTATGCTCATATAAGCAAGGCAGTCCAGTTCCAGTTGTTCCCTCGTAAGGGGAGTATGATTAAAGGGATTCATATTAATGCTCCAGGTCCCCGTTGAAGCCAGTGCAAAAGCATCCTTTGTATGTTTAAAATAGGGTACCAGTGAGGAAGAACTGTCATGAATACCGATCCCTACAGGAACATTTGAATTAATTTTTGCAGCAGGATAGACCTCCTCCACACTTACAGGCTGAGGTAGTTGAATTCCCTTATCCCTGATCCAATCATGGTAGCGCATTTCGTCAAAGTCCCACATGGCCGTATGACATCCAATGGATGTATGTTCAGAAGCAATTTTTCCTGTAAGTTTATAGGACAGGTACTGTGGAAAATGCAGGATGTGGGCAACTTTTTCAAAGACCTCGGGCTTGTGGATTTTCAACCATAGGGCCTGGAGCCCTGAGTTCAGCATCCCAAGTGCGGGGGAAGCCGCCTTCCTGCTGAATTCTTCCTTTCCACTGTAAACATCATAAAGCGATTCCGCCACACCCTCTGGCAGGGGCTTCAGGTAATTATATACCGGTGTAAGGCGCTCACCGTTTTTATCAATAAATATTAATGTTGCGCCGTAAGTGGTGAAATTGATGGCTTTGACATCATAATCAGGATTAGACAGGTATTTGTTGGTGGACTGAAAAACCCATTTTTCGATTTTCTCAATGTCATCACATGCGAAACAATCGTCATCAACAATTTCTTTAAATTTATCTTCCTCTTCTGATATAATCCGAAGGTTTCTGTCAAACAACAATACCTTTTTATTGGTCTTACCAATATCAAAAATTAATATAACTTCTGTTGCCATATGCTTTGTTTTAAAGAAGCAGCGGCAATGAGAACCTCACTGCCGCTTGCTATTTCACCTATTTCAAAATAATGAAAAAAACTACTGCTTATCTGTTGCTGAGAACCTCTTTCTCATACTGCTGTATCTCTGTAATGAAATCCTGGCTGACGGGTACATCCTGTTGCATGCAATAGTAATCCCAGACGGCTCCAAAGGGCTTTGTTTTCATAAGCTCCAGCAGGGCCAGGCGTTCAAATAATTGACCGTTATTTTCATAATCAAGCAGCTTTTGCCGGGGCTCGAGCAAGGCGAAGAGCATGGTTTGCAATGCAGCTCTTGTTCCTACCACATATGCCCCTATCCTGTTAATACTGGCATCGAAGAAGTCCAATCCCATATGAATCTTTTCAAGCGCATCACAGCGTACAATTTCCTGAGCGATCAGTATGGTATCATCATTAACTGTTACCACATGGTCGCTGTCCCATCTGATGGGCCTGGTTACGTGCAACAGGATCTCCGGTACGAAGAGGAGGCACGCCGAGATCTTATCCCCAACCTGTTCGGTTGGATGGAAATGGCCGCTGTCCAGGC
>CAZXOJ010000126.1:0-11665 GCA_964642325.1 uncultured Bacteroides sp. | reverse complement strand
ATACAATATTTTTTCAATCAAAGTCAATGAAGGAGACCTTTCTAGTTCGGAGCCGGTTCAGATTACCAATGAAGAAAATGACCAGGTCAGATTTTTTGATGTTTCCGATGATAATCAGTCTATCGTTTATGAGAAAGATATAGACTTATATAAAATTAGTACGGCAGGGGGTGAAAGCCAAAAAATCGACATTGACATAGTGACTGATTATCGTTTTGACCCCTACGAAAACAAAGTGTTTTCAGACCAAATAGCTGGATACCAGGTTTCTCCTAACGGAAAATATTCTGCTTTTGTAATCCATGGGGAGGTATTCATTACTGAAAACAGCAAAGAAAAAAGCCTGACAAGGAACCTGTCAAATTCGGCCTACAGGGAAAAAGACATAGCCTGGCTGCATGATTCGGCACTGATCTTTTCTTCTGATCGGGAGGGCAGCTACAATCTTTACCTTATCAAATCATCTGATCCTGACCAGGTAAATCTATTTAAAACCATGAAACGGGAACTTGTTCAACTGACTAACGCGGATGAAGATGAACGCTCACCTGTAGTATCACCTGATGGTAAACAGATTACTTTCATTCGTGGAGGGGAATATGGTAAAATGAATTTCATTGTAGCAGATATTGATCCAACCGGCACCATTTCCAATGAAAAAATCCAGGTTGACAGTTGGAATGCACCTTCAGGCGTCCAGTGGAGCCCGGACAGTAAATGGATTGCCTATGCCATGAGGGACCTGACTTTCAATAGTGAAATATATATCCAGGCTGCCGATGGTAGCCACGGACCGGTTAATGTGAGCATGCATCCAAGGGGAGATCGTTCTCCTGTGTGGAGCCGTGATGGATCCAAGTTGGGTTTTATTTCGGAACGTAACAACCTCGATGATGATATATGGTTTGTATGGCTAAGCAAGGAAGATAGCCAGAAAACCAAACAGGACTGGGAGGAAGAGGATGAGGATGATAAAGCTGATAAAGAAAACGGGAAAGACAAGGAGAATAAGAAAGATGAGGTTGAACCTATACAGATAGACTTTGAAGATATCCATGAGAGACTCGTCCAGCTGACCTCCTTGTCTGGCAACGAGAGAAACCTGGCCATATCAAAAGATGGTAAGACCTTTTATTTTACCACCAGGAGTCCGGGTAAAAAAGGACAGGATCTGTTTCAGATCAAATGGGATGGTAAAGATATGAAAGAGGTGACCAGGGGAGGTAATAATCCTAATGATGTAAAACTCGATCCAAAAGGAAAATTCCTGTACATGAATTCCAGGGGTAAGCTGTCCAGGATCAGTACCAGTGGGAAGGAAGTGGAAAGCCTTCCGGTAGCTGCCAAAATGAAGATAGACTACCAGGCAGAGCTGAACCAGATATTCGAAGAAGCTTGGCGTGCCTTAAGAGATGGATTTTATGATCCCGAGTTTCACGGGAGGGACTGGGATGGGTTAAAATTTAAATTTAAACCATACTGTATGGAAGCTTCCACCAAAACGGATTTTATGTATATGTACAACATCATGCTCGGACAGGTAAATGCCAGTCACATGGGACTCTACGGGAAGGACAGGGAAAAGACACAATCTGAAAGGACAGGCTTGCTGGGGATTGACATTGTGCCTCAGGAGCAAGGTATCATGATTCAACGTGTAATACCCGATTCGCCAGCGGATAAAATTGCCAGTAAGCTGAAGACAGGGGATATTATTCTTTCAGTTAATGGGGATGAGGTTACCAGGGATATCAACTTCTGGTCATTATTGGCCAATACATCCAATGAAAAGGTATTACTTGGTGTACAGGATAAAAATGGCAACCAGCATGAAGTAGTTATCCGGCCTAAAGTGAGTTTAAGGACAGAATTATATGATGAATGGGTCAAGGAAAGGCGCAGGCTTACGGATGATTATTCCGGCGGCAAACTGGGATATCTTCATATTCGTGGGATGGATATGCGTAGTTTTGAAAGGTTCGAGAGGGAGCTGACAGCGGTTGGTCATGGCAAGGACGGTATCGTGATTGATGTCAGGTTTAATGGAGGAGGAAGTACCACGGATTATTTAATGGCCATACTGAACGTGAAACAACATGCTTATACCATACCAAGGGGTGCGGAAACCACCTTATCCAATAATAAAAAATACCGGGAGTTCTATCCATTTTCCGAAAGGCTCCCGTTCTTCGCCTGGAATAAGCCATCTATAGCGCTTTGTAATGAGAACAGCTATTCAAATGCTGAGATCTTCTCGCATGCATATAAGAATCTTGGCATCGGGACCCTGGTTGGGAGGCCCACTTTCGGGGCTGTCATTTCCACCGGTGCTGTAGGACTGATAGATGGCTCCTATGTAAGGATGCCCTTCAGGGGTTGGTTCGTGAAGGCGAATGATATGAACATGGATTTTGAACCGGCAAGGCCGGATATTGATGTTTTCAATTCACCGGACCACAAATCAAAGGGTGTTGATGAACAGCTGCAAAAGGCTTGTGAGGTATTGCTTCAGCAACTTGGGGAATAAGAGATCTTTTCCCATCATAGTGGGAGTCGGTCTTATTCGCCCCGAAGTTCCGTCATGATTGAATCAAGCCTGGCTCGGGCAGCTGCTGAAGCTGGTGTATCCCCTGCTGCAGTGATTGGATTTTTTTCATGAATATCTGATTGCATGTCAAATAATTTGCCATCAGGAAGGAGTTTCCAATCTCTTGTCCGGACAGCATAATCCATACCCGCTTTCTCTGAGTAAACCCAGTCCCGCGATACATGCTCTTCCCCGGACAGGATGCCTGCAAAACTTTGTCCGTCAATCTCATATGATGCTGGCGGAAGATCCAGGATATCATTAAATGTCGGGAGGAAATCACTGAAATCGATAAGCTCATGGCAAACGCTTCCTCCCTGTATTTTGCCCGGCCAACTGATAAAGGTTGGAACGCGTATTCCCCAGTCGGTGATCTTTGTTTTGCCTCCAGGGACTTCTTCCCCATTAATCATCGAATACACCGTTTCCTCGAAGAATTCACCGTCCTCATGGCCAAGAATGCTGGTATGGTTTGTTCCGTTGTCGGTTGTGAAGATAACCAGGGTATTGTCTGCAAGTCCAAGGTCATTGAGGGCCTGTACCAACTTCCCAACGATCCTGTCCATTTCAACCGACATTTCCTTCACATTTTCATACCTGCCTTCCGGACCGAAGGGAGGCGGAGGATCAAAATCATCAGATACATCATGGATCAATGCCATGGGGTAATATGCCATGAAGGGCCGCTTGCGGTTTCGTTCCATAAAATCAATTAGGAAATCGCTGTACACATCAGGTCCATACCGGTCAGCTACATCCTGCCTTATCTCTCCATTTTGCCAGATCAGGGGATTGTGGTACCGGGGACCTTCATGCCATCCGAACAGGCAGTATTCATCAAATCCCAAACGGTGCGGATGATCCGGTTCATTCTTCATCATGCATAATTGCCATTTACCGGCAACTGCTGTCACATAGCCAGCTTTTTTTAGTTCATGGGCAAATGTTTGATTTTCTGCTTGTTTCGGGAAGCTACCCCAAATCGGAGCACCAAACCTGAAGGGGTACCGTCCCGTCATCAGGGTAATTCGGGCCGGGTGGCAGACAGGTGCAGCATAAAAATGCTCCAAGCGCATACTATTGGAGGCCAGCTCATCAATGTTAGGTGTATGGTAGGAGCTTCCCCCATAGCTGCTAAACATCTCACGGCCTACATCATCAGCAAGGATCAGCAAAATATTTGGCTTCTCGGTCCGATTTCCACAGGATCCGGCTAAGAGCATTATAGCCATCAGGATAATAGCCCAGGTGTATCTTATTAAACTCATCAGCTGTTAATGGTTGATTTCTTACTCCGAAAATACCAAATTCTGGAATACTTTAAATATTTTAATACTTTTAAGAACTGACTACACTAATTTCAACACCATGCTTGAAGCTTTCGAGGCCCTTGACAGCCTGAGACTGAATTTCAGTCCTGACAGTCTTCTAATCCTTAATCTGACGATTGCTTTTATCATGTTTGGCGTAGCGCTTGAACTGAAACCACTTCATTTCAGGAACCTGGCATTAAATCCTAAAGCTGCCATAGTGGGTGCCATCTCACAGTTTATCCTGATGCCTTTCATGACTTTCCTGCTAGCCATTGCATTCAGGAATTATATTACTCCAACGATAGGGCTGGGTATGATACTGGTGGCCTCCTGTCCCGGGGGGAATGTATCAAATTTTTTCTCTTCCCTGGCCAGGGGTAACGTGGCTCTCTCGGTAAGCCTGACGGCGATTTCTGACTTTGGGGCCATACTGATCACCCCATTCAATTTTGCTTTCTGGGGAACCCTCTTCACAAAAGTCTATTCCCTTCTGAATGCTTCAGAACTGGTGAGGCCCCTGGATATTCCCTTTCTCCATGTATTGCAGACCGTGGTTATTTTACTTGGGATCCCGCTTACGCTGGGGATGTTGATCAATCTTTACCTGCCCAAGTTCACCAGCAAGATCCTGGTCCATGTTAAAAGATTGTCCCTGGTTGCATTCGGAGCAATCATCGCCGTGATGTTCATGAAGAACTGGGAATTCTTCCTGGAGTATATCAAGTATATTTTCCTGATAGTTCTGATTCACAATGCCCTGGCTTTGAGCCTTGGCTGGTCTTTTGCTTCCCTGTTCAAGCTGCCCAGGAGGGACAGGAAAACCATATCCATCGAAACGGGCATTCAGAACTCGGGTCTGGCCCTCCTGCTACTGTTCAATCCGAAGATCTTTCCCCCGGACATGGCAGTAGGCGGAATGGCATTTATTGCGGCCTGGTGGGGACTCTGGCACCTAATAGCCGGACTGATCATGGGTGGGATCTGGTCGGGCTTCCGACTCTCTTCAAAACCGGCAATCACCTGATCCAGGGCATTACTTAGATATCATTTTTCTTGACCCTGGCTTGGATTTCATGACCATCAGATTAGGGTAATAAACAGATCTTATCGACAGAAACCTTATAGGGTCCTGTTCTAGAACAGATTTATATCAATTTTGGCAATCCTGTTTTTTCGTAACTTATTGTCTATTATGATTTAAAACATAAGTACCATGAAAAGAATAGAATACTTTTTTTCAGCCCTGCTCATTTTATTAACAAGTTTAGGAACAACCCAGGCTCAGTACCCAAAATTATTATGGTCAAAGCATTTTCCTTCAGATGCGATTACTCTAGATTTCACAGCCAATGACATCATTGAAGCTTCAAATGGAGATTATGTGATAGCTGGAAGTGCAACCGAGCCAGGCCGAAAAATGGTTTATGTGGCAAGAATTAAAAGTGATGGAGATACTGTATGGTCCAGAACTTATCCCGCTGCCGATTTTGTTGGAAACCCATACAATGAAGATGCGTTGGCGATTACACAGGTTGAAAACGGAAATTTTATTGTCGTGGGTTACCGCATAGTCGAACCAAGCGTTGAAGGTCTGCGTGCCAGGACATTGGTCATGGAAATAGATGCCTTTGGTAAAAAATTAGACTTCAACCTGATGGGCCGTACATATGCATGGAGTGAAGCCCACAGTATAAGGAAGACAGCAAATAACCGGTACATTCTCACAGGATTGAACAGCTATTCCGGGGTGGACAGTATTTTCATCGCGAGTCTTGACATTGATCCACGTCCAGGACTTGATTCACTCAGGGTATTAACGTGTGATGGCAACCCGGGATGGGGAGAGTGGGCTGCACAAACTGAAAGCGGGACAGTGGTGGCCGGGAGTACGATAAAGAATAAATTTGATATGTTTTTGATGAAGACACAATTTTATGGTGATCCGGCATGGACACGTACCTATGGACATGCTGAAAATGACCAGCTTGCTGATGTAGTCGTTTTGGATGATGGTTATTTACTTGTGGGATATGCGGAGGTGGATGTCCCCTATGGGGGGAATGTGTATGAACGGCCCCAGGTATATGTTGTCCGCACAGACCTGAATGGCCAGGTTATATGGGAGGCAACTTATGGAGGCATCGATCCACATTTTGCAAATGCGGCATGCCTGAGCGAAGATGGAAATCTTATGGTAATCGGGACCAAAACCAATCTTGATCAGTCCACAGAAATATTCCTGTATAAGATTGCGGCGGCAAACGGTGATTCAATCTGGCAGAAAAAATATATGGACAATATTTCGGCGGCAGCACGTGTTGGCATGTCCACCTCTGATTTTGGATATGTTGTAGCCGGTCAGAACACCACCGGCCAGGTAAATGCAGAGAAAATGATCTACATGATGCGATTGTCAAATAGTGATGGGACAACGAGCCATCTTGAAAAACGCTCAGAATTAAACAAAGACATCTCAGCAGCTGAAACCCATGATATATTAAAGGTAAACCTGCTACAAACTGAAATTTTTGGAATTAACTGTTACATTGACACCCTGTTGCACCCCTCGGTAGGGGACCTGGAGCTGGTGCTGGAACATGCCGGCAGGACGCTTAGTCTTGTTGACAGGCCGCCAAATTCAGGTGAGAATTTCCTCAATACCCTCTTCATCGATAAGTCTGAAATCCCTATAAATGATGGTGAGGCACCTTATACTGGTATTTTTAAACCGAAAGATTCTCTTGGTTTATTTAACGGGCTGGATCCTAATGGGGATTGGATCCTGGGGATCATTGACCATTCTCAGAAAAAGAGTCTGAAAGCAGGCGAAAAAATCCTAAACAGCTGGGGGATCAGGTTTCTGGTGGAAGGAGGACCAGCAACAAACGTCGCTCCTGCAGAGCTGCATGATCTGCCCAAGCTGCATCCTGTCTATCCCAACCCATTCAAGGATGAAACCACCATAGCATTTGAGTTGTTCAATGCATCTGATGTGAAATTATCAATCTACAACCTCCAGGGAAAGCTTATTGAACATTTGGTAAATGAGAAATTAAATGAGGGCAGATTCCAAAAGGTCTGGAAAGCCAGGGAACATCCAGCCGGATCGTATATCATCAGGTTTGAATCCAGCGGAATAGTGGAATTCAGGAAAATGATACTCGCCCGATAGACAGATCACCAGACTGCAAACTTTCTTCATTGCCCTTTGTCAATTCAGCCTATTCAGGAATAACTTTGAAATGATAAATCTGTCCCTTAAATTTAGGCTAGCAAAAATCCGGACTTTGCTAAAGTCAGGCAGCATTTTTTTATTCAATTATTGAATATGATATCAAATGAAAGGGAAGGACCCAGAATCAAGGAGTTAAAGGTCATTCCCCTGGCAGTAACTGATCCGCCATTATTGAATTCAGTTGGGGTACATGCCCCTTACGCACTACGAACGGTCATCGAGCTTATCACCGATGACAATATTTCGGGCGTAAGTGAAATCCCCGGGAATGTCGAGATCAATACATTATTGGAGGAATCCAGGGAGGTGATCATTGGTGCTGATCCGTTTCAGCTTAACAAAATTCGTGCAGATATCTTTGATCGGTATGGCGCTGGTGAAACTGACGACAGGGGTGATAATCCCTGGGATAGCAGGAAACTGGTCCATATCTACAGTGCCATTGAAGTGGCATGTCTTGATATACAGGGAAAGATTTGTAGCCGGCCGGTTGTAGACCTGCTAGGCGGTATGTGCCGCGAGAATGTCCCGTTCAGTGCTTACCTGTTCTACAAATTTAAAGGGGCAGGGGGTCCCCTTGCTTCTGAAATTGATCCGGATGCGACTGGCTGGGATGAAGGCAGGCAGGCGGCAGCTCTGAACCCGGAAGAAATTGTCGAACAGGCCAGGGCCATGATTGAAGAATTTGGATTTAAGTCCATCAAGCTCAAAGGTGGGGTATTCCCACCAGATGAGGAAGTTCAGGCAATCATCCGCCTCAGGGAAAGTTTTGGACCCGATGTCCCTTTAAGGTTTGATCCCAACGGTGTATGGACAGTAGACACGGCTATTAAGTACGGTAAACAAATGGAAGATATCCTGGAATACCTGGAAGATCCTACCAGGGGACAGGTGGGAATGGCCAAAGTGAGACAGTCCCTGGATCTGCCTCTTGCAACCAATATGTGCACGACATCATTTGAAGATATACCAGAGGGGGTTCGCCTATGGTCTGAAGATATTATCCTCAGCGACCATCATTTTTGGGGTGGACTGCGGGAATCGGTTAACCTGGGTAAAGTTTGCCAGACTTTTGGGAAAGGGCTTTCCATGCACTCCAACAGCCACCTGGGCATATCACTCATGGCCATGGTCCACATGGCGGCTGCC
Organism: uncultured Bacteroides sp.; assembly: GCA_964642325.1. Taxonomy (GTDB): domain Bacteria; phylum Bacteroidota; class Bacteroidia; order Bacteroidales; family SM23-62; genus SM23-62. The sequence continues at coordinate 3,381 of CAZXOJ010000126.1, read as the reverse complement.
ATTCCAAATTTAACATACGACCTGGACACGCATTATCCCTGGCAGTCGGATGAAGTTATTGCAGGCGGAAGAATTAAGTTTGACGAAGGACAAATAGCCGTACCCCGGGAACCCGGTCTTGGAATAACGCTGGACTATGACATGCTTGAGAAATTGAACAATGATTTTAAAAACTGTAAGATCAGCAGGCGGGATGATACAGCTGAAATGAAAAAAACCGATCCAGATTGGGAGTTCCAGGCAGTTCGGTGGTAAAATCACCTACGAATTATAATCATATGAAACGACAAAGCAATCATTTGACGTACAGGACTTCACCCATCAAAACCTATTGTTAGCTATGGACCCAATTATTTTGATTTTCATCGGCCTGGCAGTTATTATTGGTGCCATCCTGATATTAAAGTTGCATCCCGTTCTAGCGTTATTATTTGCTGCGATCATTGTTGGAATACTTACTACCGGGGATCATTTAACCCAGTATGCACAGTCGAAAGGAATGTCTCCAGAGGAGATTGCAGTTTTTGTCGAGCTACCTGTTGGAAAAAGGATAGCAACAGCATTTGGGAATACCGCATCCAAAATCGGCATTTTAATTGCCATGGCTGCCATCATTGGGACCTGTCTCCTGCGAAGCGGTGCAGCGGACCGGATCGTAAGGGCAGCACTAAGATTATTCGGTGAAAAAAGAGCGCCTGCAGCATTCTTGTCAAGTGGCTTTACACTCGGCATACCGGTCTTCTCTGATACTGTTTTTTATTTGTTGTTGCCTCTGGCCAAAGCCATGACCCTGAGAACAGGGAAGAATTACCTTTTTTACCTGATGACTATTGTCGCAGGGGCTGCCATGGCACATTCCCTCGTGCCACCTACCCCGGGCCCTCTTTTCGTGGCGGCGGAAATGGGGGTGGATATTGGCCTGATGATGATAGCAGGCCTGGTTGTAGGTACGTTCACTATCACAGGCGGGTACCTGTATGCTGCCTGGGCGAACAGGAAATGGACAATTCCCTTGAGGGACTCCGGCGATGTAACTATTTCAGAACTGGAGGAATTGAAGGAAAAAGAGGATAAACAATTGCCTGCTCTCTGGCTTTCTCTGATGCCAATCATACTGCCCATTATCCTGATTTCAGGAAATACTATAAGCAAGGCTGTCCAGGCAGAGGGTCTGATACATTCAATGTTTTCTTTTCTTGGCGATCCGAATATTGCCCTTACCCTGGCTGCTATTACTGCACTGTTTACCCTCACACTAAGGGAAAAGAACAAGAAAACCCTGAAAGGCTATGTGGTTGAATCCTTGAAGAGTGGAGGCCTGATCATCCTGATTACTTCAATGGGTGGTGCACTGGGAGGGATATTGCAACATACTGGGATTGGCGTCCGGATTTCGGAGCTGGCTAATGAATATCAGATAGCTATTCTGCCAATGGCCTTTTTAGTAACTGCGGTAATCAGAACCGCACAGGGCTCTGCAACCGTGGCCATGATTACTTCTGTTGGCATCCTTGGCGGATTGGCAGATATGGGAGATCTGGCTTTTCATCCTGTATACCTGGCCCTGGTCATAGGATGTGGATCCAAAATCTTTGCATGGATGAATGACAGTGGTTTCTGGGTAGTGTGTACAATGAGTGGAATGACTGAAGGGGAAACCCTGAAGACCTCTTCTGCGGTTTTGAGCATCATGGGTATTATCGGGCTGTTTGTCGTTATGATATTTGCCAAAATATTTCCATTAATATGAAAAACATAAAAGAAAGATTATCTGCCGGAGAGGCAATTCACGGATGCTGGCTTAACAGCGGTTCCGAAATCAATGCAGAAATTGTAGGTAAGACGGGATTTGACTGGGTTGTTATCGATCTTGAACACGGTATAGGCACAGAGAACAACCTGCTAAACCAGCTCCAGGCCTTAACTGGAAGCCCAACAATCAAAATAGTGCGTGTTGAAGCACTTGTCAGGCAACGGGTTAGCCGTGTGCTTGAACTTGGGGCAGACGGGGTACTGTTCCCCCAGATCCAGAACTTCCAGGAAGCCCAACAGGCCATATCCTTCATGAGATATCCCCCGGATGGGGTACGGGGGATGGCCAATATGATCCGGGCCACTGACTTTGGACAGAGCTTTGAAGAATATTATGCGGGATTTAAGGACAATGTTCTTGGAGTCGTCCAGATAGAAACCATGGAAAGTCTGAATCACCTGGATGAGATTGCCAATATTGACGGGGTGGATGTCTTATTTGTTGGTCCGGCTGATATGTCACTGGCGCTGGGCATCTTTCAACAATTTGATCATCCCAGGTATATCGATACACTTGAAAAGGTAAGGGATGCGGCAGCCAAAGCGGGTAAAGCTACTGGTACTTTATTACGCCACGCAGGAGAATATGAAAAATATTATAAGCTTGGTTACAGGATGATAGGATGTGGTGCGGATTCAGTATTCGTCCTCCAGGGGGCAAAGGATATGGTCAGGGAATTGAATGACCGGAATGCCCAAAGCAAATCGTAAGTCAGGGGATCATTCATATTTCAATGTCTCTGCAGGGTTGGTGACAGCTGCGCTGTATGCCTGCCAGGAAGTGGTCGTTAAGGCAACAGCCAGGGCCAGTAATCCGGCTACCGGGAATATCCAGTATGAGATATCCGTATGGTAAGAAAAGTTCTCCAGCCAGTTTTTCAATACCCACCAGGCCACAGGCCAGGCAATGATATTTGCCAGCAAGACAAGTAGGGAGAAATTTGTGGTCAACAATGTCAGGATATTCCCTATACTTGCTCCCATGACCTTCCTGATACCTATTTCTCTTATTCGCTGTTGTCCCATAAATGCTGACAATCCGAATAATCCCAAACAGGATATAAAAATGGCAAGGAGGGCAAAATAATTAAACAATACACCCATATTTTGTTCCCTACTATAATTCCTATCAAGTTCCTGATCAAGAAAATGAACCTCAAAAGGATAATCCGGAATATACTGTTTCCACTGGCTTTCAATATGTGACATTGCCTCTGATGTATTGTTTCCTGATAAGCGAATGATGATATATCGGTAATACTGGCCTACCCTCAACACCATCGGTTCAACTTTAGTATGAACAGATTTATAATTGAAATCTTTGATAACCCCTATGATCTCTCCTCTTCTGCTTGCATACTCATACCACTTTCCTACCGGATCTGTGATGCCAAAAACCTTAACGGCTGCTTCATTAAGAATGTAATTACTGCTATCCGTAGACATTGTGAAATTTTTTCCCTCAGCCATGTTTATTTTCATGGTTGGGATAAAATCAAAATCGACGGTATAAAAATGTGCCAGTATCTGCTCGTCATCTTCCTTTCCCTCCCATGAATTTCCTCCCCA
>CAZXOJ010000125.1:0-11769 GCA_964642325.1 uncultured Bacteroides sp. | reverse complement strand
GTTTGCATCGTATAGAAAAGATTAATTAAAATGGTTCGCCAAAGTTAAAAAAGTATTTTAATTTTATCCCGGATCTTCATTGATTTAATTTTTATCTCTATGCGTTTTTCAGAAGTAGCAGGGCATGCTGATCTAAAGCAGCAACTGGTCCAGTCAGTCACTGAACAAAGAGTACCACATGCCCAACTGTTTCATGGACCCCAGGGATCAGGAGCACTGGTTTTGGCACTGGCATATGCCACCTATCTTTCCTGCCAGGACCGCCAGGAGGATGATTCCTGTGGCCGTTGTCCCTCCTGTCTGAAATATGACCGGCTGGTACATCCCGATCTTCATTTTGTCTTTCCTGTTTTCACTACCAAATCGGTCAAAAAAGACCCGGTGAGCGATGACTTCATCACAGAATGGCGCAAAGCCTTGCTTGAAAGTCCCTATATAACACCAAATCAGTGGTACAGCTACATCGGGATGGAAAACAAACAGGGATCCATCATCAAGAGGGAGAGCGAGGAGATCATGAAGAAACTTCAGCTGAAGTCTTATGAATCGGATTTTAAGGTCATGATCATCTGGATGCCAGAAAAAATGAACCTGACAGCTTCCAATAAATTGCTCAAGTTGATTGAGGAACCTCCCCCAATGACCATTTTTCTCCTGGTACCTGAGAATACCGGTCCCATGCTACCGACCATCCTTTCGAGGACACAATTGATCAGGGTTCCCAGGATAGCTGGGGAAGACCTCCTGGATGCACTGAAAAAGAAACACAAAGTTTCTGATGAAATCCTGAAAAGTGCTGTGAAGATATCCGGGGGAAATTATGTTAAAGCAGAAGAAAACCTCATGACCAGTGAGGATTCAGCTTACCAGTTGGAGCTTTTTATTCGGATAATGAGATTGGCCTACGCCCGGGAGTTCCAGCAGATCTTCGAATGGGTGGAAGAGGTGTCAGGACTGGGCAGGGAGAGGCAAAAGGCATTCTTTGTTTACGTGATCAGGATGATAAGGGAAAACTACCTCTTGAATAAAAAGCAAGAAGAATTGGTACATATGACAACAGGTGAATCAAATTTTTCTAAAAAATTCTACCCTTTTATCAATGACAAGAACGTTCCGGCCATGGTGCAGGAACTGAATGAAGCCAGTATCCATATTGAGGCAAATGCTTATGCACGCATCGTATTCCTCGATTTTGCACTCAAGCTGGTAAAGCTGATCAGGTAGGGATGCAGGAATTTTGTTATTTTTGTTACCATTATGGCAGAGAGCGGACATATTTGCGATAGCCGGGGGGAACATTACAAATTGCCATACAGCAAAAGCTGCGGTTGCAGTAAGCTGGCAACAACTGACTGGCTAAAAGACATTCCAGGCGGGAATGATTTCAATGATATTATTGAGGTAAGATTCAAAAACACCCGAAAAGGATATTACCGGAATATTAACGATATACGATTCAGGAGTGGGGATGTGGTTGCTGTTGAAGCCTCTCCAGGGCATGATATAGGAGTGGTTTCCCTGACAGGGGAACTGGTACTCCGGCAACTATATAAATACAGTATTTCAAAGGATTCCGAGGAGCTGAAGAAAGTTTACCGTAAGGCAAAACCAGCGGATATTGATAAATGGAAGGATTCAATCTTGCTTGAACATGACACCATGATCAGGTCAAGGCAGCTTGCAGACGATCTTGAACTTGGCATGAAGATAGGGGATGTAGAATACCAGGGGGACAAAACAAAAGCCATCTTCTATTATATCGCCGATGAACGGGTTGATTTCCGACAACTCATCAAAGTACTGGCAGATGCTTTTAAAGTCAGGATTGAAATGCGTCAGATCGGAGCCAGGCAGGAGGCAGGAAGGATCGGAGGCATAGGTTCCTGTGGCAGAGAATTGTGCTGTGCTAGCTGGATGACCAGTTTTGTCTCGGTCACAACCAATGCTGCCCGTCACCAGGAAGTCAGCCTGAATCCACAAAAACTGGCCGGCCAATGTGGGAAGTTAAAATGCTGCCTCAATTATGAACTGAACTCATACCTGGATGCCCAAAAGGATTTTCCAAACCGGAACACCGTTCTGGAAACAGATGATGGTAGCGCCTACCACCAGAAAACTGACATCTACCGGAACTTGTACTGGTATGGTTTTGAAAGGGAGAATGCCTCCAACCTGGTACCGGTCCCGGTAGACAGAGTAAAGGACATCATCAGGTTGAATAAAGATGGCAAGAAGGTTAAAACCCTTATTGATCCGGGCTCATACAAGGAGGAAAAGCTGGACTTCCAGGATGATGTAGGGAAAGATAGCCTGACCAGGTTTGATGAAAAAACGAGCCGGTCAAAGAAGAAAAAGAAAAAGAGATATAAGAACAAGTCGCAGGACCGATCATGAGATTTTCACTACTTATTTCTATCTGCAGCCTGTTGATCCTGGTTTCCTGTGATCCCGGCCGGGTTTATGAGAAGAACATTAAAATTCCTGATGGGATATGGGACAAAAACAATAAGGTAAGTTTTGAGGTTTTTATTGACGATACTGTTAGTGCACATAACCTGTATGTGAATGTCAGGAATACGAGTCTTTATCCTTTTAGCAATCTCCACCTTTTTATCGAAACGACAGCTCCTTCAGGACATACTATCCGGGAAACCTTTGAAATCACCCTGTCTGATGACCGGGGAAAATGGCTGGGGAGCGGATTGGGTGATATGTGGGATCTCCAGCAGATCTATAAGACTAATGTTAGATTTGCCCAGAGAGGCAAATACACCGTCGAATACCAGCAGGGTATGCGTATGGACAAACTTCCATTCCTGCTCGATGTAGGGTTAAGGATTGAAGTGGAAAAGTAGCTTAATTAGATCTCCTGATCAGGGTGGGTAAGGGAAAACACAGTAAATTCGAGGAGATGAAGACATTCCATAATGTCTTCCAGCCAGCATTCGAGCAAGTTTTCCATAAAGATTTTGAATTTAAGGGACACTGGGCTTCCCGGTATTTCAAGAACAAGCATCCCATCATCCTTGAATTGGGATGTGGGAAAGGTGAATATACCATTGGCCTGGCAGAACGCTTTCCTGACATTAATTTTATTGGGATCGATATCAAGGGGGCACGGATATGGACAGGTGCCAAGAAGGCACACCTGGAGAAGATCCCTAATGTTGCCTTCATCCGCACATGGATAGAGGTTGTCAATTCCTTTTTCAGTCCCGCTGAAGTTGATGAGATATGGCTGACATTTCCGGATCCGCAGCTGAAAAGGAGTCGTAATAAAAAACGACTTACAGCAGCTCGTTTTCTGAACCTTTACCGTGAGTTCCTGAAAGACAACGGGATCATTCACCTGAAAACAGATAATTCTATATTATACGAATACACCCTGGACTTGACCAGGCTGAACAAACTCAAGGTGGAATTTGAAACAAATAACCTCTATTGCAGTGAATATCCGGAACTGGTCCATGGGATACAGACCTTTTATGAAAAGCAATTCATTGAGGAAAGTTTAAATATTCATTATTTACAATTCAGACTACCCAGTGGCAAAAATATCATGGAACAGGCAGAAGACGGAGAATAAGGATTTTTTCTCCAGGGTCTTTGAAATAGCAAAACTGGTCCCACATGGCAGGGTCACCTCATACGGTGCCATTGCCAGGTGCATTGGCTCCCCCCAGGCAGCAAGGATGGTGGGATGGGCAATGAACCAGGCACATAGCTCTCCCGATTTCATCCCGGCTCACCGGGTGGTGAATCGTACAGGTTTGTTAAGCGGCAAACATCATTTTGGAGGTCCCCGCGTAATGCAGGAACTATTGGAGAGTGAAGGGGTCAGGATAGAAGATGACCGGGTGGTGGATTTCAGCAGTTTATTCTGGGATCCCTGCTCGGAATTAATCTAAATAAAGAAAAAAAATTCGGAATAATAATTGTAAATTTGGGCCATGAAAATCTCAGAAAATCAAGTGTTGGAGGCATTGCGTAAAGTAAAATACCCGGGTAAGAGCCAGGATATTGTTTCCATGAACCTTGTGTCAGACATACAGATTGAAGGAAATAAACTGGCATTCAGCCTCACTTTTGAAAGATCAAATGATCCGGTCATCTCATCGGTCAGGAAAGCATGTGTCAAAGCCATTCATAAATACCTCGGAAAAGATGTTGAAATAGAAGGCAACATCGAGATAAAAGCAAAGGAAATAATTGCTGTTGACAGGATGCTGCCTGAAGTAAAGAACATCATAGCCGTGGCCTCCGGCAAAGGTGGAGTTGGTAAGTCCACCGTGGCTGCTAACCTGGCCGTTGCGACAGCACGCCTGGGATATGAGGTGGGACTCATTGATGCAGATATTTTCGGGCCATCCATACCCAAAATGATGCGTGCAGAGAATCAGCGTCCCTCGGTGGTAGTCGAAGACGGTAAGGAGCTGATGATCCCTGTTCAGAGTTACGGTGTCAACCTGTTGTCCATAGGTTTTTTTGTAGATCCGGAGGATGCTGTAGTGTGGAGAGGGCCTATGGCCACCGGTGCACTTAAGCAATTTATTAGCCAGACAAAATGGGGTGAGCTGGATTATTTATTTGTAGACCTGCCTCCTGGTACAAGTGATATTCACCTGACTATGGTACAGGAAGTTTCCGTTACGGGTGCTGTAGTTGTTACGACTCCCCAGCAGGTAGCCCTGGCAGATGCTTTGAAAGGGATCAACATGTTCAGGAGCGATAAGATCAATGTGCCGGTGATCGGCTTGGTTGAAAATATGGCATGGTTCACACCGGAGGAATTACCTGACAGTAAATATTATATTTTCGGGAAGGATGGTGGTAAGGAGCTGGCTGCAAAACTGGATGTCCCACTGCTGGGACAGATTCCCATTGTGCAGGGGATCTGTGAAGGTGGTGACCGGGGAAAGCCCGTCGTTCTGGATTCCAAAGCACCTGTGGCTGCAGCATTTGACGAACTGGCAAAAAATGTGATCAGGGAGACCGAAAAAAGAAATGCTGACCTGCCCCCGACAAAAGTGGTAGAGATAACGAAAAAATAGATCCAAATACGATAAATCATGACAGAAAAAGAAAGAAATGATTTGAACGCAAGAGTGAATATAGCACTTGATAGAATCCGTCCATATTTGGAAGCAGATGGGGGCGGAATTACCCTTGAAGAAGTAACGGATGAAAAAGTAGTTAAAGTGAAGTTACATGGCGCCTGTGACGGGTGCCCTTTTAGCTACCAGACATTAAAAGCTGGTGTTGAACAGGCCCTTTTAAAAGAGGTACCTGAAATGAAAGAGTTAATCGCCGTTGATTAATCCTCAGTATAACATATTGGATTCAACATCAGATTGAATATCCCTGCACAATTGTGCGGGGATTCTTACGTTTGACTTTCATATACCTGAACCGGCTTGAGAAAGCATATTGTTAAATATAGCCTCGTCCTGTCCCTCCTCCTGGCAGCATCCTGCAGTACAGAAAAAAATACCGGCATGACGCGGACATACCATAATGTAACGGCCAGGTATAATATATTCTTCAATGGCAATGAAAGTTTTAAGAAGGGACTTGACAGGATTGAAGATTCATATGATAATGATTTTACCAATATCCTTCCCATTTTCCTGTATTCAGATGAAAGCATGGCCTCCTCCATTGGTCCGGATATGGAAAGAACCATACAGAAGGCCACCAAGGTTATCACCCTTCATTCCATTACTGCCAAGCCTGAATTCAAAAATGGTCCACAAAGTCAGAAAGAAAAGGATTTATTTGCACAAAATGAATACAACAACTATGTCCCCGGCAATTACCTGCTAATGGGCAAGGCATATCTCTACCGTCATGATCTTCACCTGGCCCTGGAGACCTTCAAGTTTGTACTCTCCGAGTTTCATTATGATGATGTCATCTGGGAAGCACAGGTCTGGCGTGCACGTACACATATCATGCTTGAGGAATACCTGGAGGCTGAAGACATCCTCGAGGTCCTGACAGGAACGGTAGAATTCCCTGAGAAAGTCAGGTCTGATCTGTATGCCACCATTGCTGATCTGCGCATGCAGCAAGAAGATTTTGAACGTGCCATTGAACCCATGTCCAAGGCGCTTGATGGTGTCAAGAAGAAAGAGCAGCGGATCAGGTATACATATATTCTTGCCCAGTTACACCAGGAAGCCGGTGATCCAACACTGGCATCAAAATATTACAGGGATGTCATCAAAATGAACCCGCCGTATGAATTCAGCTTCAATGCCAGGATCAACCGGGCAGGTGTTTTTATAGCCGGGACTGATAATGCAAAGGAGATCAAGGATGAATTAAGAAAAATGCTGAAGGATGATAAGAATTCGGATTTCAAGGACCAGATTTATTATGCCCAGGGAAATGTGGCTTTCAGGGAAGGGAATACAGAGGAAGCCATTGAATTGTACAAACTAAGTTCAGTCTACAGCATCAGCAATACGCAGCAGAAAACCACTACATGCATCACGCTTGCAGATATTTTTTATGAACGGCAGGATTACCAGATGGCTGATTTTTATTATGATAGTGCCGCTGTCTATTTGACAAGTGATTACCCCGATTATGATGAATTCATCCAGAAAACAGCGAGTTTATCTCTGCTTGTTGAAAATCTTAACATAGTCCAAATGGAAGACAGCCTGCAGATGCTTGCCGGACTGGATGAAGCTTCTAGATTTGCCATTATTGACAGTATTATTGCCCAGTTGCAACTGGCAGAACAGCGTGCCCGTGAGGAAGAGGTAAGGGCGATGCAGGACCAGCAATATAACCGAATGGCCCTTAACCAGAGCCAACGTTCAGGTTATGCTGCCGAGCAAGGCGGTAAATGGTATTTTTATAACCAGGCTGCCAAAGGTGTCGGCCAACCCGAATTCCGGATGAAATGGGGTACCAGGAAGCTTGAAGATAACTGGAGAAGATCCAACAAGAGGGAGATAAGTTTTGAAACTATTGCTGGGGAAGAAGGAGCTGTTGATTCCTCAGGTGTTTTGGCAGAGAAACAGAAAGTACTCAGCAAAAAATCGAGGGAATTCTACCTGCAGGATATCCCACTGACTGATTCCATGATGCAAATCTCCCACGAGCGGATCATAGTGTCTTTATTCAATGCTGGTACCATATATAGGAATGACCTGGTGGATATTCCCAGGGCAGTTGATACATATACAGACTTGCTTGACCGGTATCCGGGGAATGATTATACCCTGAATACCTATTATAACTTGTATTCCATATATAACCAGGAAAACAATATGCAGCTGGCCAATGTATATAAACAATCCATTGTACGGGAATATCCTGAAAGCCAGCCTGCCCAATTGCTGACCAACCCGAATTATGCGGCAGAACTGCTGGCTATGGAAAATGAGGTAAATAGCTATTATGAGCGGACCTACCAATTATTCCAGCAAGGTTACTATGACCGCGTCATCAGGGATGTAGATACTGCAGTTGTGCGTTTTGCAGAGGATCCCCTGATTCCCAAATTTGAATTACTTAAGGTTCTGGCTATTGGGAAAACTGAGGAATTGCTTGTGTTTACCCTGGCCCTGGACAGCCTTGCCAGTGCAACTCCTGATCCGCAGGTCGCTGACATGGCAGGTAAAATACTGGCATTTATATTGAACTCAGATCAGGAGGTAAAAACTGAAACACAAAAGATTGAGGCAGAGGAGATTTACAGTCCAGATACCTCCGGTGTGTTTTTCTACGGTTTATTCGTTAACAACAGGGTGAATCTGAATCAACTGAAATTTGAATTTATTAACTTGAATATTGATAATTTTCCCAATAACACTTTTGATATCGTTGATGAAAGCCTTGAGGAAGGGGAAGTAGCATTGTATGTTAAAGAGTTTCCGGACATAACAAATGCCAGGGACTACTTGGAACTAGCACGCATGAATGAGGCCATTCGCAATACCCTTGAAGGGGTAAATTACAGACCGTTTATAATATCCCGGGGAAATGCCGAAATCCTCCTCACCGACAGAGTTCCGGATAAGTACTGGTTATTTTTTAGAAAGCATTACAGCTATGGTGAAGGAAATTAAAATACTCTGGACAGATGATGAGATTGATCTGTTGAAACCACATATTCTGTTTCTTCAGGAAAAGGGATATTCTGTACTGACCGCAAACAACGGTGATGAGGCCATCAGGCTGGTGAAGGAACAAAACATAGACCTGATATTCCTGGATGAGAACATGCCGGGAATGAGTGGACTGGAAACCCTGAATGTAATCAAGGGACTGAATCCAGGGATACCGGTTGTTATGATCACGAAGAGTGAAGAAGAAGACATCATGGATGAAGCCATTGGTGCTAAGATCAGTGATTACCTTATCAAACCGGTAAAACCCAACCAGATCCTGCTTTCCATCAAGAAAAACATCGATACGAAAAGGCTGGTTACCAAACATACGACTTCCGCTTACCAGTCGGAATTTGCCCAGATCCGGATGCTCATCAATACCGCCTATCATTTCAGTGATTGGGTAGAGATATACCGAAAACTGACCTACTGGGATCTTGAACTGGAATCCAGTATGGATGACGGTATGGAGGAGATCCATAGTATGCAGAAAGCGGAAGCCAATACCGGGTTTTCAAAATTTATCAAGACCCACTATTATTCGTGGTTTGAAGGAAAGGACCCTGAAATACCCTTGTTGTCCCCGGGCATTTTCAAGGAAAGGGTACTGCCCTTCATACAGGATGGTGAAAAAGTTTGTTTGATTGTGATCGATAACCTTCGTTATGATCAATGGAAAATACTGCAGCCACTGATAGAAGAATATTATACGGTGGACACGGAGGAAATTGTTTGCTGTATCCTGCCAACGGCCACACAATATGCAAGAAATGCCATGTTTGCCGGTTTGATGCCCATGGAAATAGAGAAACGCTATCCACAGTTGTGGGTGGATGAGGAAGAAGAGGGTGGGAAGAACATGAAAGAGAAAGAACTGCTGGAAGGGCAGATCCAACGAATGGGATTGAATCTGCGCATTCATTATGATAAAGTGAACCATTCAAGGGGAGGCAAGAAACTTGTTGAGAATACATCTAATTTGATGGATTTTGACATGGCTGCCATCATCTTTAATTTTGTAGATATCCTTTCCCATGCCCGTACAGAAATGGAAATGATCAAGGAACTGGCCTATGATGAACCTTCGTATAGATCGTTGACAAGATCATGGTTCGAACATTCACATCTCTATGATTTCTTAAAGGAACTGTCAAAGTTAGACATGAAGGTGGTACTAACTACAGACCATGGAACCATTCGTGTAAATAATCCTGTGAAAGTGATTGGCGACAGGCAAACTTCGTCAAACCTCAGGTACAAACAGGGGAAGAATCTGAATTATAAGCCCGAGGAGGTTTTCGAGATTAAAAATCCTAACCAGATCCACCTTCCCAAATCCCATGTCAGTTCATCCTTTATTTTTGCAACCAATCATGATTATCTGGTATATCCGAACAACTACAACCAGTTCGTGAAATATTACAGGAATACTTTCCAGCACGGAGGCGTTTCAATGGAAGAAATGATGGTGCCCCTGGTAACCCTCAGTCCAGTTTAAATTTTTGCCTGTCCAATGTTACTCATCCGCATACCCGACCTGTCATCCATCAATGATGCTGCCCGGGAGTTGATTAATACCTTTCCTGACAAAAGGATTTTTGCCTTTTACGGTGAGATGGGAGCAGGAAAAACAACCCTGATCAAAGCCTTATGCCGGGTACTTCAGGTCACAGACGTAACGAGTTCACCTTCGTTTGGATTGATCTATGAATATCAAACCAGGGGGAGTGAATCCGTTTATCACTTTGATTTTTACAGGATTGAAAAGCTTGAGGAGGCTTATGACATTGGTTATGAAGAATACATTGACAGTGGTCAATATTGTTTTATTGAATGGCCTGAAAAAATAGCCTCACTGCTACCTCCGGAGACGGTAAATGTTGATCTGAAGATTGTAGAAAATAATGAAAGAACAATAGAGGTGGAAGTTTAGTTATGCATCCAAACTTGACTATAATGGTGAATTATGTTAATTTAGGCTCATGATACCCCAGGACACATCCGATTCACAATTCACCTTTGGCAGGGCAAGCCTGATGCCCCAGGAAGAAATGCTGGAAGTTGGAAAGAGCAAGAAACAACTCACCATTGGCATCCCTAAAGAAATCCAGAAATTTGAAAGCAGGGTTGCCCTTACACCAGAAGCGGTAAACCAACTCGTGAACTCAGGACATGAAGTTTTGATCGAGTCAGGGGCTGGGAATGGTGCCAATTATTCAGATACAGACTATAGTGAACTGGGAGGTTTTATACTTGACAACAGGGCAGCAATCTACCAGGCGGACACGATTCTCAAGATAGCTCCTCTTTCAATGGAGGAAATTGAATTACTCCGAGAACGTCAGGTAGTAATCTCATCCTTGCATTTGAACAGCCAGACCAAACAGTTTGTCCAGCAACTGATGAAGAAAAAGGTCACAGCTATAGCTTTTGAAAATATCAAGGATGAACATAACTGTCACCCGGTTGTTCGTTCCATGAGCACCATTGCCGGTAATACATCCATACATATTGCAGCCGAGTATTTGAGCAATTTCCGTGGAGGAAAAGGAGTAATGTTGGGCGGGATCTCGGGGATCACCCCGACAGAAGTGGTTATTCTCGGGGCTGGTACGGCCGCAGAATCTGCTGTAAGGGCTGCCTTGGGACTCGGGGCCCAGGTGAAGGTATTCGACAGCTCTGTACACCGGCTAAACAGGTTGCAGAATAATATTGGCCAAAGAATCTATACCTCTGTTTTTCATCGGCAGGTTATGGAACGGTCCCTTCGATCAGCAGATGTTTTAATCGGTGCCATGTACTTGATTGAACAGGGACCGCGTTATATTGTTACAGAGGAGATGGTAAAACAGATGAAGAAAGGCTCGGTGATCGTGGATATAAGCATTGACCAGGGTGGATGCATTGAAACTTCAGAGTGCAAAACTCAGGTGGATCCTGTATTTACCAAACATGGCATCATTCATTATTGTGTGCCCAATCTTCCGTCCAGGGTAGCCCGTACCGCTTCCATCGCTATCAGCAATGTTTTTGCCCCACTGTTACAGAAAATTGGAGAATCGGGGGGAGTGAAACAATTCTTGAAGGATGATAAGAGTGTTCGGAACGGAGTATACATATTCAACGGGATCCTTACAAATAATTTCATTGGCAATCATTTCGATATCCCTTCCAAGGATATTGACTTGTTTTTAACTGCTTTTTAAAGGAAAGATTATGAGAAAGATAAGTGCAGTATTAGTCATACTGATAGGGATCTGTTACTCATGTGAGAAGAAAGAAGATCCAAAATACTCGGGGGAGATTTTACTGAGTTCAGAATTGCTGCAATCCGGCCAGTCTTATTCCTATTATGGTTTTACATTTGAAGACGGGACAATAAAGGTATATGCACCGAGTACCGGTGCCCAACCGGATCTCGCTGCTGACCATTTAATATTCAATCAGGATATTACGGTTACGCTACAGAGTTCTAACCAGGTTGACGCATTTTACAAGAATGGCGACTTTCAGAGTGCTGGAGAAGCGGAGACTTTCTTCAATAGTTACGCTGAAGTAACAGCGAATGACTTCGATTCTCCAGGGCAAAATATTGAAATCAACCAGGTCTGGACCATCCAGACCGCTTCCGATAAATATGCCA